>CAZZZU010000055.1:0-27025 GCA_964658805.1 uncultured Steroidobacteraceae bacterium
GTTGTGCGTCGAGCAATGACCCTGGATCCCCCTCAATAAACCGTGAATGGATCAGTAGCTCGGGCATTCGTTTTTTTCAGGTTCTACTAGCGAGCGCGAAGCGCCAGACGACACCCCCGCCCACCGCCAAAACATTTAGAAACTTCTCGTCTAACATCTCGCCCCGATCCTCGCCCTACGGAGCCTTGCAGGCGTTCCGCGCAGCACTTACCGAACAGTTTTCAGACGACTCGCATAGCCGACGGTTGTCTCGTCAAAGCGCGAGCAGGGTCCCGGTGCCGCTCACGTTCAAGGCGTCACGAGCCCTATTCCCGCCGGCACCGGCGACCGGTGCCCTTTCAACCCAATGTTGTAAGTGATGGTTGCACCAAAGCGCTCCGGCGCATCGGGGTCAATGCGCAACTTGTCGAACACCAGCAAGCGGGTACCCAGATAAAAGCTCTCCCGCAAATCATGCGTGACCATCACGACGGTCATCTTGTGTGTATTCCACAACCGTAAGATCAGCTCGTGCATGTCGGCGGTGACGCCGGGATCCAGCGCGCCGAAAGGCTCATCCAGCAGCAGGATCTTCGGTTCGCAGATCACCGACTGCGCGATCGACAGGCGCTGCTGCATGCCACCCGATAATTGTGCGGGATACTTGTTGCGTGACGCGGCCAAGCCGACCGCCTCGAGCAGGTCATTGGCTCGCTCGACCGCCAAGCGCCGACGTGCACCCGTCAGCCGGCCGAGCAGGCGCGAGCCGCGCAATTCGAGACCCAGGAGCAGGTTGCCGAGAACCGTCAGATGCGGAAAAAGTGAGTAGCGCTGAAACACGATGCCGCGGTCGGGTCCGGGTTCGGCCGGGAGCGGTACATCATCGATCAGAAACGTGCCACGGCTCGGCGCTTCCACCCCGAGCAGCATGCGCAAGAACGTAGTCTTGCCGCATCCGGAGGCGCCCACGATGGTCACAAACTCGTGGTCGCCGAGCGTCAGGTTGATGTTTTCGAGCACCACCTGATCGCGATACTCCTTCCACATCCCTTTCACGGCGATTTTCGTCATCGTTAGCGGCCGGGCTCAGCCCAGGAAAACGCGCGCGAACGCAAGCTTCGCAGCAGCCAGTCCATGGAGAATGCCAGCAGCGTTATCCAGGCGACGTACGGCAGAATCACGTCCATGGCAAGGTATCGCCGGACCAGAAAAATCCGATAGCCGAGCCCGTCGGTCGATGCGATCGCCTCCGCTGCAATGAGAAACAGCCACGCGGACCCGAGGCTCAGGCGCACCGCATCGATGAGCCGCGGCCAGATCTGCGGCAGGAAGATCCGAATGATCAACTGCCAGGTGGAAGCCCCCAGCGTCTGCGCCTTGATGATCTGTTCGACGGGAAGTTCGCCTGTGCGCAATGCCAGGTCACGCACGATGACAGGCGTGACGCCGATGATGATGAGCAACACCTTGGCCAGCTCGCCGAGACCGGCGACGATGAACAAGATCGGCAATATCGCGAGCGGCGGGATAAGGGACAGTGCCGCCACGAACGGCGCCAGGGTTGCCCGCACGAAAGGAATGACGCCGATCGCAAGGCCGAGCGCCACGCCGAGCGCCGCGCTGCTGACGAGCGCAACGAGAATGCGCTTGAGGCTGGCGGCGGTATCGCTCCACAGCAGTATCTCGCCACTGCGTTCGTCCTCGTCGAACGCATACTGATGAATCGTGTGTGCGAAGGTCGCCGGCGACGGCAACAGCTTGTCGCCGGGATTGGCGGCCAGCCGCGCATTCGAATAGAACAGGTACGCCGCGATCACGAGCACGAAAGGCAGGAGGCTCAACGCGAGGAATTGAGCCCGGTTGGGTGTGCGATTAACCAGGCGGCGCATGGATCGGTTCGAGCCTACAGCTGTCCGTCCACGGCCTGCTGAGTGAAGCGCGGGTCGAAACGCATCGTGAGGTTCTTCACATCACCCAATGACTTGCCGCCCGGGAATTGAATGCCGACAACATCGGCGGATGGCCCTCCCCGTCCCAGTATTCCATGCTCGAAGGAAAACCGGCGCACCGCATCCATCGACTGCATCATCGCTGGCCCGGACATGAAGGCCAGCGCATCGGCCGGCGTTACGAAGAGATGGGTCGTCGCGAGTTGCGCATCGAATCCGGACGGATCCGTTCCCGAAGCCTTCGCCATCGCCGCGCGTGCCGCGGCCGCCGCCGGATCGCCCTTCATCATGACGTTCAGCGTCTCGTACCATGCGCCGACCAGTGCCTTGCCGAGCTTTGGATTGGCCTGCAGCGTCGCGGTGTTCACCACCATGAGATCGAGGATCTCGCCCGGGATCTTGCTCGAATCGAATACCAGCTGCGCATTCGGTTGCGACAGAACCGTGCTCAGTTGCGGTTTCCAGGTGACGACGGCGGTGGTCGACGGCGCTGCGAACGCACCGACGATGTCGGCGTCCGAGGTGTTGACGACCTTGATGTCGCGCTCGTGCAAATTGACACTGGCCAGTGCGCGGATCAACAGGTAATGCGACACCGACAGCTCGACCAGGTTGATTTTCTGGCCCTTGATGTCGCTCAGCGCTTTGCCTTTTCCCTTAAGGACCACCCCGTCGTTGCCGTTGGAGAAGTCGCCCACGATCAGCGCCGTCGAATCGACGCCACCCGCAGAGGGTATGGTCAACATGTCCATGTTGGTCATGACGCAGGCGTCGAACTGGCCGGCGGTATATTGATTGATCGATTCCACGTAATCGTTGATCTGCGTGAGTTTGATCTTGATGCCGTATTTGTCGGCCCATTTCTTCAGGATCCCGCTGCGATCCGCGTAATCCCATGGCATCCAGCCAACGTAGATGCTCCAGGCCACGTTGAAGGTGGTTTTTTCCGCTGCCAGGGCGCAGGGTGAGGCGACCAACCCGGTCATGAGGCAAATGATGGCGACGCGCTGCGCGGCGCGCGTGAATGATTTCATGTTCCCTCTCATATTGTTGAACTTCGCAATACCACCAGCGTTTGTGCGAACAGCACCGAACGCCCCTCCGCGCAGCGTAATTCCGTGATGACGCCATCCACCGGCGCGGCGACGGCCATCTCCATTTTCATCGACTCCATCATCACCAACGTCTCGCCCGCACGCACCCGTTGCCCGACTGCCGAGGCGACGCGCCAGACGTTGCCGGCCACGGGACTCGGCACCGCAACGCAATCCGGTGGCATTTCTTCACCATCGACCTGCTGCTGCACCGGCGGCATCTCCGCCGTGTAGCCGATTTGGCCGCTGCTCTCCCAGCGCGTCCGCTCGGCCGCGAACGCAACCTGGCGCCGCTGCGTATGGGCAGCGATTTGCTCAGCATGCTGCGCGAGAAAACGTCGATAGTCGTTCAGACGAAACACGTCGTCGACGATGTCGAGACTCGCCGCGCCGTGCAGAAAATCGGCGCGAAAGTCCGACAGCTCCGTGGAGCTCACCGGATAAAACTGGATCTGATCGAAAAAGCGCAACAGCCAGGGCTGATTGCGGACGAACTGCTGCGTGACCTTGTAGGTGTTCCAAACCTGACAGGTGCGGCCGACGAACTGATAGCCACCGGGCCCCTCCATGCCGTAGATGCATAGGTACGCACCGCCGATCCCGACCGCATTTTCCGGCGTCCAGGTGCGCGCGGGATTGTACTTGGTGGTCACCAGGCGATGCCGGGGATCGAGCGGCGTCGCAACCGGCGCGCCGAGATACACGTCTCCCAAGCCCAGCACCAGGTAGCTTGCCTCATACACGACCCGCCTGACGTCCTCAATGCTGTCGAGACCGTTGATCCTGCGGATGAACTCGATATTGCTCGGGCACCACGGCGCGTCCGCGCGCACCGATTGCATGTATTTGGCGATGGCGAGCTGGGTCGAGTCATCGTCCCAGGACAACGGCAGCCGGACGATTCTGCTCGGCACTTCCATGTCATCGATCGGCGTGCGCGCCGCCTCGCCGCTCGTCAACAGCTGCAGCAGGCGATCGAGCGGCAGCACCCGATTGTCGTAGTGCACCTGCAAAGAACGGATGCCTGGCGTCAGGTCGATGATGCCGGGAACCTCTTGGCCCGCCAGCCACTGCATCAACGAATGAACCTGCAGGCGCAGTTCGATGTCCAGCACCGGCGGACCGAATTCCACCAAGACGTTGGCGTCGCCCGTACGGCGGTAGATCACCTGTGGCCGCGTGCCGTGCCTCTGCGACTCGGCGAGAATCGGCGACACGGCAGACCCGCCAACGCGCCGCGATGAACTGCCGGCCGGCCGGGACAGCGCGGCAATCATCGATTGCTGCTGACGTTCCAGCGCTTGCGCATCGTCAGGGTGCAGACGCACGAATCGGACCTTGCAGTCCGCCCGCAGTTGGCCCAGTTTCCACAGATCGGCCTTGACCACCGTGGCGGGACACACGAAGCCGCCGAGCGATGGCCCGTCCGGACCCAGGATGACCGGCATGTCGCCGGTGAAATCGATGGCGCCGATGGCATAGGCGTTGTCATGAATGTTCGAGGGATGCAGTCCCGCCTCGCCGCCGTCCTGACGCGCCCACTGCGGTTTCGGCCCGATCAGACGGATTCCGGTGCGGCTCGAGTTGTAATGCACCGTCCACGAGCCGGCATAGAATTGCTCGATGTCGGCATCGGTGAAGAAGTCGGGCGCCCCTTGCGGACCATCCAGCACGCTCAAAATCCACACCGCCTCCATCGCCGGAACGATGTCGGCCGGTATCGGGCTTGGCGCCGCGCACCCGGCGGTATCCCCCAGATGCAACGTGTCGCCGGCCAGCAGCGCACGACCGCTATGACCGCCGAAGTGACCGAGCGTGAAGGTCGCGCAGCTGCCGAGATAGCGCGGCACGTCGAAGCCACCGCGAACGGCAAGGTAGGCGCGACAGCCCGGGCCGGTTGCCGCACCGACGCGTAAGGTGGCGCCGGCCGGTATCGTCGTCGGCGACCAGAACTCGATGCGTTGGCCGTCGACATCCGCGGGCATCGCGGCGCCCGTCAGACACACCTCAGCGTGCGTGTCGAACTTGAGCGTGGGCCCCGACAATGTCATCTCGAGCGCCGCGGCGTCCGCCGGGTTGCCGAGCGCACGATTGGCGAGCCGGAACGACAGGCTGTCCATGGGTCCGGATGGCGGCACGCCGACATTCCAGTATCCGAGCCGCCCCGGATAGTCCTGGATCATGGTCTGCGTGCCCGCGCTCAACACCTCGACGCTGCGCGGCACATAGGCAAATGCATCCAACGCACGGGTCGTCATGCCACCTGCCAGAAATTGTGGTGTGCCGAGCAGCTGTCGCAGGTATTCGAGGTTGGTTTCGATGCCCGCCAGGCGCGTCGCGTGCAGCGCTCGCTGCAGGTTGGCGAGCGCCGCGTCGCGATCGCTGCCATGAACGATCACTTTCGCCAGCAACGGATCATAGAACGGCGTGATCGAGTCCCCGGACTCAAGCCAGGTGTCGACTCGCACGTCCGCAGGAAAGTCGACCTCCGACAACAATCCCGATGACGGCCGGAAACCGCGTGCCGGATTCTCGGCATAGAGGCGCACTTCCAGGGAAGCGCCTCGCGGTTGCGGTGTATCGAGCGTGAGTTCTTCTCCGGCTGCGACGCGTACCATCCATTCGACCAGGTCAACGCCCGTCACCGCCTCGGTGACGCCGTGCTCGACCTGCAGCCGCGTATTCACTTCGAGGAAGTAGAACTCGCCGGACTGCGTATCCAACACGTATTCCACAGTACCGGCCGAAAGGTATCTGACCGCTTCGCCGAGCCGGATGGCACACGCGTTGAGGCTCGCGCGCAATGTCGCCGAGATGCCGGGCGCGGGCGTCTCCTCGATCAGCTTCTGATTGCGCCGCTGCACCGAGCAGTCGCGCTCGCCGAGCGCCAGCACGCGTCCCGTGCCGCTGCCGAAGATCTGCACCTCGATGTGCCGCGCATTCTCGATGAAGCGTTCGAGGAAGACGCCGCCGCGGCTGAAATTCCGCTGCGCGATCCGATCGACAGACTCGAATGCGGTTTGCATTCCGCTCTCCTCGCGGACCAGCTGCATGCCGATGCCACCGCCCCCCGCGGTGCTCTTGAGCATCACCGGGTAGCCGACGCGCCCTGCCTCGCGCAATGCCTCGGCCGCGTCCGACAACAGGCCGCTGCCCGGCAACAAAGGCACCCCGCTCCGTTCGGCCAAGGCGCGCGCGGTGTGTTTCAGACCGAACTCACGAATCTGTGGCGGGGTAGGGCCGATGAACACGATTCCGCAAGCCGCGCAGGTGTCAGCGAACGTCGCGTTTTCGCTCAAGAAACCGTAGCCCGGATGAATCGCTTCGGCGCCGGTCCGGCGCGCGGCCGCGATGATTTCAGTCTGATTCAGATAGCTCTGGGCCGCAGGGGACGGGCCGATGAAGACGGCTTCGTCCGCGAGGCGCACGTGCCGTGCGTGGCGATCCGCCTCCGAGTACACCGCCACCGAGCGCACGCCCATCCGCCGCAGCGTGCGCAGGATGCGGCAGGCAATCTCGCCTCGGTTTGCGACGAGTACCTTATCGAACATCAGCATCCCAGACGAGGATCTCCAGCGGCGTCGGGTTATAGGCGTTGCAAGGATTGTTGAGCTGCGGACAGTTTGAGATCAGCACGATGAGATCCATGGCAGCCTCCATCTCCACATACTGTCCCGGACCGCTCAAGCCATCCGCGAACTGCAGGCCGCCATCCGCCGTCACGGGAACATTCATGAAAAAATTGATGTTGTGCGTCAGGTCGCGCTTGCTCAGGCCGAATTGCCCATTCGCGGCGACGGCCAGCAGATAACTATCCCGGCAGGAATGCATGGTCCGCGTATCGAGGGCGTAGCGCACCGTGTTGGACTCGGCCGCGCAGGCACCGCCCAAGGTATCGTGACGACCGACAGTGTCCGCGACGATTCGAGCCAACACATTGCCCGTCGTGCTCAGGAGTTCGGAACCGGCGGTGAGGTAAACGTTGCCCTGCGCGCGAATGGTATCGACCGCGCTATACCGATCGGCCGGATCGGCCGCGGAAAAGAACAGGGTGTCGGCGGACTGATTGCCCTCGACGTCGACGATCCGGAAAGACTGGCTCTTGGCGACGCGATGAATCCAGTAGTCGCCGGCGGGTATCACCGTGCGGTAGCACGCTGAGTCAGGCTGCAGTGCGGAAGACCGGCGCATCAGCCCGCCTCGTGTCGGGGTTTCAGGCAGCGCCGGTACTGCTCGGTGTTGATGAAGCCGCGGCCGTTCTCGGGCCGCGACGTACGGCAGAAGTCATCCTCCGCCACCGGCTCACCGTTGCTCAGTTCGATGCGCACCGGGATGCGCGGATACTCGGGTGCAAGGTGGAGCGGATGCGGACACGTATGCAGCAGGACCAGCGCATCCATCTCGAAGCGCAGCGTCACCTGTGCGCCCGGCGGCGAGTTTCCCGGCGCCAGCTGCAAGCTGCCATCGTCGGCTGCGGAGGCCTTGCTGAACCAGTTGACGTTGGCCGCGAGATCCCGCGGACCCAGTCCATATTTGCCGCCCTCCACCAGGAAGGCGTCGTAGCCGTTCTGAGTCCAGCCGTTGCGATGCTGCTGATAGCTTTTCTCGCCCCAACGCTGCGCCACTTGAGCGCGGTCGGTGGTACCGCAGATCGTGTCGTGCCATCCCACCGAATCTTCGGTGATGGAGCAAAAAATACGCCCCATGTCCGAATACAGGCAGTGCCCGCGCGTCAATTTGAAGGTGTGCTGACACTTCAACGTATCCGGTGCGTTGTAGCGTTCCAGCACGTTGACGGGATTGTAAAAGAGCATGCCGACGTTGGCGCCGCCACCTTCGTCGGTCAGGCGCAGCACGGTGCCTGCAGCCAACACGCAGGACCAATGTTTGCCGCCCTCGATCGTTTCGCGCAGGAAAACTGGGGATGAGTCCACGGTTCAACAACTCCTCGGTACGTATGGGCATTCCGGGGATTGTCCTCTGGCAGGCGACCATCCCGAGGAATACTGGCTCCTCGACATTGATCTCCCGGGCTTTTATCCCTCCGTGTATCCCAACTTCCGGCACGCGAAGATGGGACTGCCTCTCTCGGACCGAACGCCTGAAGAATCAGGCTGGAACCCTAGACGCATAATCATGTTTACATCTACTGAGCGGCTTTGCAATCGGGCGGCGGGCGCGGCTAACGGACCGTCCTGTACGCACCGCTGCGGTTCGCGCGGCGTGGCGTATGCACCCGCTTGGCGCACCTGAAAATCCAGCGTCATGCGAATCTGCGCAGTATATTTGCCATGAATGGCAGCGATTTTAAGTCTCCGCATCGACGCTTTGTTGCACGGCTATCGACGTGGTGACTTCACCGTGCGCGACGTGCTCGAACACGTGCTCGAGTGCGCCGATCGAGCCCCAGAACACCATGCCTGGATAACCCGTCTGTCATTGCCGCAGATGCTCGGCTATGCAGCGTCGCTGCAAGAACGTGTCATCGATGACCTGCCTCTCTACGGCATTCCTTTTGCGATCAAGGACAACATCGATCTCGCCGACGTGGCCACGACCGCGGGCTGTGCGGAATATGCCTATGTGCCCGCGCACTCTGCTGCGGTCGTGCAACGGCTGCTGGATGCCGGCGCGATTCCCGTGGGCAAGACCAACCTGGATCAGTTCGCAACCGGGTTGGTAGGCACCCGATCCCCGTACGGTGCATGCCGAAACAGCGTCGACCCGCGCTATATCTCCGGCGGATCGAGTTCCGGTTCGGCGGTCGCGGTGGCGCTGGGTCTTGCGAGTTTCGCCCTCGGCACGGATACCGCCGGATCGGGGCGCATCCCTGCCGGCTTCAACAATCTGGTCGGTCTGAAGCCGAGTCTCGGCCGGCTGAGCACTGCAGGTGTGGTGCCTGCCTGCCGTTCGCTCGACTGCGTGTCAATTCTCTCGATGAACTGCGAGGACGCCGCGCGCGTGCTCGCCGTCGCCGAGGGCTTCGACGCACGGGATGCCTACTCGCGGCCGGTGGACAATGTGGCGCTGCGCGGCTTTCGGGTCGGCGTGCCGCAAACGAGCCAATTGGAGTTTTGCGGCGATCGAGAGTACGAACGGCTGTTCCGCGCCGCCGCCGCCCGGGTCGAAGAGCTTGGCGGCTCGCTGATCGAGATCGACGCAGCGCCGTTCTTCGACGCCGCCCGCCTCCTGTACGGCGGACCTTGGATTGCGGAACGCTACGCGGCGCTGGCGCCCTTCATGGAGTCGAACGCCGCCGCGATGTATCCCGTGACACGCGACATCGTACTCAGCGGCGCGCGACCGTCTGCCGTCGACGCCTTCAGAGCGCAGTACAAGCTAAAGGCGTTGATACGCACAGCGGAACAGATATGGAACGGTGTGGATCTGCTGCTCATGCCGACGGCGCCGACGATATTCAAGATCGAGGCGGTGGCCGACGATCCGGTGCGCCTGAATACGGCGCTCGGGACCTACACCAATTTCGTCAACCTGATGGATCTGGCCGCGATCGCCGTGCCCGCCGGCTTTCGCCACGACGGCATGCCCTTCGGTGTCACGTTGATTGCGCCGCGCGGCACCGATCGTGCATTGCTGGGGCTGGCCGAGCGCATGCATCGGTCGCTGGCGCCCACGCCCGCCGTCGAGGCACCGATGGCCCTCGCCGAAGGTTTCATGCCGATCGCAGTCTGCGGCGCACACATGCAGGGACTCGCCCTGAATTCGCAGCTTCTGGAACGCGGCGGTTACCTGCTACGCCGCGCCCGCACGGCCCCGCACTACCGGCTGTACGCCCTGCAGGGACCGCCACCGCAGCGTCCGGGTTTGATTCGAACCGCGCAAGGCGGCGCATCCATAGCATGCGAAGTCTGGGCAGTTCGGTCGGCCGAGGTCGGCTCCTTTCTTGCCGGCATTCCCGCGCCGCTGGCGATCGGCAAGATCCAACTCGAGGACGGCGAACGGGTGGCGGGATTCTTATGCGAGTCGCACGTTGCCGGCGATGCTGCCGATATCACCGCGTGGGGCAGTTGGCGTTCGTATATCAACCAGCGCGATGCGGTTTAGTCGATACCGGCCGCGCTCAGAATGTCGCGCAACCCGGTTAGATCCTCCGCATAGTGACGCCACTGCGCCAGTGACCGCCCGTTCAACGGCTCACGCACCTGCGAGGCGCTAGCCGTGCTCGTGGGCGCGGTATTCAGATGAAAATCACCGCATTCGTCCTGCCAGTCCAGGCCGCAGAACGCCAGCAATTTGCGGGTCTCGCCGCGCTGATCGGCCACCAAATCTTCGTACGCGAGTTCATGGATCGCATTCGGATGAAGCCTGCGCCAATGAGCCATCAGCCGTCGGTAGGCCACATAGTATTGCCCGATCTCGCGCAGATCGTACGAGAACGGATAGCCGTCTGCGAACAGCATCTTGTACATGGCATAACCGGCCGCCATCGGTGACCGGCTGACGTGAACGATCCGGGCATTCGGCAGCGCGCGCAGGATCAATCCGATGTACAGATAATTGAGCGGCATCTTGTCCGTGAAGCGCAGACCCACGGGCACACCGGCTGAGGCGACCTTCAAGTAGTCCGACCCCAGCGTTGCGAAATCCACCTGCGCAGATCGCGCGATCAGTTCCTGACGCGACACCGCCACACCGCCGCTTTGGCGCCGAACCGCGGCGACCAGCGTCAGGGCGAAGGCGTGTAGTTCGCCCGCCGAGAACGCCTGCGAGTGACTGCCGAGGATTCGATCGACGAGCGTGCTGCCACTGCGCGGCAGACCGACGATGAAAATGGGCGCCGCGGTGCTGGCATCCGGCGGCGGCGGCGCCGGGCGCGCAAAGGCCCCGATGATCCAATCCACCGTCGCCACATCCACCGCGACATCGTAGCGAAGGTGCTTCCTGCGGAGCTGCGCGCCACGCTGCAGATGTGCAAAGGAGCGTGCGTAGTCTTGCAGATCTTCGTACTCCTTCGCGAGCGCGTAGCGAAGAAACACTTCACCCTGCGGCTCCGCCACGTTGCCGGCAAGAAGTGCCTCGATCTCCGCCGCATGGTTTTTCGCACGGGTCTGGATCCGCAGATGGGAGCGGTTCAGATAGGCCTCGTAGTCATGGGCATCGAGTGCGATGACCCGATCGTAATCGGCCTCCGCCTGGGCGAACTCGCCCACGAAGCGGCGCACCGCGGCGCGGTTGTACAGCATCCGTGCATCATCGGGCGCCAGCCGGACGGCGCGGTCGTAGGCCGCGAGTGCAGCCACGTGATCGTTCGCCACGTTGAACACGCTGCCGATCGCGCCGAGGAGCGCCGCATTCGGCACTGCGTGCTGCTGCGCGGACGCCGCAGCCTCGCGCGCCTCGCGCACGCGTCCCAGCGCCAACAGGCAACGGCCACGATGCACCAGGAAATAAGGGTCGTTGGGATGACCCTGCAACGCTTCGTCGATGAGTGCGAGTGCTTCAGCGCCGCCCCTGGCCTCGAACGCCCGTTGACTTTTTGCGTACAGGTCGGCAGCTGGCGGGATCACGGGGTCACCGGTCAGCGCTCCTTGAATGAGTAGCCCAACGTCACCCCGAAAGTACGCGGCCGCGAGATCACCGCTTGCGTGCGATTCCCCCAGAACGTCGGGTCGGTGATCGCGTTGATGCCGAGGGTATTGGTGATGTTGTCGCAATAGATGGTGCCGAGCCAGTGCGTGTGCTGGTAGCTGATGCGCCCGTCCAGCATGGTGTACCCCGGTACCACCGGTGCAGTCTGGGAAATCGACGACAGCAGCTTACTTTGGTAGTGCGCGTCGAGCCCGGCGAGGAACTCGCCGCCCGCGAAATTGACATGCGCATATTCCAATCCCAGCGCCCCGCTGCTCTTGGGCGTACCCGGCAGCGGGCCGCCCGGCGCCGGCAGGGGTACGGTTACGTTCTGCGAGAAGTCAAAATTGAAGGACGTCAATTTGGTTTTGTCGTACGTATAGCCAAGCTTTGCGGCGAAATTACGCGTGATGCTTGCGGTCAGTTCGAGCTCCACGCCGCGGCTGTAGGCATTGCCCGCATTGGATGCCGACGGCAGCGACAATGGCGTGAGCGACGTGCCCTCCTGCAAGTTGTGCCACTGAATGTCGTAGATGGCCGCGGAATAGCTCACGCGCCTCGCGAGCACCCCCTTGATCCCGATCTCGTAGTTATCCGCCTTGTCGGGTTGGTAGGTGAGCAATGAGGACGGCAGGCAGTAAAAGCCGGCGTTCGGACTCTCAGGCGGACACGTGGTGCCGACGGTTCCCTGGCGCGCCGGAATGGGCTGATTCTGCGGCAGAGCGTTGACGCCGCCGCGCCGAAAACCCTGCGACCACGTTGCATACACGAGATTGGTGTTGTCGAGCTGGTAGGCCGAATTGATCTTCCACAGCGCCCGCTTCCACTCGTTGGCCAGGCTGTTTCCCGACACGAAACCGGGGCCATCGAACAGCAGGCCGGTTTGCTGAGCCTGCGACACGGTCTGCTTGAACAGCCGCGTACCCCCGGTGAGGCTCCAGTCCGAGGTCACATGCCAGGTCAACTCGCCGAACAGCGCCAGGTCGCGAAACGTGGTTTCGATGTCCCCGATGTAAGTCTGATCGAGCGGATTCGCTATCCCGTCGACGACTGTCCCGGGAGGCTGCTCGCCCGCGCCGCAGGCCGACGCGTTCACGCCGCCCAAATCCGTCGGTGGGTACAGACCTGACGCGGTACACGCGTTATAAAAATCGTTGTAGCCGGGATAGTACTCGTGCTCCTGGATGAAGGTCTTCTCGTCCTTGTAGAACAGGCCCGCGATCCAATCGAACCTGCCGCCGGTCTTCGACGTAAGCCGGAATTCCTGCGCATAGACCTTGTCGTCGAGCTGGTCGACCGCATTGATGATGTTGCGCGGGTTCTGCCCGTACAGGTTTTGGTAGAAATTGAAGTTCGCGTACTCGGCGGTCAGGTCATCGTGTGTACCGTTCTTGTGGTGCGCAAACGAGCTGGACGAGGTGAGCGTGGCGAATCCCATGTCGTAGTCCAGGTTCAATGAAGCTACGCTCACGTCGTCCGTGGTGCCCTCCAGGCTGTTGTTGGCGTTGGTCAACCGGTCCGTGCCGGCGGGCACCGTCGCGGGGGCCAGCGACAGGAGCACCGGCGGAGCCGAAGCAGGCGACTGCGCGCCGTTGGGCAGAAACTGATTGGCTGCCGCGATTGGCTGCGTATACGCGAGGGGTCCGGTCGCGATCATGGGAAAACCGTTGGCCGTCGATCGTTGATAGAGGTATTGAAGCTGCGCCTTGAATTCGTCGTTAGGCTTCCACAGCAACGCGACGCGCGCATTTCGATACTGATACGAGTTCACGCCGTTCTGTGCAAAGGTTTTCACCCCAATCTGCGGGTTGAGTCCGACCGGATTGCCCGCGCTGGTTGGTTGCGTGAGCTGCGGCACACCGCCCGCATCGAGCGCAAACAAATTGGTTTGATTGACGAAGCCGGCATCGTCGCTGGCCCCGGCATTGATGCGCAGTGCCAGGGTGTTTGACAAGGGCAGATTGATCATGCCGTTGATGTCTTCATTGGTGGTGTGCGTGTGGGCGGTCTTGCTGATGCCCACCTGCCCCTTCGCATCGAAGCCGCTGGGATCGGGCGCATTCATTACGAAGCGGATGGTGCCGCCGAGCGAACCTGATCCGTATAGCGTGCCCTGCGGACCGCGCAGGACTTCCACCCGATCGAGGTCTTGCAGCCGCATGTTGAAGAACAGCGGTGTGTCGTCCACATAGGTCGCGACCGGCGGCACTACGGATGTTGCCAGCCCCTCCTGGAATGCGGTGGATTCGCTGTTCAGTCCGCGCATCACCAATGTGCTGCCGTTGACGCCGCCGAACGGTCCCCTGTCGGTGTAGTTGACGCCGGCGATCGAGTGGGCAAGACCGGCCATGTCTTGTATGCCCGCGCTCTCCAGGGCTGCCCCGCTTACCGCGGTGATGCTGATGGGGAGATCCTGCGCAGACACCGCGCGGCGACTCGCCGTGACGACCACTTCCTGCAATCCGCTCTCATCGGCTGCCTCTGCAGCGGCGCCTGCGGGCACGCCGTACAAAATGGTGAGCACGGCTATCGTCAGTGACGACATGGCTGCAGGTGGGGGGAGTTGCGCGCGCGAAGGTTTTTTCATGGGCAGTTCCTCGATCAGACATGGCGAAGCCACAGTTGAGGAAACCGCGAGCGTCGGCATGGTCCCGGCAGGGAGACCCAGGCCGAGGACTGTTGAATTTCCCCGCCATCGATCTCCCGGGCTTTTGTCCCGCCGTGTATCCCTTGTTTAGGGACTGCCTCTCTCGGACCAGTCATCTGCCGAGGCAGACCGGAACCCTAGACGCACATTTTTCTTGAAAGCTAGCAATTGCCGTGCCTGCCGCCGCATCCCGTGCCTATGCTCATCGACGCGAATGTTATTTCTCGGAGAATGAAGCCATTTGAGCGCGGACTATTTCCCGCATCGGCATCGCCTGGCTGCGCACCGATGCCGGCGCGGCACCAGCAGCGGGCACCGGCAGGCGCGTTACGCTCTGATTTCGCGCAAGACTGGAACGGGTCACCGACACCATGCTGCCTTCGCGCAATCCAGTTGCAACGGCGGGCGTTTCATTCAAGTATGCGGACACTGAAAATGCTCGACGGAACGGTAACCATGCACAAGCAGGCGGCGCGAAGAGTCTCACTGGCGGCGCAGATCCTGCTCCTCTGCCCGGCGCTGGCGCAGGCCGAAAGCGCAGTGAAAATGGGCGTGGTGACGTGGATCGGCTACGGTCCGATCTATTGTGCCGCAGCCAAGGGCTTCTACTCGAATCACGGTCTGCACGTGCAGCTGATCAACTTCAGCGACAATTCGGTGATGGCCGGCGCGTTGCAAAGCGGGCAGATCGATGCCACGACCTTGACTTATGACCAGGTGATTTCCGCCAATGCGCGCGGCTGGAAGCTCAAAGTCGTCATGCCGGTCGATTATTCCGTCGGTGGCGATGCCATCCTCGCCACGTCGGCGATCCAGAGCATCCGCGAATTGAAAGGCCGCAAGGTCGCCTTCATGCCCGCATCGCCGTCGGACTTCCTGCTTGGCTACGCGCTTGCCAAGGATGGAATGTCGGAACGGGACGTGCAACCGATCAACACGACGCCGGAGGGCGTGGTGGGCATCATGGCAGGCGGTTCCGCGGATGTCGGCGTGAGCTACGAACCCAACGTCTCAGTGCTCGTGAAATCCGGCGGCGGCAAGCGTTTCCATGTGTTGCTCTCCTCGCGCGAGGCGCGCGGCATGATCACCGACGTCCTGGTGCTCAAGGACAGCACGATCGCGGCGAATCAGAAGCTGGTCGACGCTTTGATACGCGGTACGCTGGACGGTCTCGCCTTCATGCAGGCCGAGCCCGACGCGGCGCTGGGCATCATCGCCAAGACCCTCGATATCAGTGCGGCCGAAGTTCGCGCGCAGCTGCCGAATATCGAGAATCCGGGCTTAGCGAATCTCGGCGACGCCTTCAAGAAGGCGGCGGCGCTGCCGTCTTTTTATGCGAGCGGCAAGATCATCGGCGACATCCTGATGCGCGAAGGACAGATCACTGCACTACCGCCGATCGAGCTCACGTATGACGCCACCTTTGTGAATGCCTTGCAAGTTTATCCGGGAGGTTGACATGAATAACGCTTTGCAGCGGTTCGGCCGCCATTGGCCGACCCTGCTGGTGATCTCCTACACGCTGACCGCATGGCCGGCCGGCATCGCTTTGGTTACCCGCGACGCGTACTGGGAGAATGCACTCGGCGTGGTGCTGATCGCGCATGCGCTCATCTATTCGGCCTATCTCATTCACGACTGCGCACATCACGCGATTTTCGTCACGGTCGCGGCCAATGATCGACTCGGCGTGCTGATGAGCTGGATCAACGGGTCGTGTCTTGGCAACTACCAGCGCTTGAAGAAGAAGCACCTGCGCCATCACTCGGACCGTCTCGACGTCGTCACGTTCGACTACCGTGCCGCACTCAACGCGTCGCCCCGCTGGATACGCGGCGTGATGCTCGGGCTCGAGTGGCTGTATGTGCCGGCAGTGGAGCTCATGATGCGCGCCATGATCATAGCGAAACCATTCAAGTCGGGAACCGCAGCCGACCGGATCCGCGTCGTCGTGATCCTCGCGGTGAGACTGGCCTGTTTCGCGGCATTGGCGGTTCTGTCCCTCAAGGCAGTGCTGCTGTACGCGCTGGCTTACCTCGTATTCCTCAGCATGCTGCGCTTCATGGACGCGTTTCAACATACGTACGAAGTCTTTGCCTCGATCTCCCTCGAAGCGGCGGCCGCCGATGCGAAACGCGACCTGCGGTATGAATACGAGAACACCTACTCAAATCTGCTCGCGGAACGCTGGTGGTGGCTGAACTTGCTGGTGTTGAATTTTCCCTATCACAACGCGCATCACGTGCGTCCGGGTGTGCCCTGGCACCGGCTGCGCGCCCTGCACCGCTCGCTCTACGGCGAGCGGGACCAACAGGTCATCCCCTGCCGGGCACTGTTCGCTAGCTTCCACCGGCACCGCGTCGTGCGCGTGCTGGCGGAGGATTACGGCGCGGTTGAAAAGAGCGGAGACCGGGCCGGCGGCTTCGTGGGTGCGGTCGGCGTCTCGTTCCTGACCGCTGTCTAGGGCCGTGTGACGCAGGAGCCGCGCGCGCCGTCGTCCGTATGGACCATTCGCGGAGCGCTCGATCGCCGTCTTTACGTTCTCATCGCGGTTGCGAGCTTCGTGCTGTGGATTGCGGCCTGGTGGGTCATCACCGGCCTGCAACTGGTCGATCCGCTGTTCTTGCCGGGGCCGCCGGCGGTGCTGCGCCGATTCTGGCTGTGGCTGAGCGAAGGCGCATTGATCCAAGACGCGGCCATCAGCACGTTTCGTGTGGTGGCCGGATTCGGCGCCTCGGCCCTCCTCGCCCTGCCCCTCGGTCTGTGCATCGGCGCATATCAGCCGGTGCGGGCTTTTTGTGAACCGCTGCTGGAATTTGCCCGCTACCTGCCGGCCGTGGCCTTGGTGCCTTTGGTGCTGTTGTGGACCGGCATCGGCGAGGCCTCCAAGATTACCGTGATCTGGATCGGCACCTTTTTTCAGATGGTGATCATGATTGCCGAGGACGCCGGGAGGGTGCCGCTGCCGCAGGTTGAAGCGGCCCGGACGTTGGGAGCCACGGGTCGCGAAGTCATATGGCTGGTGCTGTTGCGGTCGGCGATGCCATCCATGTTCGACACCTTGCGGATCACCCTGGGTTGGGCCTGGACCTACCTGGTGGTGGCGGAGTTGGTCGCCGCCAACAACGGCCTGGGCTATGCCATCCTGAAGGCGCAGCGATTCCTGCAGACCGACCGCATCTTCGTTGGCATCATCGTGATCGGGCTCATCGGCCTCGGCACCGATCAGTTGCTGCGCTGGACACACCGGCGCCTGTTTCCCTGGGCCAAGATGCGGACATGAACGAAAAACTCAGCGTGCAAGGCGTGTGCAAACGTTTCGCGACGCGCACAACCGGCGTGCAGGCGCTGGTCGATGTCTCGTTCAGTGCCATGCCAGGCGAATTCGTCGCCATCGTGGGCGCGTCCGGATGCGGCAAATCGACGTTGCTCCGAATCATCGCGGGGCTCGAATCCGCGACCAGCGGCAGCGTCGCGGTCGATGACCGACCCGTCTTCGGACCCGATCGTGATCGTGCCATGGTGTTTCAGGACTACAGCCTTTTTCCCTGGCTCAACGTGCTGGATAACATCCGCTTCGGCGCGCGCCTGGCGTCGAACCGATCTGCCACGCGCGATGCGCAGCAACGCAACGGCCTCGACCGCTCAGTGCTTCTGTTGGAGCTGATGGGGTTGAGCAGCGTACGCGATCTGCGTCCGCATGCATTGTCGGGCGGCATGCGCCAACGTGTGGCCATCGCACGTGCGCTGCTCTGCCAGCCCCAGCTGTTGCTGATGGACGAGCCGTTCGGCGCGCTCGATGCGCAGACACGCGAGGTCATGCACGACCTGATCCTGCATATCCTGGCGCTGGAGAAACTCACCATCGTGTTCGTCACCCACGACGTCGAAGAGGCGGTGTATCTGGCAGACCGCGTGATCGTGCTCGCACCGGCACCCGGGCGCATCGACTCGGTCTGGAAAATCGGGCTGCCGCCGGCGCTCGAACGCACCCCGGACCTGAAGCGCTCGCCCGGGTTTTTGGACATCGAGCGTCAGATCATCGGCCGGATCCGCGCGACGTCCGGTATGCAGAGTGACCTCGACGCCTTGCGCCGATTGACCGGGAAACCCAGTGCCGGACTGCACGTCCGCTAGTCACGCCACGCCGGGAAAGCGGCCCAGCTGCGGTAGGCCGCGAAATCATGGTTCGGCCAGAGCTCGGCTTTTTCGGCGGCGGCCATGGCATTGAGTTTTCGTATGCTCGCGATGGCGAGGGCCTCGTTGTCCTGCCAGCAATAGCCCGGGGCGATCTCCTCGCTCAAATTCTCGTGCAGGTCCGCAGCATCGCCGCACAGAATTACGGGGCGACCTTTGGGCAACTCGATGAACAGCGACATGTGCCCGGCCGTGTGTCCCGGCGAATTGATTGCCCGGACGCCGGCGGTGACTTGATACTCAGCGCCCTGCAGTTTCCAGTCGCCGGCATGCGACCATTCATCGTCGAACACACCGCCATCGAGCGTCGTGGCTGCCGCCCTGATTTCATCGCCATGGACGTGCACCTCGCAGCCCGGCAGGTCGATCAACCCACCCGCGTGATCGAAATGCAGATGCCCCAAAAAGACGACGTCGATATCCCGGACGGTGAGGCCGAGCCTGGCCAGGTAATTTGGAATTCGTTGCGCCTCGGTCATCGTCGGATGCTCGAACATGGGACGCATCGGATCGAAGAACTTCGCCCGCAGCGCGGGCGTCGCCAACTTTCGATAGTCGCAGCCCACGTCATATAGGATTCGACCATTCGGCGATTCAATCAGGTAGGCGAGGATGGGCGCATCGATGAATTCACCGTATCCCCGGTTACGCGTCGAAACCACTTTCTCGTAACGATGGGTACCGGTCAGCAACGGCCAGACGCGCAGCGCAGACGTCATAGCTGGACATCCATAAGGTTAGTAGGGATATTGGTCAGGCAAGCTAATGTATATGACAGCAAGGCGGCTAAGAGATTTTCTAAACGGCGGCGCTTTCGCGCTCAGCGCCGTATTCGGTGCAACCGGCGTAGCCGCCCAATCGACGCCCGCGGACGCCGGGCGTGCGGCAACGTTGCGCATGCCGATTGAACAGCTGAAGGTTTCGATGAGCCTGCACCTCGGCAAGACCGCAGACTGGGTTGCCATCACGGACGCCGCGGTTTGGGTCGGAAGCACCGGGCCCAATGCCGTTCACGCAATCGACCCCACGACGAATCAACGCATCGCGACCGTCGTACTCTCCGGTGCGCCGTGTGCCGGATTGGCAGTGGGCTTCAATAGTCTGTGGGTACCCCTGTGTGGCCGATCCGGCGGGCTTGCACGCGTTGACTTGAAGACGCACGCGCTCGTTGCAACCTACAAAGTAGGTCCGATTGCAGCCGAGGGAGGCATCACCACCGGGTCTGGAAAGGTCTGGATGGTGCTGCGGTCGAGCAGGCTAGTGAGTATCGATCCTGCCGATGGGACGGTACGACAGGTCGTGAAATTGCCCATGGGGTCTTTCAATCCTTATTTCAGCACGGGACGCGTCTGGGTGACACGCGCCAAGGGTGCCGAAGTGACAAGTGTCGATACAGCCACGGGTGCGGTGCTTAGCCGCACGCCGACTGGGCCTCATCCAAGGTTCCTCACGGCCGGAGACGGCGCCATCTGGACGCTGAACCAAGGCGACGGATCATTGAGTCGTATCGATATGTCAGGCGGGTCGCCGACACAGACGATCGCGCTCGGTACGCCGGGCCCGGGCGGTGACATCACCTATGGTGCGGGGAGAATCTGGACCACCTTTTTCAAGGTCCCGTTGTCGATCGTCGATGCTTCGACACCGGCATTACTGTGCCAGTGGACCGGACCGGGCGGGGATTCGCTCGGCTTCGGCCACGGTGACATTTGGTTGACCTCCTACAAGGCAGGCACGATCTCGCGGATCGCGTTGGCGGATATTCCACCAGACTGCAACGCGAACCCGGGCGCGAGCCGGAACGCGGACGTCAAGCCGCCGTAGACGCCGACGTGTCCCGCTTCGCCTTGATCATGGCTATCAAGGGTCGGAGCGGGAACATGAACTGTTGCAGGATTGAAAGTCGCTGGCGGTCGTCCTGGCCCACAACGGTCGCTTCTCCCTCGCGAAACGTTCCGAACACGCGGTCGATCAGGATCAGCGAATTGGCGTAGTTGCAGCGGGTGTCGTTGTAGGGCACCGAGTGGTGCAGGCTGTGGGCCTCGATCGACGTGAAGATGTACGAATACCAGCGAGGAGTGTCACAGCGGACATTCGCGTGGGCGAAGATCGACACGACTCCCAGCATGTTGAGCGCGCAGAAAGTAGCATCCTTGCGCAAGTCGAACACGGCAATCACGCTCAAGGAGACCAAAAACAACTCGAGCGGGTTGCCCACCAGGCCCTTCGCCGCATTCAACTGGGTGATGTGATGATGGGGCGCGTGGGTCCACCAGACAAATGAATTGTGCATCAGTCGGTGCATCCAGTACTGGCCGAATTCGATCAGAAAGATCACCAATGCCACTTGCACGATAAACGGCGAATGCAGGGCCCATTCAGTGGTAATGCCAAGGGCATGTTTGGCCGAGGTCAACGGTGTTTCGAAAAGGTCGTCCTCGATGCCCGCAATCACGGCATAGTAAAGGACCGCATAAAAAAGATCGGTCAGGAATTCGAGTCGATGCATGCGCCAGCCGGCGTGACGCTCATTGACGAGTTCCAGCATCTGCACGATTGCCAGTACCGAAATGCTCACTGCCGTTACCGTCAATGGACTGTCGACCCATGATGCAGGGGCGTTTGCCCAAAACACCCAGATCAGCGCAAGCATCGCGGGTGGGAAGAGGCCGAACAGCCTTATCTTCAAGCAATGTCCCTCTCTATTGACACTTTGGCGTACGGCCTTATGACTGCCTTATCCCATTCTTTTCACAAAATGTCATTTTCTTCAAGCAGAGGCGGTATCGCACCCGGATGGTGCGAGATCAAAGGCGGTTCGTTAAGGCTCGACGACGTAGTTGTCATCAGCCCAAGCGTGTGCTCGCTGCCCTGCCCTGGTCGTCAAGCCGCCTTTACTCGGTATGCAAGCCGACACCGGCCAGCGCCCCTAAAAACACCACCACAAGCGGTGGGGTCCGCCACGCGACGAGCAGAACGAAACCCACGAGCACTACGGCAAAATCCGCCGAGGATTTCACCACCGTCGTCCACAATGGGTTGTACAGCGCTGCGCCCAAGAGCCCGACCACTGCGGCATTCACGCCGCGCATCGTCGCCTCGGCGCTCGGCTGTTGTCGGAAGGTGTCCCAAAACGGCAAGGCACCGATCAGTACCAAAATACCAGGGAGGAATATCCCCACGAGCCCGAGGGTCGCGCCCGCTAATCCGTTGGGCGGGAATCGAACAACGGAGCCCAAGTAGGCGGCAAAGGCAAAGAGCGGACCGGGTAAGGCTTGTGCGGCACCGTAGCCTGCAAGGAAGGATTCTTGACTCACCCATCCCGGGGTGACGAACGCGTTGCTCAACAACGGCAGCACTACATGACCGCCGCCAAACACCAACGCTCCTGAACGATAGAACGCATCGAAGAGTTCGACGCCACGTGATGAGTCCCTCAGTACAGGCAACGCGACGAGCAGGCCGAAAAAGATCATGAGGGCGATGACGCCAACGCGCCGCGAGACTTGCTGCCCAAGCAACTTTGCCGAGGCTAGCGCGGGCTGCCGGCATAACCACAAACCCGCGATGCCGCCCAGGGCGATCGTTCCCATTTGAGCAAGGGACGATGAGCTAGCTACCAAAATCAACACGGCGGCTGCGGCGATGGAGGCACGAACCCGATCGGGGCAGAGGGTCCGTACCATACCCCACACCGCTTGCGCGACAATCGCAACGGCAACGAGCTTTAAGCCATGGAGCACCCCGGTGCCGATAGGGCCGTCCAAGGCGCTCGCGCCGAAAGCGAACGCGGTCATTAAGATCGCAGACGGCAAGGTAAAGCCGATCCATGCCGCCAGACCGCCCAGGTAACCTGCGCGAATGAGCCCTAGCGAAAAAGCGACCTGACTGCTGGCAGGACCCGGAAGGAACTGGCACAAGGCCACCAGATCAGTGTATGCCTCATCATCCAACCAGCGGCGCCGCACAACGATTTCAGCGCGATAGTAGCCGAGGTGTGCGATGGGACCTCCGAACGAGGTAAGACCCAGCTTCAAGAACGCCAACAGTACCTCGAGCGCTGAGTGCTCACGCATACTTGAACGGCGCCATGAATCCGAATCTGATGTGCAACTGTTGATGGCAGCCAAAGCGCGTCAAACCGGGACTATCGGCGACGGAGTCGAATTCCGCTTCTTCGAAACCGCAGAGCATTACTACATCCTTTACACCATGCATGAGCAAGTACGGGCCAATGGCAATGGCAGGCGCAGATGACTAAAGGACGGGACAGCGGTATGCCTGCCGCCAACCAGTGGGAATCCTATTTCGACGCTGCCGGCATTATAGAAGCCTTAGACCAATCCCACGGGCGCGGTGACGCCATCGAATTCGGTTGCGGTTATGGCACGTTCACGATTCCCGTCGCAAACGGTCGGTCGGGCACCGTGTATGCGCTCGACATCGACCCATTGATGGTAGAAGCCACTGCGGCTCGGGTTTCACATACCGGTCTGATAAATATCGTCGTCGAGCAGCGCGACTTTGTCCTTCAGGGCTGTGGAAGACAAGACACGTCGGCAAGCTTCGTTTTGCTTTTCAACATTCTGCATATCGAGAACCCCGTGAACTTGTGCAGAGAAGCGTATCGAGTTCTGCAGGCCGGAGGACGCGTCGGTGTCATCCACTGGAACCACGATGCCCGCACACCGCGCGGTCCACCGCTCACCATCCGGCCGCGCCCATCGCAATGCCGGGGTTGGGGTGAAGCGGCGGGATTACGGTGGGTTCGGGACGTGAGTTTCCCCGGATCGACCTGGCACTGGGGAATGGTGTTGGAGAGGCCATGACCCTGCCGGGATAACACAGGCAGTCAGGCTTTGCAGCACCCTCGCTGCTCTTGAATTGGCGGACAGGCGACCGTGCCGTACGAGCAGAACACGCAGCAGTCGCCCGATTTTGGTTTGAGCAACGATTGGCAGCGCGTGCACTCGTAAAAATATTGGCACGCATCCGTGGGCATCGTCTCTTGCCGCTGATGCCCGCAGTGCGGACAGGTCAATACGGATTCCAGAAAGATGGTGCTCATGGCTTTGAGATCAACTTCGATGGGCGCCTCGGTCGTTGCCTGGGTGAGCCACATAATCCTGGCCTGTTTGTCATTCTGCAAGAAGCGGCAGCACAAATGCAAAGCTGCCTCCTGGTAAAAAGCTTGCCAGTGCGAATGCATAGATCACGTTGCTGACCCGTCTCGATCGCTGACAAGAGCGCGCAAGATAGTTGTGGTTAGGACGCACGCGCAGCTTTCAGTCTCTTTCCTGTGGCAAATACACTGCGTTGACGCTACGAGGCGTGCCGCACAGACCATCCGCCGTGCGACGCGCAGTATCCTGGTCTTCTCCTTGATTCGGATTCACCATGGGGAGCAAAGACCAGATGCAACAACGCGTTCTCGCCGACTTACAGAAGCAGCGCCGGCGTGCATACCGTCGTCGATGCGCCGACGGTCTCATGACGACATGAGTGGCTACCAGACAAAGATTACGGCCCTGGGCGCCCTGCTCCTCGCCGCATCCGCGAGCTACGGCGAGTCGAGAGCGACGCGGCTATTCGCACCCTGCGTATCCTGTCACGCGCCGCAAGCGTGGGGATCCGCCGATGGCAACGTGCCAAGCCTTGCGGGCCAACAACAATGGTATCTGGAAAAACAGCTGACCGCCTTTGGCGTAGACAATCCGAAAGGTTCGCCGATGCAAGTCGATACTCAGCATGCCGCGTCCGGCACCGCACAAAGTAACGTAATCTTGGCGCGCTATCTGGCAGCCCTGGCAGTCAATCCAAATCCCGTGAAGGGCACCAGCCGGCAGCTGCAATTGGGCCAGGAAAAATACACGCGAATCTGCGCCAGTTGCCACGCTCCCGATGGCGGCGGTAACGCGAGCACTGGCGTGCCTCGCATTGCCGGACAACAATATCCTTACTTGAGGCGGCAGATGGAACGGGCCGCACTATTGCACATGGACTTCGCCCCAACGGAAATGACCGGGGCGTTGCGCGGCATGCCCGACGAAGACAAGAATGCGCTGGCGGACTACATCTCGCGTTTGGGCAGCGCGCAACCTTCGCTCGCCGCCAATGGCCAATGATGTTGCAAAGAATGAAGTCGATGCAAGATTACGCCATTCAGGCGACCGATGGCATTATCGGCCGGGTCAAGGACTCGCTGTTCGATGACGCCGCCTGGGTCGTGCGCTATTTCATCGTGCAGACCGACCGCTGGCTGGCGCGCCGACTGGTCCTCATTTCCGCAGCTTCGATCAGCCGACCCGACCACGCCGATAAAAGCCTTTCTGCCCTGATAAGCAAGGAGCAGGTACGCCTCTCCCCGCGTTTCGATCTGAGACAGCCATTGTCGCGCGCGGATGAAGAAAGTCATTTGCAGCACTACGGCCATCCTCACTACTGGACGCAAGGCGACAGTTTGTGGAGTGGCGGCGTGTCGGTCGGTGGCACGCCGTCCCCTGACGAGAAGCTGCTCCGCACCCACTTGCATAGCTGCAATACGGTCACCGGTTACCAAGTGCACGCAACCGACGGTGCGATTGGACGGATCGATGGACTGCTCGTCGAGGACAAGACCTGGGCCATTCGTTATCTGGTCGTCAACCCCGAAAGGGGTCTCAAGAGTCATGGCGTGCTGATTGCGCCCGAATGGATCGACGACATTGAGTGGGCGGAGTCCACTGTCGTGCTGGATGTGAGCCAGGAGGCAGTCAGCGCCGCGCCCTCCTACGATCCGACGCGGGACTTGAACCGCGATGTCGAATCACAGACTTATGCGCACTACGGTAAAGATCACTATTGGCGCGCGCCGCCTCAGCCAGAAAGCGATGTCGAACAGCCTTGAGCGCGCACGCGCGGTCGCTCCAATGCTAGTCAACGCCAAGGCTCACTGACGCCGCCCCAATTCGACCTACATGCGACAGGGACGTGCGCGGATGACGACCGTCATGCCAGATTGGAAGCGAAGCTCCCTTTGCATTGCAAAAAAGCTAAGCTGATCAATTCTCATGATCGGAGTCTTACTCATGCTGCATCGCCCTCTCTCCCGCCTGCAGCATCCGCGGGAAGTAGTGCGTCAATTCACCCCGAACTGGTTTACCGCCACGATGGGGACTGGCATCTTGGCACTGGCTTTAAACCAATTTCCGTATGCAGTTTCCGGACTCAGATCTTTGGCGGAGAGTCTTTGGATCGTCAACATTGGCCTCTTCAGCCTTTGCTCGCTTCTATATCTGGCCCGATGGATATTTTTCTTCGATGGCGCGCGGCGCATCTTCAAACACAGCGTGATGTGTATGTTTTTCGGCGCAATACCGATGGGGCTGGCGACCATCATCAACGGATTTTTGATTTTTGGCTTTGCCCGCTGGGGACAGTCAGCAATCAACCTTGCCCACGCGCTGTGGTGGTTCGACGCCGCGATGGCCTTTGCATGTGCTTGGCTGGTGCCCTACCTGATGTTCACCCGGCAGGACCACAGTATGCAGAACATGACCGCAGTTTGGCTCTTGCCGATTGTCGCTGCAGAAGTGACGGCCTCCTCAGGGGGGTTGTTGCTCGGCCACTTACCCACGGGCACTGAATCGATACGGGTCTTTTGGTTGAGCTACGTACTCTGGGGCATTTCGGTTCTCCCGGCCCTGGGCATCCTCGTGATCCTATTTTTGCGCATGGTGTTGCACAAGCTCCCAAAGCGCGACATGGCCGTTTCGAGCTGGCTCTCGATTGGGCCAATCGGCACGGGTGCGTTGGGCCTTTTGCTGCTGGGCGAGCAGGCTCCCCGACTCATCGTGGGCACCCCGCTCGAATCCATCGGTCCTGCGATCCAGGCCACCGGCATCATCGGAGCGGCCATTTTTTGGGGCTATGGCTTTTGGTGGTTGACCTTGGCAATGATCATCACATTGCGCTACGTCCGTGAAGGCTTGCCTTTCAATATGGGTTGGTGGGCCTTTACATTTCCAATCGGCGTGTATGCCATCGCGACACTCACGCTGGGCCGCATCACTGGCGTTGCTCTCTTCGTCATCATGGGTGCGTTTTTCGTCACACTACTCGCATTCTTTTGGCTGATCGTAACCGGACGCACGCTACACGGGGCATATCACGGACACTTGTTCGTCGCACCGTGTTTATCGGACGGCACTGGACTGCAGCTTTCGGCGCTGCAGGACAAAGCAGCGGATGCGAGCGGAGCCGCGTGATTTGGCGCGGATGCATGCAGCCACATCCGATACATCACCACCCGAATCGTAACCAAAGCCGCCAGAGCCGATAGCGCCAACGCGTGCAAATCGTTAGTAAAAGCTAACCCGGGCCGTAGAACCTGCTCGCTTCCAACCAGTCCGAGCATGCCCAGCAGCTCGCGAAGGCCGATGATCGCGTACATCATCAAGTACACCATTCTCGACAGCCAGCGCGATTGCTCACGAATGTCCGCTGCACTGAGAGGACCGCGGCGCCGACGTGTACCGAAAGACAGAATGCTGAATCCAATCAGCATCAGGCCAAATAACACATGTATATCG
>CAZZZU010000056.1:0-11354 GCA_964658805.1 uncultured Steroidobacteraceae bacterium
GACGACGGCGTCGGTGCCGTCGCGGCTGTCGTCATCGACAATCAACAGATCGATTGCGAAAGGGCTGGTACTGCGCACGGCTTCGATGCGCCGGGCGAGCGGCGTGATATTTTCCGCCTCGCGCAACGTCGGCACGATGATGGTGACCGTCTGGCGGGCAAAGGCGTTCGGCAGGGGTGGTGGCGCCGACCGTTTCAGTGGAAGTGCACGCATGGATCAACCAACATGGTAGCGGGAACCGTACGCGCGTACAACGGCGCCCGGCTGTCGCGCTAGCAGTCCGTTCGTCGCCAGTACAGGATGGCCGCTACCAAAAGCTGGCCGACACTGAAGGGTACGCCCATGTACCAGCCCGACAACGCGTCGACCTGACCAAACTGCAGACACGTCAGTCCGCAGACCAGATACCACACGCCCACGACAAAAGTGGGGCGTGGCAGGATACGGGACATGGCGAATGCACCCAGGCTGAACATCAATTCCCAAAGGCCCGGCAACATCCAGGCAGCCTGGGGTGCCGCGCGCAGCAATACCAATGTGAGCATTCCGCCGGTGACAATGGCGGGGCTGAAGTGCTCTATCGTCGTCCGCAGCATGGGCAGGGCCAGATTGCCATGGGCGCGCCGCGAGCGGAAAACCGCCTCAAAACCAATCAGCAGTACTGACAGCGCCGCGGTCGCAAACCAGAACATGACGAAGGCGCTGGGATGTCCGGCGGGATGGGCAAGATCGCGAGATTGTAAGGTGGCGGCGCCAAAGGCGAGCAGGCCCGTGAGCGCGATCGAGGTCGGGCCAAAACCGCGGAACTCGCTGCTGCGTGCAAGATGTGCGCGCATCGTAGCGATATCGCCCAGAGCCCGGTCAAGTTCCCTCATGCAGTAGGTTTATCATAAATTTGCTGATTTTGCCCGCCGCAAGACGCCCGCCAGCAGCAGGTTCGCTACCCGCTCCGCATACACTGCCGGATTTTCGAGTCCGGCTGCCTCATGGAACTCTGAGACCACGCCCTGGCAGCTAAAAAGGCACTGCGCCGCACCGCTGACGAGCATTGCGGCCGCGGCTGGATCGATGTCCGGGCGAAATTCGCCGGAATCTCGTCCCTGTTCGAAGATCTTCACGACGGCGCTGAAATTGCGGCGCAGCATGAGACGGGCAAGTTGATGGACGCGCGCATGGCCCGGGTCCGAAATTTCCCGTAGCAGAAGCCGCGTTCGCTGACTGTGGTCGAGCATGTTGGACACATTGAATTGAATCAGTTTGCGAACTTTTTCAGCGGAGTTTTCCGGCGCATCGAACAGCGCTTCCGCAAATGCACCGTGCTCGGCGCTCGCGCAGTGGGTTACAGCGAGGTACAGCGCTTCCTTCGATGGAAAATGATGAAAGATATTGGCCTTACAAACACCCGCGCGCTTCGCGATCGCAGCGACGGAAACCGAATCAAAGCCTTGTTCGGCGAACAGTGCGGTGGCCGCGTCCATGATAGACCGGGCACCACCGGCGTTGGCACGTGAGTTGTTGATCCCAGGGAGCGAGGCTGACAAAGGGTTCTCTAAGTGCCGGGAGTCGCGGCCGTCGCGGCGCTGCCCTGCGCATGCTCCTGCCAGCCACCGCCCAGTGCCTTATACAACGTCACGAGATTCTGCAAGCGCGCGAGTTTCACGTTGACCAGAGATTGCTGCGCCGTATAGAGCAAGCGTTGCGAGTCGAGCACGGCGAGATAGTTATCGACGCCGGCGGTGAAGCGCATGTTCGAAAGTCGATAACTCTCGCTGGTTGCCGTCAACAGTCTTTCATCGGCTGCGATCTGATCATCCAGGGTGGCGCGGCCTGCCAGCGCATCCGCGACTTCACGAAATGCATTTTGGATGCTCTGTTCGTATTGCACGATCTGCAGGTTCTTCTGCACGTGCGCGAGATCCAGGTTGGCGGCGTTTGCCCCCCCTGCAAAAATCGGGATGCTGATCTGCGGTGAGAAAGTCCAGGCAGTCGAACCTTTGTCAAAAAGTCCCGACAGCTGGGTACTGGCGGTGCCGTAACTGCCCGTCAACGAAACACTCGGAAAAAAAGCGGCACGTGCGGCGCCGATATTGGCGTTGGCAGCGAGCAGATTGTGTTCGGCGGCCAGCACATCCGGGCGTTGTGCCAGCACCGTGGAGGGCACGCCGGCGGGCAAATCAGCGAGCAACTTCTGATCGTCCAACTGAACGCCCGGCGGCAGATCGTCGGGCAAGGGCGTGCCGATCAAGACCACGAGTGCATTGCGATCCTGGGCTACCTGCCGCGTGTACTGCGCGAGGTTGGCCTGCGCTGTGGCGACCGTGGTTTCAGCTTGATGGAGATCGAGTGCGGTTTGCACACCGCCGTTGACGCCCATTTGTATCAGGTCGAGCGAGTCCTGCTGACTCTTCAGCGTATCCTGCGTAATTTTCAACAAGTGCTGGTCGGCTTGCCAGGTGAGATAGGCGCTCGCCACCTCGGCTATCACGCTGAGCTGGGTGCTGCGCCGGGTCTCGAGGTAGCCGAGATACTGCTGCAGCCGGGACTTGTTCAAACTGCGAATTTTTCCGAACAGATCCAGTTCGTAGGAAGTGAAGCCGACACCGACGTCGAAGTAGCGAGTGACGCCACCGGAACCGGTTCCGACGGAGGTGGCCGGTGTGGTCCCGCCGCCGGCTCCGCCCCCGGTGGTACCACCCGCGGCGAGCGCGGCGACGGTAGCAGGATATTTCTCGACTTGTTCAATGGCACTTGCATTGATGGACGGAAATAAATCTGCGCGCTGAATGCGGTACTGATCACGCGCGGCGGTGATATTGAGCAAAGCGCTGCGCGCGTCTGGATTGTGCAACAGCGCCAGCTCGATCAACTTTTGCAGGCGCTGGTCGGTGAAATAATCACGCCAGCCGATATCCACGGCGGCTGTGCTGCCTTGCGCAGCGTCGCCATCGGGCCATTCCTGAGCAACAGGCGCCTCCGGCCGGGTGTAGCGCGGTTCCATGATGCAACCGGCGAGCGCCAGCGTTGCAACCGCAGCCGTGCCGAGCATCAGGACTTTGCGGCCAATCATGGTCATGAGCGCGCCTCCTTGATCTCACCATCATGCGAGGTGGTGCCCTTGAACAGACGCAAGGTCGCAACGAAAAAGATCGGGACGAAGAAAATCGCCAGAACCGTCGCGGAGAACATGCCGCCGATGACCCCGGTGCCGATGGCATTCTGTCCGCCCGATCCTGCGCCGCTCGACAGCGCCAGCGGCATCACGCCAAGAATGAAAGCGAGCGAGGTCATCAGAATAGGGCGCAGGCGCTGCCGTGCTGCATGCACGGTGGCTTCGACCAATTCCATACCGCGGTCGTGATTTTCCTTGGCAAACTCGACGATCAGGATGGCGTTCTTTGCGGAGAGGCCGACTGTGGTCAACAGGCCCACCTGGAAAAACACGTCGTTCGCGAGGCCGCGAAACAGCGTGGCCACGATGGCGCCGATGACACCGAGGGGTACGACCAGCATGACGGCCACCGGGATGGACCAGCTTTCGTAAAGCGCTGCGAGACACAGGAACACGACGATCAGGGAAATGCCGTATAGCGCGGGCGCCTGTGAACCGGATAGTTTCTCTTCGTACGATAAGCCCGTCCAGGCGAGTTCGAATCCGGTGGGGAGTTTCGCCGCATAGCCTTCCATCGCCTCGAGTGCTGCGCCTGAACTGACGCCGGGCACAGTCGACCCGAGAATCTCCACCGCAGGCACACCGTTATAGCGTTCCAGTTTGGGTGACCCATAGGTCCAGGAGGCACTCGAGAATGCGGAGAACGGCACCATCTGCTGGGTACGTGAATTACGCACGTACCAGTTGTTCAGGTCGTCCGGCAGCATGCGCGAGGGCGCGTCGCCCTGGATGAAAACCCGCTTGACGCGACCTCTATCGATGAATTGATCGACGTACTGGGAACCCCACGCGGCCGACAACGTGCCGTTGATGTCATCGATGGTCAGACCCAGTGTCGTGGCCTTCTCCCAATCGACCTTGAACTGGTATTGCGGTTCGTCGTCGAGTCCATTGGGACGCACCTGGATCAAACGGTGATCACCGCGCGCCATGTTCAAAAGATCATTGCGCGCTGCCATCAGTTTTTCGTGCCCCTGATTGGCGCGGTCGAGCAGTTCCATATCGAAGCCGGTGGCATTGCCCAACTCCAGCGCAGCCGGCGGGACAAACACAAACACCTGCGCGTCGGCGATCTGTGAAAAGTGCTTGTTGGCGCGTGCCGCCACGGCCTGGATGCGGTTTTTGGCGCCGGGCCGGTCCTTCCAGTCTTTCATGCGCACGAAGCAGAAACCGGCTGCCTGGCCACGCGCCGCGAAGTTGAAGCCGGAGATGGTGAACACACCCATCACCGCGTCTTTTTCGTCGTTCAGAAAGTAGTCGCGAATCTCCTTCAACGATTTTTCGGTGCGCTCATTGGTGGAGCCGGGTGGCGAGGTCACCTGGCCGAACATGATTCCCTGATCCTCTTCCGGCAGGAAGGAGGTCGGAATCCGGACGAACAGGACGCCCATCAGCACCACGATGCCGACGAAGATGAGCATGTAGCGACCGGTGCGGCTCAATGAGTGGACGACGGAGTGCTGGTACCGGTCGGCGTTGCGGTCGAAGGTTCGGTTGAACCAGCCGAAGAAGCCTTTGCGGGCGACCGCTTCATGGCGCTTCTTCAGCAGGGTCGCGCACAAGGCCGGCGTGAAGATCAACGCCGTCAGGACCGACAGCACCATGGCAGAGACCATGGTGATGGAAAACTGACGGTAGATGACGCCGGTCGAGCCGCCGAAGAATGCCATGGGCAGGAACACCGCCGAAAGCACCAGGGCGATGCCGACCAATGCGCCGGTGATCTGTTGCATCGACTTGCGCGTGGCTTCCTTGGGCGACAGGTTCTCCTCGTCCATGACCCGTTCGACGTTCTCGACCACCACGATCGCATCGTCGACCAGCAGGCCGATGGCCAGCACCATTGCAAACATCGTAAGCACGTTGATGGAGAAACCAGCGACTTTCAGTACCGCAAAAGTGCCGAGCAGCACGACCGGCACGGCAATGGTCGGAATGAGGGTCGCGCGAATATTCTGCAAGAACAGCAACATGACGAGAAATACGAGACCGATGGCCTCAAACAGGGTCTTCACCACGTCCTCGATGGAAATGCGGATGAAGGGCGTGCTGTCATTCGGATAGATCGCAACCAAGCCTGCCGGAAAAGTGGGCCTGAGTTTATCCATGGTCGTGCGGATGGCCTTGGACGCATCGAGCGCATTCGCGCCCGTCGCCAGCTTGACCGCAATGCCGGAGGCGGGATGCCCGTTCCATAGCACGCTGGCGAATTGATAGGTTTCGCTGCCGAGGGTGATGCGCGCGACATCGCGCAGACGCACCTGTGAGCCGTCGGTGTTGGTCTTCAGCAGGATGGCGCCGAATTCCTCACGCGATTGCAGGCGCTGCGGACCGATGATGGTGGCGTTCAGGGCCTGGCCCTTGACAATAGGCAGGCCGCCGAGCTCACCCGAAGCGATCTGCACGTTCTGCGAGTTGATGGCGGTGGCGAGATCGAGCGGGGTCAGCTGAAAGTTGTTGAGCTTGTCCGGATCCATCCAGATACGCATGGCGTACTGCGCGCCAAACAACTGGTAGTCGCCGACGCCGGCCGTGCGTGCTAGAGCATCCTGCACGTTCGAGGCGATGTAGTCGGCGATATCGGCCGTGCTCAATTTGTCGTCTTCTGAATAGAAGCCGACCACGAGCAGGAAGTTGCGGGTGGACTTCGCAACCCGGATGCCTTGCTGTTGCACCTCGGTCGGCAGCAGCGGTGTCGCAAGCTGCAGCTTGTTCTGCACCTGCACTTGCGCGATGTCCGCATTCGAGCCCTGCTTGAAGTAGAGCGTGATGGTCATGCTGCCATCTTTGTCGCTCTCGGAACCGAAGTAGAGCAGGTTGTCGATGCCGGCCAGCTGCTGTTCGATGACCTGTACCACCGTGCTCTGCACGGTATTGGCTGACGCGCCCGGATAGGACACGCTGATGGCAATGGCGGGCGGTGCGATGCTGGGATATTGCGAGATCGGCAACGTGGTGATCGCCAGGCCGCCCGCCAGCATGATGACGATGGCCAGCACCCACGCGAAGATCGGGCGGGCAATGAAAAACTCAGACATTATTTCTGGCCGCCTTCGCCCGCTGCTGACAGGTTGAGTTCTTCCGGCGTCACTTCGTGCGGATTCACTGTCGCGCCGGGTTGCACGCGCTGGATTCCCACCATGATCACGCGATCACCGGGCACCAGGCCGTCGGTGACCAACCACTGATCGCCGATGGCGCGCTCGGTCTTGACGGTTTTGGACAGTGCCTTGTTGTCGGCGCCGACGACGGTCACCACCGAATCGCCACGCTGGTCATGCGTCACGGCGCGCTGCGGGACCAGGAGTCCTTTGTCATCGACACCTTCCTCGAGTCGCTCGCGCACGAACATGCCCGGCAGCAGAATGTTTTTCGGGTTTGGGAACACGGCGCGTAGCGACACGGATCCGGTGCTCGGGTCCACGGTGGTTTCAGTGAACTGCAGCTTGCCGGGTTCTGAGTAGGGCGTGCCGTCCTCGAGAATCAGCTTCACCTCTGCCTGGGCATCGCCTGTTTTCTTCAGCTGGCCGCCGGCCAAGGCTCTCTGCAGACGCAACAACACGGCACTCGCCTGCGTCACGTCCACATAAATAGGGTCGAGTTGCTGCACGGTGACCAGTGAGGTGGTCTGATTGGCGCCGACGAGCGCGCCCTCGGTCACCATCGAGCGTCCGCTGCGGCCCGCAATGGGTGCGACCACTTTGGTGTACGCCAGGTTGATCCGCGCCGTGTCGACCGCAGCCTTACCCGACGCGACATCGGCCTGCGCCGTACCTTGTGATGCCACGGCGTTGTCGTAATCCTGCTGGCTGACGGCGCGCGCCTCCGCCAGGGGTTTGTAGCGCTCAGCCTGCAGCTTCGAGGAAGTGGCCGTGGCCTGTGCGCGGGCCAGCGTTGCCTGCGCACTCTCGAGACTTGCTTTGAACGGCGCGGGATCGATCTGATAAAGCTGCTGTCCGGCCTTCACCTGCGTGCCCTCGATGAACAGCCGCTTCTGAATAACGCCGCTTACCTGGGGCCGCACCTCAGCAATGCGATAGGCCACCGTTCGGCCCGGCAACTCCGTCACCAGCGATACGGGCGCCTGTTTCAACGTGAGCACACCGACGACGGCAGGCGGTGGCGCAGGCGGTGGTGCCTTTTCATGGGAGCAGGCGGCAAGAGTCGTAACAAGCAGGAGTAGTGCTTTGCGCATAGTAATCACATTGACCGATCGGTCAGTCAGTCTAACCAATGTGCTGCTCGGCTGTAAAGCTCGGAGACATCAGCAGGCAGGGCGCCGCAAGTCACACAATTGATAAGTCAAATGGAAGTGCCGACGGGTTCTGATGTATTTAGGGGATTGGAGGAATGCAATGAGCCACGCATCATCGGCGCCCACATATCGGTCCGGCGAGACTCGCGTGAGTCCCGAGGGCGTGACCGCGGCAGCAGCGGAAGCACGCGGTTCCGCGCTGAATTTCTTGACTGCGCTTGCGGCGGAAATATCGTCAGGCGTGGTCAACCTCCCGTGTTTTCCCAATATCGTCATCAACATCCGCAGGGCCTTGTCTGACCCCAAGGTCACGCCTGAACAAACGGTGAAGATGGTAGGTGCCGAACCGCGCCTGGCTGCGCGCCTGTTGCAGACAGCCAATTCAGCTGCCTTTAATTTATCCGGCAAACCCGTTGCTGACCTGCGTGGTGCGATCACACGACTGGGTTATGCGATGGTGCAAAGCGCAGCGCTCTCCTTCGCCGTGCAGCACATGAAGGAGGAGCAATCGCTCAAGCCCATCGCTGCAGACCTGACTGCACTGTGGAAAGAAAGCATCTGCGTCGCCTCGATTTGCCAGGTGCTTGCGCGTCGTACCAAGGTGGCGCCTGACACCGCTTTTTTAACGGGGCTGGTGCATGGCATCGGCCGTCTTTACATCATGGCACGCGGCGTGGCCGCGCCTGCGGTTGCCGCCGATCAGGGATTTGCCGATATGGTAGCGAGTTGGCACGCGTCCATCGGCAAGGCCATTCTCGAGAACTGGAATTTTCCGGAGGAGATGTGCGAAGCAGTGGGCTCGCAGGAAGAATTCGAGCGCAAGCATCGCGGCGAACCGGATCTCAGCGATATCCTGGTGATCGCGCTGCTGCTCGCGAGAAATGTCGATCCAACGCATGAGGCCACGCGCCAAACCGCCAACATCAGCGCGTTTCAGGTCTTGCCGATGACGGCCAAGGAATACGCGGTCGTGATCATGCACGCCCGCTACCAGCTCGATACGTTGGTCGGCGTGCTGGGCGCCTAACCGTGCTGTAGTCCGGCTTCTTCGATGCCTGCCTTGCAGATCGCCTCATCCTCATCGCCGGTCCCGCCGCTTGCGCCGACTGCGCCAAGAATGTCACCGGCCGCATCCTTGATGACGAGTGCACCGGTTTGCGGTAGAAACTTACCCTTCGCGGTGGCGGCGAGAGACACGAAGAAATTGGGATTGTCCTTGGCTCTTTCGCCGAGGATTCGGCTAGCGGCTCCCATGCCCACGGCCGCCCACGCCTTGCCAGTGGCGATATCGATGCGAAACATGCTGGCGCCATCTTCGCGCTGCGCCGCGCGCAGATGTCCTGACGAGTCCAGCACCACGACCCCCATCGGACGATAGCCATTCTTGCGTGCTGTGGCGACCGCCACTGCGATGATCTTGTTGGCCTGGTCAAGCGTCAACTTCGACATCGATACTCCTTGCTCGTCTAGAATGACCGCAGTTAATGCTGTTTGTGCGGGAGTTGCAACACGAGGAAAAGTCGGGCATGGATTTCGAGAGTTTTCAGGCCGACATGCTGCGGCAGGGATTCGAGGCGGTGCTGGTGCGCGAGTGGGCGCCGGATACGGTGGTGGCCGAGCATTCGCATCCGTTCGCGGCCAATGCCGTGGTGGTGAGCGGTGAGATGTGGCTGACCGTGGCCGGCAACACCCGCTATTTACCGGTCGGGGGCACCTTCGAACTCGCTGCAGGGGTGGAACACTCGGAAAGATATGGAGCACAAGGCGCAACCTATTGGGTTGCACGACGCAGCGCTCACGCGCTCGGCACGTAATCGTCGTCGTTTTGGTGCGCGCGCTCGAATTTTAGAAAGTAATAATACCCGCACTGCGAGCCGTAGGGATATTTACGGCAGACGTTAGGGCGGGCTTCGTAGACCGTGCAACGTCGGGCCTTGCGATCGAAAAACTTGCAGACGGACTTATAGATCTTGTCTTTGTGATGCCGCAGGATCCACTCATCGACGCCCTGCGTCACGTAGTGGTAAGCAAATTTCTTGCGCATGACGCGTTCGGACACCTCGAGATGTTGCGCCAGGCGCTTGACGTCGTAATCAGTGACCTCAATACGACCATGGCTGCAACAGTAGCCCGGACATTGACTGCAGTCGAAGAATCGCATGGATGCCATTCTGCCATGCCTAGAACGATTTGCTCGTGAGTTCGTCGGCCACCGCCAGCATCTTGTCGTGCTCGCCGGTCACCACGTAACGCCCGCCGATGGCCAGGGTCGGAACGAGTGACACCTGGTAGCGCGCCGCCATTTTATCGGCCTGTGCGACTTGCTGGCTCACCGCAGCGGACCCATAGGCCGCGTGGAATCGGGCGCGGTCGACGCCGTGCTCTGCCAGCCATGCGCCAATGCTGGCCTCGTCGTACAACACCACGTGGTCGCGGTGAATGGCTTCGTACAGCGCTGCATCGACACGCTCCAGGCTGTCGAGCGTCTGCAACGCATAGAAAGCACGAGCCAGGGCTGCCCATTGCACATGCCCGTAGCCCACCGGAATGCGCCGGACCATCACGCCCGGGTGTTCGGATTGCCAGCGCGCGAGAACGGGGTAGAACGCGTAGCAATGTGGGCATGCCCATGAAAAAAATTCGATGACTTCGGTCTTTCCCGCGGCGGTCTTTTGCGGCGGATCGAGCACCAGATAATCGATGCCGGGCGTGAAATCCGCGCGCGCAGCGGCGGCGAAGACGAGGAGGGCGAAGAGCACCAGGAAGCGAGCCATGCCCGATGTTACCGCTTGCACGGCGCAGCTTGTTTATAGATAGTGCAAAAATTGATTTCCCGCATCCTCGAGCGTCGTGCGATTCATCCGGCGTGGATTCACTTTGCCCTGGCCGTGGGTGGCTTTGCCATCGGCACCACCGAATTCGCAACCATGAGCCTGTTGCGATTTTTTGCCCGTGACCTGCACATCGACGAGCCCACCGCCGGCCATGTGATCAGTGCCTACGCACTCGGCGTGGTGGTCGGGGCGCCCGTCATCTCGGTGCTTGCAGCGCGCCTGTCGCGCAGAACCGTGCTCATGTCTTTGATGGGCGTGTTTGCGTTTGCCAACGCGCTGTCCGCGCTGTCTCCATCCTATCAGTGGATGCTGTTGTTTCGCTTCATCAGCGGCCTGCCGCATGGCGCCTATTTCGGGATCGCTGCATTGCTGGCTGCGTCGTTGGTGCCGTCGGCGCGGCGCACGCAGGCGGTGGCGAGGGTGCTGCTGGGGCTCACGATCGCAACGATCGTGGGGGTGCCATTGGCAAACCTCCTCGGGCAAGCGGTAGGGTGGCGCTGGGCGTTTGCCGTCGTCGCGGTGCTTGCGCTGACGTGCCTGACGCTGATTGGTATTCTGGCGCCGCGCGATGCGGTGCCGGCCGGCGCCAGTCCGCTCAAAGAGCTCGGCGCACTGCGCAAGCCGCAGGTGTGGCTGACGCTGGCCATCGGCGCGATCGGGTTTGGTGGCCTGTTTTCGGTTTATACCTATCTGGGTTCGACACTCATGGACGTCACCGGCGTGACGCCATCACACGTCCCAATCGTGTTGGCGGTGTTCGGTGCGGGACTCACCGCCGGAAATCTGGTCATTCCGCGCTTTGCCGATCGTGCGTTGATGCCGACGGCAGCTTTGCTGCTGATCTGGTCGGCCTGCGTTCTGGCGCTGTATGGGGTCGCGGCTGCGCACTTCTGGAGCATCACGGCGGATGTCTTCGCCATCGGCTGTGGCGGCGCCTTGGCAACTGTCTTGCAAACGCGCCTCATGGACGTCGCGGGTGATGCGCAGGCGCTGGCCGCGGCGCTCAATCACTCGGCCTTCAACGCGGCCAATGCACTCGGTCCCTGGTTGGGAGGGCTTGCGATCGCTGCGGGCTATGGCTGGACGGCAACGGGGT
>CAZZZU010000056.1:11364-26919 GCA_964658805.1 uncultured Steroidobacteraceae bacterium
GCGATGGCGGCGTGGTTGCCGGACAGCAGCACGTCTGGCACTCGGCGGCCTTGCAGTCTGGTGTGCGTCCTGGTGGCTCGGTTCCCGCCCCGCTGCGATTCCGTGAACCCGGTTCCGCCGCCGTCACCGACGGCGCGGCAATATGGTGAAAACCGCGGAGCCAAACGGTGTCGAGCACTCAACTTCAAGCGTCTTCCGACGTCGCATTCGATTTCGTTCGCTCGCTGGCGTGCGAACTGTCCAGCGGCAAAATCGATCTGCCGTCGTTTCCCGAAGTCGCCCTGCAGGTGCGTAAGGTACTTGCCGATCCGGATGCATCGCTTGCGCGGGTGGTGCGCGTCGTCGGGTCTGAGCCTGCGCTCGCCGCGCGGCTGATACGCATTGCGAATGCGTCTTTCATCAACCGGACCGGCAAGCCGATCACGGAATTACGGACGGCGATCAACCGCATCGGTTACTCCATGGTGCGCAGCGCCGCCATGGCGGTGGCGATCTCGCAGATGCGTCGAGGCGCCGAGCTTGACCGTCTGCAGGACCGCCTCAATCTGCTGTGGCGGGAAAGCACACAGATTGCTGCGCTGTCTTACGTTTTGGCGCGGCATTGCTCGGCGGTCAATCCGGACGAAGCCATGCTGGCCGGCCTGATGCACGGACTGGGCAAGCTCTACATCCTGACGCGCGGCGCGCGCCACCCAGAATTGTTTATCGACGATGCTATCCTGGAGGAGGTCATAGCGTCGTGGCACGCACCCATCGCCAAAGCAATTCTGGAAAACTGGGAGTTCCCCGCTGCCATGTGCGAAGCGGTGGGCGAGCAGGCCGATCCCCGCCGTGAGGGCGATGCGGCGCCGGATCTGCGCGACGTGATTGCGATCGCAATCGTGATGGCGTGCTACTCGGCGGACGTGAGCGCTGCACAGATTGCGCTCGAAAACATGGCCGCCGGCGTGCGCCTCGGTCTCGATGCCAGCCGTATCCACGTCGTGCTCGAGAAATGCGCGGCGGAGGTCGCCGCCTTGAGCGAGGCCTTCGGCGGCTGATTGTTCGAAACGCGGCGGGCCGCCCTGGCCCGCCGCCGAGGCTCCTAGGGCTGAAAGCGCAGGATGCCGCCGTTCAAGGTATCGGCGGTCCAGAAGTCGCAATGATGCCGATGCGACCATCCTGCGAGTGTGATGTACGGTCCCTGAACATTCGGCGTACCCGCCAATTGCAGCACCTGCGCCGTGGAGAGCGCGCGCAGGCACGCCGCCGTTGCCGCAGACGAGTCGATCCCGCAGCCGGCTGCCACCGCCATCTGTTTACCTCGCTGCTGGCCGACAGCCTGGGGCGCCAGGCTGGAAAGCGGCGAGCTTTCGTAGATCGCGCGACTGAACAGGCCCGCCGCCGCCGGCGAAATCTGGTTTGCGCCGGTGTCCTGCGCACCTGCTGACTGGCCGCCCAATGCGACGCGGCCTGGGTCGCCGCCGAAGCGCTGGATATTTCGCTGTACCCACTGCAAGACCGCTTGCTGGTCCATGAGGCCGTAGTTGTCAGCGACATGGCCCTCTGCGTCGAGTGCGGGATGTGCCAGGAACCCGAAAAGGTTGAGGCGGTAGTTCATGGTCACCACGACCGTGGGCACGCCCTTAGGCCCACCGGTGGCAAGCTTGGTGGCATCGTAGTCCTTGCTTTCGCCATCGACATTGCCGCCGCCGTGAATCCAGACGAGCACCGGCATGCCTTTGGCGCCCCCGCCTGTGCCGCCGACGTTCTCTGTAAAGACGTTGAGGTACAGACAATCCTCATTCACGCTCGCCGGCCCTGCGAAGACGCCAAGTGTTGTGATCTGGGCGCATGTATTGCCGAACTGCGTCGCCTCAAACGTCTTGCTCCACTTTTCGACCGTTTGCGGCGGCATCCAACGCAGCTTGCCCACCGGCGGGGCCGCGTATGGAATGCCCAGAAATTCATGCACACCCGCCGAATTGACGAAGCCTCGTACCGGACCTTCGGCTGTTTGTACCGTTGGGCCCGATGCCTCGCCGGTTGAGTAATCGGAATCGGCCCGGGCGGTGGTTGTCAGGAAACTCCCTGCAAGAAACGAAACGGTGAGCATTGCTTGCGCGGTGTCGCGCCATGTTGGGTAACGCACTTCACATCTCCTATTGGATGATTGGATGCCGCGCCCTGCGCCGAGCCATAGGTGTACGTACAGCGAGATCGAGTATTTTTACCAGCACGTGAACCTCCCCCTCTGCGTCTCAAGCGTTCTGCCCGACACTGCGCTGCTTTTTTTATATCGACGCGTTGCGAACACTAGTCCCGCCCTCATCTCGCGACGATGAGCGGCGACGTGCCCACCTCCGCAATGACGCTCATCCAAAGCCTTATGTCTCACATCTCGAAATGCATACAATAGTAGTTAGCAGACCATTGATTCTTATGATTAAAAATAGTGAAGGATTTACTATAGTGGTCGAGTTGCGCCTTCTCGAAAAACGAGTGCGACCTGGCACGACATGCAGAAGCAGGCTTGTGCTCACGAGGCATGCGGTGTATTCCGGAAGGAGTGAAGACCTCAGCTGGTGAAGTCACGTCCGAGGCCCATCTTTATGAGCGAGCGCCGATAGAAAACTGAACTTTTATCGGCGGCGAAGTGAATTTCATCCAGCGACCCGAGCGGCAGATCTTCCGGCTTTTGCATCTCTATGATGGCCTGGTCCTCAGAAAAGATCTGCGCATTGAATGCATACACATCTTCGAGGTTGCCGGTCTGATCGAAGTTTCGGGTGAGGGGTACGAACAGACGTGTGCGGCGCGCGGACACCGGACTCGCGGCGTTGAGTATGCAAAGCTGACCGTCGCGCGGGAAACGCACAGTGAGCACCGCGCAGAACGGGGGATACACGTCAAACACCCGCAGCCAGCGAAATCCGGGCGGCGCGAGGTGCTGCAACGCTTTGGGATAATTGCTGACGTCACTGAGATACTCGGAGGTGAAGCCGAAAGGCGTCTCGCGCGTTTCGTAGCTCGGCACAACCGGGTTGCCACGATCGGCGAACGCTTCGTGATGCACCCAGGCAAAGTGTGCGACGTCGATGAAGCCTTCGAGCTGGCGGCCGCTCGAACCGGCAATATCCACGACGGGTGGCAAGATGGCTTGATACGCCGGGTCAGTCCAGGTCGGCAACTCCGGCAACTGCGGTTCGGTCGAGTGCAGGCTGGTCCACAACAAACCATAGCGCTCCACCACCGGAAACATCGTCAGGCCAAAGCGGCTCGGGATTTTATCGGTTGCCGGCTGCGCTGGAATACGCACACACGCGCCGTCGGGTGCAAAGTGCAAGCCATGATAACGGCACACCAGTTGATCGCCCTCCAGCCACCCTTGACTCAAGGGCACGCCTCGGTGTGGGCAGATGTCGCGCGCCACTCGCAGCCCGGCGCGGGTGCGATAGAGCACCAACGGCACGTCCAGCAACGTGGTGGCACACGGCTTGTCGTTGATATCCTGGAGCCGCGCCACGGGAAACCAGCAAGCTGCCAGCACGTTCCAATCGCGAGTGCTGAAAGTATTCGGGGCGGGCGGCGGCAACCGCGGACGCGGAGAATTATGTTGCATCAAATCAGGCTATCAAAAGGCTTGCGGTAAGCAATGCCTGAAAGCGTGTTCCATAATGCGAATTAACTTGAATTTTTGCCGAATGAATCACATTCTCGTCACATAGAGCGTCGTTACAGGCGCGCAAAATAAGATTCTTCGGGCCTGGGGAGCAGTCGAATGCTGAAGCTCGATCCATTAACATTCCGCGAACACTTCAATCAGCGGCACTTCCGGGTGCAGCACGAGCTGGCTTCCAATCCTTTGTTTGAAATTCCCCGGCTGCTCGAGTTGGCGCGAGAAGTGGCGTCGAAGTGGCCGGAGGATTTGCATTACGACCGCGGCGTCACGAACATCGGCCAGCGCTGGGACGTGCCGGGCGCGCAGCGGCTGCCGATTGATGAAACCATCCGCAACATCCAAACCTCCGGCGCCTGGATCGACCTGAAGTCCGCGGAGCGCAGTCCGGAATACGGCAAGATTTTGGATAGCTGCATCAGCGATCTGCTGCAGATCAGCGGCCCGCAGTTGCGCAAAAAGATTCGCCGCACTCAGTTGGCGATTTTCATCACCTCGCCGAATCGCCTGAGCACTTATCACATCGACAGTGAAACGAATTTCCTGCTGCAGATCCGCGGCACCAAGCAGATCAGCATCTTCAGCAAGTACGATCGGGAGGTTTTACCCGAGCAGGAGATCGAGCGTGCCTGGACGGTGGACACCAATGCAGCCATTTATAAACCGCAATTGCAAGGCCACGCGGATGTGGTGCCGCTATCGCCCGGTGTGGGCGTGCACATCCCGGTCAATGCGCCGCACTGGGTGCAGAACGGTCCTGAGATTTCGGTGTCCGCGGCCGTTCTCTACCACTCGTATGATCGCTCGTATGCAAATCTGTATGCGGCCAATTATTTTCTGCGTCGGCGGTTCGGTATCGATCCGCGGCCGCCGTTCCGCTCCAGGTTGCTCGATACCGTAAAACAGCCCATCGGTGCCGCGTTCATCGCTGCGCGCCGCGTCCTGCACGGACCGCTGCGCCCTTACTAAACAGTTGCCATCGCAGCCGAAATCGTCATGATTGTCGGCTGTGGAACAGCAACATCATGACGCGGCCGGCGGCGGGTCCGCGCGTCCGAAAGTCCTGGACGTCAATCGCGACTACTACGACGCGCTTTGGGGCGATGCGAAGCTGGTTGAACCGCAACGCTTCAACACCTGGCCTCTGGTCGAGTCGTTGGCGGCTGCCGCCGAGAATCGGCTGGAGGTAGCACCGGGCTTGCGACCACGGCTGCCTTTGTCCGGCACGCAATTTCTGGATTTCAGTCTGCCGGCGCTGCGCAGCCTGCAGCAGCGCGGCGCCTCCGTGTCGTTCGGCGAAGTGCGTGCCTTGCCCTTCGCCGCAGAAGCATTCGATTTCGTCTGTGCACTCGATATCGTTGAACACGTCGAGAATGACGGCGAGGCGTTTGCGGAGCTCTCGCGGGTCACCCGCCCGGGCGGGACCTTGTTGCTGTCGGTGCCGCTGCATCAACGCATGTGGACGCCGTTCGACGACTTCGTCGGGCACTTCCGCCGCTATGAGCCTGCGTTATTGTGGCAGCGGCTGGTCGAACATAAATTTACGGTCGAGCAAAGTGCGGTGTACGGCATGCAGCCGCGTTCCTCGAAAATACTCGACCTCGGTATGTGGTGGCTGACCCATGATCGCGAGCGTGCCATGTGGTGGTACAACAAGGTGTTCATGCCGCTCGGCCTGCGCTTTCAGAAGCCGCTGGTTTTCATGCCGGGAAAAGTCGACACGGAGCAGGTCGACGAAATTTTGCTCGTGTGCCGCAAGAACGCATGACCTTGAAACATATGGAGGAGAAGGGATTGAAGAAGTGGTTGAGACTCGCTGCGGCACTGGGAATCGGCTCGTCGTTGCATGCGGTGGCGTTCGCGCAGGAAGCGCCGATGGGGCCGCTACGGCCCGATCAGGAAAGGTTCCTCGCGATCTACAAGGAATTGGTCGAGACCAACACGAGCGTCTCGGTTGGCAGTTGTACGCTCGCCGCGGAGCGCATGGGCGCACACTTGAAGGCGGCGGGTTACGCCGATGCGGACCTCACGTATTTCTCGGTGCCCGATCATCCGCGCGAGGGCGGCCTGGTGGCCATCCTGCCGGGTAAATCCAGGACGGCGAAGCCGATACTGTTGTTGGGTCACCTGGACGTGGTCGAGGCCAAACGTGAGGATTGGGTGCGCGATCCGTTCAAGTTTATCGAGGCAGACGGCTATTTTTATGGCCGCGGCGTGGCGGACATGAAAGCCATGGACGCGGCCTGGGTCGACGCCATGGTTCGTTTCAAGGAGAGCGGCTACCATCCGAAACGGACCATCAAGCTGGCACTTACGTGCGGCGAGGAAACGACGTCCGCCTTCAACGGCGCGCAGTGGCTGGCGCAGAACAAGCCCGACCTGATCGCAGCGGAGTTCGCTCTCAACGAGGGCGGCGGAGGCCGCACCGATGGTCACGGCAAGCTCGTGGTGGAATCCATGCAGGTAGGCGAGAAGGCCGCGCAAAACTACCGTATCGAAGCCGTGAATCCCGGTGGCCATAGTTCTATTCCGGTGCGCGACAACGCGATCTATGAGCTCGCGGACGCGCTGGTCAAAGTGCGCGCGTATGAGTTTCCGGTGAAATTTACCGATACCACTCGCGTGTATCTTGCGAAAGTCGGTGCTTCACGGAGCGACGAGCTCGGCAAGGCCATGGTTACATTGTCGCAACATCCGGAGGATGCTGCCGCGGAAGCGGTTGTTTCGAAGGACCGCATTTACCACAGCATGTTACGTACCACCTGCGTGGCGACGCTGCTCGAAGGTGGTCACGCCAATAATGCGCTGCCGCAGCGTGCCGCTGCCAACATCAACTGCCGCATTTTTCCGGGAGAGACGGTTGAGACGACCCAAGCAGCACTCAACGCTGCGATTGGCGATCCCAATTTGAAGCTGACGCCGGTGCAGCCCATTCGTCCGCTTGCCGTTCCACCACAGCTCGATCCCAAAATCATCGGGCCGGCACAGAAGCTGGTGGCCAAGTATTTTCCGGGCGTGCCGCTCATCCCCTCCATGTCCACCGGCGCGACCGATGGTGTGTTCCTGGAAGCCATCGGAATACCGACCTATGGCGTACCCGGTGGCTGGGGGGATCCCGATGGCAACGGCGCACATGGGCTCAATGAGCGACTCAGTGTGCGCTCGGCATTCGTGGGGCGGGACTTCTTGACGGAGCTCGTCAAGTCATACGCTGACGCCGCGGCTGGCCGCTAGCGTTTATCGTTGGCCGGAGGACCGGCCGCTCGAATCGCCGTCAGCTTTATGCCCAAGGCACGGGCTCGGCGCAGCGATTCCGCGCTCGGTTCGAAACGAAAATCCGAAAGGGACACGATGCCTTGATTGGCAGCCGGCGTCGGGGGAGCCAACGCTTCGGCGACCACGGCCCGATACGATTTCAACTTTGCGTTCATTGCCAATCCTCTGCATCTACAGTGAACAATGCCGACAGGCCTAAGGTGGCTTCGGCAATCAATCTTAACATCGAATCGTCTGTCTGCAGTCCAGAGGCAATATCGGCATCGCTGTCGAAGCTTAACACCGCTACCGGCCTGCTGCGCAACGCTGCGGGCTGCATCCAACCATTTGAAATGGCAAAGATTGGGACACAAATCGCAGACATCATGCTGCGACGCACAAGGGCGCGCTCGTACTTGCTCATCACGAGGTGCCGGGTTGCTGCCGAGTCCGGTTTCAACAATACGATCGTCTTTTCATTGAAGGCCTCGGGCACCCCTGGGCAGGCTGCATCCAGAGTCAATCGGTCGTCCGCATCGCGCTCCATGTTCAATGAATGGCGCACACGGTAGGCGGTCGGTGCCGTCGTGACCGCCGTGCGCATGGCGCTGCGCGCGGGTTCGAACAAGCCCACCCGCAGGTCAAAGTCACTCCCGCCTGCAAAAACACTCTGGGATAAGACATTGCGCACTTCCGCGCACACCTTGCTGAGTTCCTGGTGCCACAGGGCAGGCTCGCGCTTGAGCCGCCGCTCAAGTTCCTCACCTGCCTGCTGGCGACCCATCTCATGCGCGTGCGCAGCCTGCCGACGGTCCGCATCGAAGGCGAGCACAGTCAGCGGACTTTGCAGCGGGATGACGTAGAGGTCCTCGACGAATTCCTGAATGGTGGTCTGACTTGCGAAGATTCCTGAATACAGCACCTTGGCGTAGTACGCCCACGGTGATGCGGGCTGCGCGTCCTGGCGGGCGCGGCGCTCAGCGAGCGTGAAAGCCACCACCGGGACCGGCGCATTGAAACGCGTACGACGCTCGAGTGCGGCTTTCTCCTCAGTAAAACACCACACGGGGAGATTCGACACGAGTCCGCCGTCGGCATAGTCGTGCCGGGTACCCGCGGACGGTATATGCGCCGGTTTGAAGACGCCGGGGATCGCGATCGATGCCGCCACCGCTTCAGCGATGCACACGTCAGGCGTCCGGTGATCGAACAGGCAGAGGCGTTCCTCGGAGATGTCGGTGACCACGACCTTCAGGCGGCAAAAAGCGCTGCTCTGCTGCGGATCGATGTCGCGAAAACGAATCCACGCCGGCAACTGTGCCGAATCCTTGCCTTCCTGCGCATAAACGCCGGCAACGCGAGCGCGCAGGATGTCATTCAAAACGCCTGCGAAATGCGCCGGATCGAAGATGCCCCGTCGCAGGATGAACCAGGTGCAAAATGCGAACGACAGCAGCATCAGCAAGATCGCGCCGGCGGCGGCCATGCGCGCCGTCGTGTGCCAGTTGAGCAGCATTGCGAGAAATGCCAACAGACTGAATATGACCGCGCCGCCGGCCACCGGCCGCCAGAAGCGGCGCGTCCACTTCAGGATCTGCCATTCGCGGCCGCCGAGGACGCCGAGTGGCGTCAAGCCATGATGGCTGAAGATATCCTGGTCGAGCGCGTCCGGATCGAAGATTTCCTGCGGTGTGAAGCCGACCGCAATCAGGGCGGCGACGATGGAGCCGGCCGATGCGCCGGCGACGCCGACGAATTCGAAGCCCGAAGCAGTGGCCGCGGCGTAGGCGCCGACGTGCGTAATTCCCTTGGCACCGCCGCCTTGAAAGATGCCGAAGACCGGCAGCGAGGCGGAGACGTCCTGCGATTCAACCATGGGACTCTATTCTACGTATGATGGCATGCAAGGGGGTTCAACTTGACTGCAGCGATTTCGATTGAGGCTGCCCGCTTGCAGGCGGAGCGTATCGAGCAGGAGATTGCGCGCGTCGTCATCGGCCAGGCGCCTGTCATCCGTCTGTTGACCATCGCGGTGTTTGCGCGCGGTCACGTACTACTGCAGGGTGACGTCGGCGTCGGCAAGACGACCGTGTTGCGGGCCTTGTCGCGCACCATCGGCGGCGCCTTTGCGCGCATCGAGGGCAGCGTTGATCTGATGCCGAATGATCTGCTGTATTACACCTACATCGCCGAGGACGGGCGTCCGCACATCGATCCCGGACCCTTGCTCCAGCATGGCGAGGATCTGTCCATCTTGTTCTTCAACGAGATCAATCGTGCCCGGCCGCAGGTGCACGCGCTGTTGTTGCGCGCGATGGCGGAGCGCAGCGTGCGCGCGTTCAATCGCGACCATGCGTTTCCGCATTTGCAGGTGTTCGCCGACCGCAATCGGCTCGAACGCGAAGAAACCTTCGATATTTCCGCCGCGGCCCTGGATCGATTCATGTTCGAAATCGGCATCGAGACGCCAACCGATCCGAACGTGCTGCTGGAGCTGATCGGAGCAACCCGCTTCCATGACGTCGATGCGCTGATCGAAGGCCTGGCGCCGGACATCGTCCGGCACCGCGACCTGAACGACATCGGCGCAGCAATCCAGGCGTCCGTGCGCGCAAGTCCTGAACTGCTGCGCTACGTCCTGAGCTTGTGGCAGGCAACGCGTGATCCGGTGACCGCAGCCGTGAGCATGCGCGATGTCGACATGGCGCACCTCGTGCTCGCCGGCGCCAGTCCGCGCGGCATGAGCATGCTGTTACGGGCTGCAAGGGTGGCAGCCTGGCTCAATGGGCGTGACTTCGTCACGCCGGACGATGTGCAAACGGTATTCGTACCGGTGGTCGCACACCGGCTGGTGTTTCAACCGCTGTACGAAATGCGTCGCAGTGAAATTGCACTCGGATTCAGCCGCGCGATCCTTGCCCGGATTGCCGCACCGTGATTCGGGAATTCAAGTACGAGATCAATTGGCCGGCGCGCGGCCACCGGCCGGGTCACCATCGCAGCCACGGGCGCGGCAGCGGTTTTGAGTTTCGCGAACATCTGTCGCTTGCTGCTGATCCGGAGCCCAGGCGTCTCGACCTGCACGCGAGCCTGAGCGATCCATTCGGCGGCTTCAAGGTACGCAGCTTGCGCGAGCGTCGCACGATCAAGGTGCAGGTGCTCGCCGATCTCTCGGCCTCGATCCGATTCGGGCGCAAGCTCGAGACCGTGGCGAACTTTTCGGCCTCGGCTGCACATTCGGCTTATCGCACCGGCGATGCTTTCGGTTTCATGGCTGCGGCGGCCGAGGTCATCGAACCCTTGCGCGTACCGGCGCGTCGCAGCAAGAGTACCGCTGCCTGGCTGGATGAACGCTTGCATCGACATCACTGCAGTGGGGAATCGAGCATCGGCCTGCTCGACGCCGCGGCACAACTCGAACGGCGTCATGCATTGGTGTTTCTGTTGTCCGATTTCCATTTCGAATTGGCGGCGATCGATACGCTGTTGCGATCGCTGTCTGCGCACACGGTTGTCCCGGTAGTCCTGTGGGAGGCAGCCGAGTATGCCGTGCCGGACGGAACGGGATTGGCTGCAGCCCGCGATCTGGAGAGCGGCGCCGAACGCACACTGTGGTGGCGGGGATCCTTCAGCGCGCGTGCGCGCAGGGCCTTCGCCGAGCGCCGCGCTGCGCTCCAGGCGCTCTTCCTGCGACGTGCGATGCGGCCGCTCCTGCTGCCGGTGTTTGATGCGGACCGGGTTTCGCAATATTTCGCCGGCGCACCCTCCTGGACCGATGCTGCGACGTAATGCGTGGCTGCTGGCCGCCGCTTGCGTCTTCGGTTCCGCGCGTGCTGCCGGCGATTTGGCAGGTGCCGTACGGCTGGACGAGCCGCGTGCCTTCGGCCACTTTCTCGGCGATGAACTAACCCGCACGATCAGTCTCACGGTGCCGTTGGAGTACCTGCTCGATCCTGCATCCCTGCCAAAGTCGCAGCGCCTCACGCGCTATTTCGAAGTCATCGCCAGTCACGTGACTGCGCAGGCCGCGGCGGACGGGCGGCGCTATGAGATCCGGATCGATTATCAGATCGTGAATTCCCCGGAAAAGGTCGAGATGGAGATGCTACCGGGGGTGGACCTGCATTTCACGGCGGGCGCGGCGCCGGCCGCCGCGTCGTTCGACACTCAGTGGCAGGCGGCGCCGGTGCTGATCGCGCCGCTGACTTCGCTGGAAACGCGGGCTGGCCTCGAGCAACTGCGACCGAGCCGTCTGCCTCAGAGCATCGCCACGACCCGTCAACGTGCCTTGTTGGGGTACTTCGCGGCCGCGGCGGCCCTCTTGTCGCTGCCGGCGATCGCCCACTTTTATGCACGTGCCGGACGCGGTGCACGAGCTGCGCCGTTTGCGCGAGCGCTGCGGCGTTTACGCGCCGCGCGGGCAGGCGGCACGGGTCCTGCGACCTTGCAGGATGCATACCGCATCTTGCACCGCGCCTTCGATGAAACGGCGGACGCACGCGTCTTCGCGGATCAGCTGCCGGCGTTTTTCGCCGCGCATGCGCGCTTCGAAGCCTTGGCGCCACGCGTGCAGCAGTTCTTTGCAGCGTCGCGCGCCGAGTTCTTCGCGGCCGCGGGCGATGAGTCGTTCGGCCTCGAAGCGGTCACCACGCTCTGCGCCGAGTTGCGCGATCGGGAAGGACCGGCGCGCGCATGACGCTGCCATTCGTGCATCCCTGGGCGCTCTTGCTGCTGCCGCTGGCCCTGTTACCGTGGCGGCGGCGCGGTGTCGACGCGCGCGGCTACTCCTGGCTGGCGCTGCTGCCGCCTGATCCGCTCGCGACTGCGCTCGGCATTGGTCTCAAGGTGATCGCAAGCCTGTGCATTGTCGGCACCGCCGGGGGTCTCGCGCAATCCTATTGGACCCCGACGCCGCTTGAACACGTCGGCCGCGGCGCGCAGATCGCGGTGTTGTTAGATCGCAGCCGTAGCATGGATCAGTCCTTTGCAGGTCACGGCGAAGCGGGAAGCCGAGAGTCGAAAGGCGGTGCGGCGCGCCGCTTGTTGGCCGAGTTTGCTCGCCGCCGCGAGCATGACCTCATGGCCATGGTGGTGTTCTCCACCATGCCGGTACTGGTCGCCAACTTCACCGCCAGGCAGGCCGTCATTCAGGCGGCGATCGCCGCGGGCGACGTCGGCCATGGACTGGCGGATACCGATATCGGCCAGGGTATTCTGGCCGCGCTCAGGCTGTTCGAGAACCAACCTTATAACGGCTCGCGTGTCGTGCTGCTGGTGTCCGATGGCGGCGCGCATCTGGAGCCCGCCGTCGAGCAGCGCATTGCGGAACTGATGAAACGCGAACACGTGGCGCTGTATTGGCTCTATCTTCGGGCGAGTCACACGCCAGGACTGGGGTTGCATGGTGAGGCCGCCGACATGGGCGCAGGCAGCATCGCGGAGGACGTGCCTGAGCGCGCTCTGCACCGTTACTTCTCGTCCATGGGTACACCCTATCATGCGTATGAGGCCGAGAACCCGGATGCCTTGGCGCAAGCAATCGACGACGTAGGGCGCCTGCAGAGTCTGCCGATCCGCTATGCCGTACCGGCGGTGCATCACGATCTGACCCGGCCGGCGTACGGCACCGCATTTGCCTGTGTGTTGTTGTTGCTGCTGGCAAGCTTTTGGGAATGGCGCGCGTGGCGCTGAGAGCCTGGCAAATCTGTCTACTCGGCGCGTGCATCTGCGCCGCGCTGGCCGGTTGGCAGGGCGTGGAGTTGCTGAGGATTGCGCAGTACAACCATCGCATTGCAGGGGGGTCAAGCGAAGCAGACGCCAGCGCGCCGCCCCGGGTGCGATTTGCGGCCGCCTATTCGGCAGCGCGTAAGGGCGATTCGCAAGCAGCGCTGAATCGCTATCGGGAATTGCAACAGGTGTCGGACCCACAGGTGCGTCGCGACGCAAAATTCAACAGCGGCAATTTGTATATGCAGCAAACCCTGGCGCAGCGCGCGGATGTCGATGCGAGCGCCGCACTGACCTTGGTGGAACTTGCGAAGCAATCCTATCGCGACCTGCTGCGCGACGACGCTGCCGATTGGGACGGCCGCTACAATCTGGAAAAAGCCTTGCGCATCGCGCCTGATCCCGAGGAAGACTCGGAAGCCATGGCCACGCCGCCCAGTCGCTTGCGCACACCCACGACGGGAGAGGGGCGGGATTTGGGACTGCCATGAATCGCGGCGCGCGTGTGGTCCTGTTGAGTATCGCCGCGATGGCCCTCGCTGCAGCGGTCTTCTTGCCGCCTATCGTCGTGCTGCAGGACGTCACGCGGGTCATTGCCATCATCGACATCACGCAGAGCATGTACGTCACCGACATGCGGGATGGCGAACGAGCCTTGAGCCGTCTTGATTTTGCCAAGCAGGCGTTAATACGCGCGGTGACCCGGCTGCCCTGCGGTGCGCAGTTGGGGCTTGGCGTATTCACCGAGTATCGCGTCTTCATCACTGCTTTGCCGGTGGAGGTTTGCGCCAATCGGCATGAACTGGAACAGAACATCGACAGCATCAATCCGCAGATGGCGTGGGCGAGCAGCAGCCAGATCGCCAAGGGCCTCTATCTGACGGAACGCATGTTGGCGGGCGCAGCGAATCCCAGCGCGATCGCCTTTCTCACTGACGGTCATGAGGCGCCGCCCATCAACCCGCACTATCGGCTCGAGTTTGACGCGAATACCCGCACGCTCAAAGGCGCGCTGCTCGGCATCGGTGGCGACGTGCCGCAGCCGATCCCGCGCTTCGACCCAGAAGGCAATCCCGCCGGCGTGTGGGCTGCCGACCAGGTCATGCAGATTGATCCTTACTCGCAAGGCCGGCAAGGCAGCGTCGCCAATGAGGCCATGGAGGAAACCATTCCGCAGGGCGAGGTGCCGCCGGCCTTGCGCCGGCTGCCTGGCCAGGAACATCTGTCTGCGTTACATGAGCCCTATCTCGCCCTGCTCGCGTCGGAGACCGGGCTGAGCTATGTACGCGCGCAAACGCTCAAGGATGTCGGCGTCGCGTTCAAGCGCCCGGAATTTCAATGGCGCGAGACTTTGCCCACCGACTTTCGCTGGATCGCGGGCTGTGTCGCGTTGCTTGCCTTGACAGCGCGCTACGCCGCACCCGCGGCGGCGTCGCGACGCGCCGCACGCCGCTAGAGGTCCGCGGAGTCGCCGGGCGCCGCCGCGCCTTGCGCCGCGTACTTTGCAGCGCGTCGTGTACGTACGAAGGTGCGCCGGCCACCGCAAAAAAATTCCAGAAAATTACGCGCCTCCGGCGTCGTGAACTCGCTGCTGGCCAGACACGCGGCCGCCAGCGCGCGGCGATTGCCGAACGGCACGTCGAGCGCCTGGAATGCCCGTCTGATCTCAATCAACGTGGCGCGTGCGAAACCGCGTCGCCGTAGGCCGACCAGGTTGAGCCCGATGAGCGTGTTGCGTTCCGTGGCGAGGCAGTAAGGCGGGATGTCGCTCGAGATGCGTGCGCCACCGCCCATCATGACGCTTTCGCCAATGCGACAGAACTGATGCACCACGGCGCCACCGCCGAGGAACGCGCGATCGCCCACATGCACGTGACCACCGAGCAAGACGGCATTGGCGATGACGACATGATTGCCCACGGTGCCGTCGTGCGCCACGTGACAACCGGTCATCAGGTAGCAATCTGAGCCCACCGTGGTCACGCCGCCTGGCCGGGTGGCACGATTGACGGTGACATGTTCGCGCACCACCGTGCGCGCGCCGATACTGACCCGCGATGGGGTGGCAGGATCAAAGCGCAGGTCTTGCGGTTCGCCGCCGAGGACGGCACCGGGGTGAACGATGACATCTGCTGCAAGATCGCAATAGCGGGTGATGACCGCGTGCGCACGAATGATGCAGCCGTCCGACAGGTGCGCACCTTCCTCCACGACTGCGGCTGGATGGACTTGAATCATGCTGCCATTTTATCGCGAATGGGTGCGAGGCGCCGTGGCAAGATACTAACCAGGCGATGTCCGCCTGCTTCGCGGAGAGCGGTCATGCCGGCATCGGACGAGTCGCTGAGTTTCGGAAAACGGCTTGAACATGGCTTCGAGTCGCTGCTATTCGCATCGCGCTGGCTGCTGGCGCCGTTCTATCTGGGGATGACGGTGGCACTGTTGCTGCTGCTCGTGGTTTTCGCGCGTGAGCTGGTAGCCGACATTCTGCATCTGCGCTCCCTGAATGCCGAAGGCGTCATTTTACTGTCCTTGTCGCTGATCGACCTGTCACTCACCGGCAACCTGTTGATGATTGTGATCCTGGCGGGATACGAGAATTTCGTGTCGCGCATGCACGTGGGCAATCATGAAGACCGACCTACTTGGATGGGGACCGTGGACTTCGCGGATCTCAAGATCAAGGTGATCGCATCCATCAGTGCGATCAGCGCCATCGCCTTGCTGCGCGCGTTTCTACCCTTGAGCGACCCCGAGAATATCGTCGATCCCAAGCGTCTGGGATGGATGGTGGCGGTGCACCTGACCTTCGTCATCTCAGGAGTACTACTCGCACTGATGGATTTCATCTCGTCAAAGGCCGAGCCCCACTAGCGTCGATGCGAGTCCATTACTTCTCGTCAGACCCGCGCCCG
>CAZZZU010000057.1:0-26679 GCA_964658805.1 uncultured Steroidobacteraceae bacterium
CTGCTGCATCATGACGCGATCAACCACGTGCTGCGGCCGCGCAAGGGCGCGCGCCTCACAGCGCTCACCTCGGGCGGCGCCATTCCGGACAATGCAGACTATCGCGTGCTGATGGAGCCGGAAGGGCATCTGGTTGGCTCGGTGAATGAAGACTTCGCGGTGGAAAGTCTGCAAGGCGACATTTTTCAGCTGGGCAACACGTCCTACCGAATTTTGCGGGTGGAGCGCGGTACGGTGCGCGTGGCGGATGCGCAAGGGCAGCCCCCTTCGATTCCGTTCTGGCTGGGCGAGGCGCCGGGTCGCAGCGATGAACTGTCACTCGCCGTTGCCGGCCTGCGGCGGGAATTCGAACGCAGTGCGCAGCCGGACGTCGCGAGCGCAGCGCGTTGGATCAGTGAGCGTTTCGCGCTGCCCAATGGCGCCGCGGTGCAAGCTGCGCAGTACCTGGCGGCCGGTTGTGCGGCCCTTGGTTGCCTGCCGACTCAGAATACGATCGTGTTCGAGCGCTTCTTTGATGAAGCCGGCGGCATGCAGTTGGTGATTCACTCGCCCTTCGGCAGCCGCATCAATCGCGCGTGGGGCCTGGCGTTGCGCAAGCGCTTCTGCCGCACTTTCAATTTTGAACTGCAGGCGGCCGCGACCGAGGACCACATCGTGCTGTCGCTCACGCACGCGCACAGCTTCGAGTTGGCCGACGTGGCGCGCTACTTACATTCGAACACGGTGCGGCAGGTGCTCGTGCAGGCAGTCTGTGCAGCGCCCATGTTCGTAGTGCGATGGCGCTGGGGCGCGGGCATCGCGCTGGCATTGCCGCGGTTTCGCGGCGGCAAGAAAATTCCGCCGCAGATCGCGCGCATGAATGCGGAAGATTTGCTGGCGTCGGTGTTCCCGGATCAGGTGGCGTGTGCCGAAAATCTGCCGGGTGAAATCGAGGTGCCGGATCATCCGCTGGTCAGTCAGACCCTGCGCGATTGCCTGGAGGAGGCCATGGATGTGGCCGCGCTCGAACGGTTGCTGCGCGGCATCGAAAGCGGCGCGATCCGCGTGGTGGCGAAAGACCTGACGCAGCCGTCACCGCTGGCCCTCGAGGCGCTGAACGCGAAGCCTTACGCCTATCTGGATGATGCGCCTCTCGAGGAACGGCGCACGCAGGCGGTGATGGCACGCCGTTGGCTCGATCCGGGCGCCGCGGCCGATCTCGGCAGGCTGGATGCCGACGCGATCCTGCGGGTCCGCGCAGAAGCCTGGCCGGACGCCACGAGTGCCGATGAATTGCACGACGCCTTGTTGTGGCTGACCTGTCTGACCGACCAAGAGGTGCAGGCGCAGCGTACCTGGCCGGCGCTGCTCGCCGACCTCGTGCAGCAGCAGCGCGCGCTAGCCATTGCGGTCGCAGACGGCGTGCTCTGGACAGCGGCGGAGCGGCGCGACCTGTTCGAACCTGCAATCACCGATGAATCGCTGATCAGCATCGTGCGCGGTCGGTTGCAGGGCGTGGGACCCGTCAGTGGCGCAACATTGGCAGGCAGTCTTTCGATCGCCTCGGAACGCGTCGAGGTCGCACTGGTCGCGCTCGAGGCGGAGGGCTTCGCGATGCGGGGTCGCTTCAGTCCGGATGGCGCGGTCGATGAATGGTGCGAGCGGCGGCTGCTTGCGCGCATACATCGGTACACCGTCAAACGACTGCGCGCAGAGATCGAACCGGTGCAGGCACGCGATTTTTTGCGCTTCTTGTTCGATTGGCAGCACGTCAGCGCCGGGTCGCGTATGCAGGGGCCGGATGCGCTGGCCGCTATCCTGGCGCAATTGGAGGGCTACGAGGCACCGGCAGCCGGCTGGGAAGCGGAGATCCTGCCGGCGCGTGTCGCGCAATACGAGCCTGCCTGGCTCGACGAACATTGCCGTGCAGGGCGTACCGTCTGGACGCGGTTGCCGGCGCACAGCGCGCGCGGCGTAACGCCGATTCGTGCGACTCCGATCGTCCTGCTCAGTCGCCGTGCCTTACCCCTTTGGTCCTCGTTGGTGGAGGCCGCTGATCCCGCCGCATTGAGTTCGCGTGCCGTGGCAGTGGCCGATTTCATTCGGGCGAACGGCGCCTCTTTCTATGACGAAATCCTCGAGCAGGTGGGTTTGCTGCCGGCAGAAGCTGAGCAGGCATTGGCTGAGCTGGTATCGGCCGGCTGGGTAAACGCGGACAGCTTTGCGGGTCTGCGGGTGCTGTTGATGCCGGGTGCAAAACGCCACCGCTTGAGCACCGGTCGAACGCGCCGCCGACCGGCATTCTTCGGGATGGCGGACGCTGGGCGCTGGGCACAGGTGCGTCGCTCGGCGCGCTCGGCGGAGGATCATGACCAGGTGGTCGAGCACGTGGTGCGCAGTCTGTTGCGTCGCTGGGGTGTGATCTTCTGGCGTTTGCTCGCGCGTGAAGCCGAATGGTTGCCGCCCTGGCGCGAGTTAGTCCTGTGTTGTCGGCGCCTGGAAGCACGCGGCGAAATACGCGGCGGTCGCTTCGTGGCGGGATTTTCCGGAGAACAGTATGCGACGCCGGAAGCGGTGGTCGCGTTACGTGCGGCGCGCCGCGATGGCTCCCGCCCAGACCCCGGCGTGGCGCATGCCTATGTCGTGGTGTCCGCGGCCGATCCGCTCAATCAAGTCGGCATTCTCACACCCGGTGCGCGTATCGCTTCGCTGACCGGCAATCGCATCGTGTACCGCGACGCGCTGCCCGTGGCCTACTTCGCTGCCGACGAAATTCACCACCTCGGGGATCTGCCGCCACTGGAGCAGTCCGCAGCGCAGGACGCGCTGTTGCGACGTGCAATGCCGTTGGCGGCGAGCGGCGTATAGCGCCTGATGCTGGCTCGCCCGTGTTCAGGGCTTGATCGGCAAGTCGCTCGCTTGCCAACCGCCGCCCAAAGCCTGAATCAGGCCGACGCTGGAGGTAAGGCGGTTCGACAGCACCTGCAAGGCCGTCTGCTCGGCGCTCAGGCGCGTGGTCTGGGCCGTGATCACGCTGCTATAAGGCACGGTGCCGGCTTTATACTGATTGAGCGTCAGGGCCTCGGCTTCCCGCGCCGCGGTGACGGTCTTGTCTTCAATGACCGCCTGCTCCTCGAGCACGCGTAGCGTGATGATGTCGTCTTCGACCTGCTGGAAGCCGGCGAGTACCGTCTGCCGATAATTATCCAGGTCTTGCTCATAGACGAAGCGGGCCTGGCGCACCTGCGCACTGCGCAAGCCGCCGTCGATAATGGTCTCGGCCAGCGACGGGCCGACCGACCAGACGCGGTTGGAGACGCGGAACAGCCGGCTCAGCGTGCCGCCTTGATATTCGGCCTGGCCGGAGAGCGTCAGGCTGGGGTACCAGGCAGCCGTCGCCACGCCCACTTGCGCATTCGCTGCCGCCATCTGACGTTCCGCTTCCGCCACATCAGGGCGCCGTTCGAGCAGCTCTGAAGGCACACCGGCGGGTACCGTCGGGACGTCGTTGCGCATCGTGGAGGCGGCCAGCGAAAACTCGGCCGGTTGCTTGCCGAGCAGGACGGCAATCGCATGTTCGAGCACGCCGCGCTGGATTCGGGCATTGACCTGCTGCGACTGGCTGGAGAGCAGCTGGGTCTCGGCGCTGACCACATCGGCGCGCGCGGCGACACCGAACTTGTAGCGGCTTTGCGTGATCTGCAAGGACCGCGTCTCAGCGTCGACCGTATCGTCCAGCAGCTTCTGCAGCTGGTCTTGAACGCGCAGCTGAAAATAGTCGGTGGCCAACGCAGCCTGCGCGGACAGGCGCGCGCCTGCCAGCAGCGCGGCGCTGACCTGCGCGGAGGCGCGGCTGTTTTCGATGCCGCGCCGCACGCGTCCCCAGATATCAGGCTCCCAGCTGCCGCTGATGCCGGCGGAATACGTGGTTGTCGATGTCCCGGTCGTGGTTGCCGGCACGGTCGTGCCGGTGCCGGTGTTGCCGGTGATGACGGCGCCGCCTGCACCGGAGCCGCTGCGCGACAGTCCGAAGGTGCCGGAGATGGTCGGCCACAGCCCGGCCCTGGCCTGCGCCACCAAGGCGCGGGATTGTTCGAACGCCGCCGCGGCCGCCTTGACGGTCTGATTCGATATATCGATCTGCTCTTCGAGCTGACTGAGCACCTCGTCGTTGTAGATGGTCCACCACGGACCGCGTGTCAGGATGTCGTTAGGTTCCGTGGGTTTCCATTCACCGGCTTCCTTGAAAGCAGGACTCGTGGGCACTGCAGGGCGCTGATAGTCAGGTCCGACCGCGCACGCGGCGAGCATCGCGCCCGCCAGCACGGCAGATAGTCTCGCGACGCGTTTGATCATGGTCCCGCCACGACAGGATCCAGGCCCCCTGCGCCTGACGAACTGTCTTTACGGGGTGCCGGCGGCGGCGCGTATTTGCCTTGCTTCAAATGCTTCCAATAGCGGTGCACATACAAGTAAACCACCGGCGTTGAATACAACGTCAAGATCTGGCTGACGATCAAACCCCCAACGATGGAGATGCCGAGCGGCCGGCGCATCTCGGTGCCGTCGCCGGCCGCAACGGCGAGGGGCAACGCGCCCGCGATCGCAGCGAACGTCGTCATGAGAATCGGGCGGAATCTGAGCGAGCATGCATGCGCGATGGCCGCACGCGGGTCCATCTTCAAAGTGCGTTCGGCTTCCAGCGCGAAGTCGACCATCATGATGGCGTTTTTCTTGACGATGCCGATCAATAACAGGATGCCGAGGAATGCAATCAGGCTGAACTCGGTGCGCGTTCCGAGCAGGGCCAGCAGCGCGCCCACGCCGGCCGACGGCAGCGTCGAGAGAATCGTCAGCGGCTGCGAATAGCTCTCGTACAACATGCCGAGCACCACGTAGATCGCCGCCAGGGCAGCCAGCAGCATGATTGGCGTGTTGCTGTTGCTCTGCTGAAAGAGTTTGGCAGTGCCATAGGTGCCACCACGGATGCCGACGGGGACATGAATGTCTTGCATCTTCCGGTCGATCGCTTTGAGCGCCGTGCCGAGCGCTTCGCCCGGTGGGATGTTGAAAGCGATGGCCGTCGACACGGAGGTACCCGTATGGTTGACACTGACCGGCGTCGAGCCGGTCACGTAATGACTGAAGGCCGAAAACGGCACCATGGTTTCGCTGGCGACGCTGACCGCGGAACCCGTTGAGGTATTGCCGCGGCCCGAGTTCGCCAGCGAGTTGGCGGCGAGATTGCGTGCCGTGTCAGTCGCCACGGCCGTCGTGCTCGACGCCGTCGCCGGCTTGATGACCGTCGTGCCGGCGACGGCCTGCGTCAGTTGCGTGCCGGATGCGGCGCCACCCGACGTGCTGACATAGAGTTGTTCGAGGATATCCGGCCGCTGCCAGAATTCCGGCGCTACTTCCATCACGACGTGGTACTGCTGCGGGCTGTAGGGGTTCAGTATGTTCGAGACCTGCGACTGCGCGAAGGCATCGCCGAGGGCATTATCGATTTGTACCTGGGATAAGCCGAGCCGCGCGGCGCTGTCACGATCGACGATCAAATCGGTTTCCAGCCCGCCCGGTTGCAGATCCGAATCGACATCGGTGACCTCCGGCATGTCCTGCAATGCGTTGCGCAGCTTCTGCGACCACAAGCGCAGCTCCGAGAGATCATCGCCGAGCAACGTATACTGATACTGGGAATTGGAGGAGCGCCCGCCGCCGCCGCCGAGATCCTGGACTGCTTGCAGGAAGACGGAGACGCCGGCGACGCTGTTCAAGGTGGGCCGCAAGCGGGCGATGACCTGATCTGCCGGAATGCGTTCTTTCAGCGGTTTGAGTGCGACCGTCATGTTGGCGCTCGAACTGCTGTTGGCACCGGGACCAAAACCCCCACCGCCGATCGAGCCTGTCACCGTCGCCACCGCCGGATCAGCCTGCACGAGGGCGACCACCTCCTGCAGCTTCTTTTTCATCGCCTGGAAGGAAATCGCGGCATCGCCGCGAATGCCGCCTTGCAGCTGACCGGTGTCCTGCTGTGGAAAAAACCCTTTCGGGATTGCGATGTAGAGATACACGTTCAGCCCGATGGTCGCCAGCAGCAGCATCACCATGGTGCGGGGGTGGCGCAGGGCCCAGTCAAGCGAGGTCTCGTAGTTGCGCCGAACACGCCCAAACCAATGCTCGAATGCTTTGCCGAACCGCCCCAGATTTCCCGCGGGCTCATGCCTCAGGAGCAACGAGCACATCATGGGTGTCGTGGTCAGCGACACCACCAGAGAGATCAAGATGGACACCGACAGGGTGACCGTGAATTCGCGAAAAATCCGGCCGACGATGCCTCCGGCAAACATGAAAGGGATGAATACCGCGACCAGAGACAGGCTCATGGAGAGCACCGTGAAGCCGACTTCCTTGGCGCCGAGATAGGCGGCCTGCAGGCGTGGCATACCGGCTTCGATATGCCGGGTGGTGTTTTCCATCACCACGATGGCATCGTCGACCACGAACCCAGTCGCGATGGTGAGCGCCATCAGGGAAAAATTATCCAGCGTGTAATCGAGCAGGTACATCACGCCGAATGTACCGATCAGCGAAACCGGCACCACCAATGCCGGGATCAACGCGGCACGATAGCTCTGCAGAAAAATGAAAACGACCAGAATCACCATGGCAACCGCCAGCAGCAAGGTTTCCTCCACCTGGCGCAGGGAGGCGCGAATGGTGACGGAGCGGTCGAAATTGACCACCAGGTCGATCTTCGGATCGATCGACTCCTTGAGGCGCGGCAATTCCGCCTTCACGGCATCAATCATTTCGATGATGTTCGCGCCGGGCTGCTGTTGAACCGTGACGAATACGGCCGGCTTGCCGTTGTAGATGCCGTAGGTGCGCACGTTTTCGGTCGCACCATCTTGCATATCGAGCACAGTGGCGACGTCGCTGAGGCGCACCGTGGTGTTGTTGCGATTGGCGATGATCAGGCTGCGGTATGGCGCGGCGTCGCGCGCATTGTCATTGGTGTAGATCTGATAGTGCAGATCATCCGTCTCGATCGAACCCTTGGGTGCATTGGCATTCGCGTTCGAGATGGCGGCGCGCACGTCCTGCAAGCCGATACCGTATTTCGACAGAGACAGCGGGTTTATTTCCACCCGCACGGCGGGCAGCGCGCTGCCGTTGACGGTCACGCCGCCGACTCCCGGTATCTGCGACAGGCGCTGCGAAATGACCGCATCCGCGGCATCGTAGATCTGACCCTGCGAGAGCGTGTCCGAGGTCATCGCAATCGACATGACCGGGAACATCGCGCTGTTTAATTTTCGGTAGGAGGGATTACGCGTCAGCGAGGTCGGCAAGTCGGCATGCGCCGCGGCAATCGCTGCCTGCACGTCGCGTGCGGCGCCGTCGATGTCGCGATCGACCCCGAAAGTCAGCTGAATATTCGAACTGCCGACACTGCTGCTCGAGGTCATGTCGTCGACGTCGGAGATGGCGCCGAGGTGACGCTCGAGCGGCGTAGCCACCGTGGCGGCCATGACTTCGGGACTCGCGCCGGGCAGCGTGGCCGAAACGAAGATGGCGGGAACGTCGATCCGCGGCAGCGGTGCAACCGGCATCAGGGTGAACGCGACGACGCCGCAGAGCGCGACGCCCACCGTCAGCAGGATCGTGGCGATGGGGCGCTGAATGAAGGGCGCCGAGATACTCATGCGGGACCACCCGGCACGGGTTCCGCGCCACGGGCGCTGGCAAGACTGGGAAAACGCGACGCAAGGCGATCAAATGCCAGATAGATGACGGGCGTGGTGAACAGGGTCAGCACCTGGCTCACCAGCAAGCCACCGACGATGCTGACACCCAAGGGATGCCGCAGCTCCGAACCCGTACCGGTGCCGAACATCAGTGGTAGGGCGCCGAAGATGGCCGCGACGGTGGTCATGAGAATCGGCCGGAAGCGCAACAGGCAGGCTTTGTAGATGGCGTCACGGGCCGACAGCCCCTCATCGCGTTGTGCGACGACGGCGAAGTCGATCATGAGGATGGCATTCTTTTTGACGATGCCGATCAGCAGGATGATGCCGATCAACGCAATGATGGTCAGATCGTCGCCGAACAACATCAAAGCGAGCAGCGCGCCGATCCCTGCCGAGGGCAGTGTCGAGAGAATCGTGATGGGATGAATGAAACTCTCGTAGAGCACACCGAGCACGATGTACATGACGAGGATGGCGGCGAGCAGCAGGAGCAACTCGTTACTGAGGTTGCTTCGAAACGCGAGCGCCGCGCCTTGGAAGGTCGTCTGGATGCTGGCGGGCAGCCCGAGACTGCGCTCGGTGTTCTCGATCAGATCGACCGCGGCGCCGAGAGAAGCGCCGGGCGCCAGATTGAAAGACACCGTGGTGGCAGGGAATTGCGCGAGGTGATTGATGAGGATGGGGCGCGTCTCGACGCTGACCTTGGCGATGGCGCTCAACGGCACCTGACCGCCGCCGGCGGAGGGCACGTAGATGGAGGCGAGCGAGTCGACACTGCCATACGACTTGGGGTCGGCCTCCAGGATCACACGATACTGATTCGCCTGCGTGAAGATGGTGGACACGATGCGTTGACCGAACGCGTCGTACAACGCGTTGTCGACGGTACCCACGCTGATGCCGAGCCGCGCGGCGCTGTCGCGGTCGATATTGATGAATGCGGCGAGCCCGTTTTCCTGCAGGTTGCTCGCCACTTCCGACAATTCCGGATGTTCCTTCATCGCAGCGACCAGTTTTGGCGTCCAGGTGATCAAGGCCGTCTGGTCGGCGCTTTGCAGCGTGAATTGATACTGGGCACGGCTGACGGTGTTGTCGAGTGTGAGGTCCTGGACCGGCTGCATGTAGAGCACCATGCCGGCGAGGCTGGCCGTTTCGTTGCGCAGGCGACGGATGGTGTCGGAGACCGTTCCTGAACGCTCGCTCTTGGGCCGCAGATTGATCAGGAAGCGGCCGCTGTTGAGCGTGACGTTATTGCCGTCCACACCGATGTAAGAGGACAGACTCAAGACATCCTTGTCCGTGAGTATGAGCGCGGCCAGTTGCTGCTGACGCTCAGCCATCCCCGTAAACGAAATGGATTCGGTTGCTTCGGACACGCCCTGAATCAGACCTGTGTCCTGCTCGGGGAAGAAACCCTTCGGGATGAGAATGTACAGGAGCGCAGTGATGGCGACGGTTGCGGTGGCCACCCAGAGCGTGAGCGACTGATGATCCAAAACCCAGGTGAGGCGCTGTCCATACCAGTCGACGACGGCCGTGAACCATTTGCCTGACTCGGATTTTTCTCGCCCGGCCTGTGGCCGCTGTTTCAGCAGCTTGGCGCACAGCATCGGCACCAATGTCAGCGAAACCACGGCAGAGATGAGGATGGTCACGGCCAGAGTCACCGCGAACTCACGGAACAGTCTGCCGACGACATCCTGCATGAACAGGAGTGGAATCAGCACGGCGAGCAGGGAGACCGTCAGGGAGATGATGGTGAAGCCGATCTGACCCGAACCCTTGAGCGCGGCCTCGAGCGGCGCTTCCCCTTCCTCGATATAGCGCGAAATATTTTCGATCATGACGATGGCATCATCGACCACGAAGCCGGTGGCGATGGTCAACGCCATCAGTGACAGATTGTTGAGGCTGAATTCCGCGAGATACATGATGGCAAACGTGCCGACGAGTGACACCGGCACGGACAAACTGGGGATGATGGTCGCGGGTATGCTGCGCAGAAACAGCCAGATGACCAGCACCACCAGCAGCACGGCGAGCACGAGTTCGAACTGCACGTCATTCACCGACGCCCTGATGGTCGTCGTACGGTCGGTCAAGAGCTTGAGATCGACGCCCGCGGGAAGATCCGCCTTCAGGGTCGGCAGCAGATCATGGATGCGGTTCACCACGTCGACCACGTTGGCACCCGGCTGACGCTGCACGTTGACGATCAGCGCGGGCTGATTGTCCATCCAGCCGCCGAGTTTGGTGTTCTCCGCGCCTGAGACCAGCAGCGCGACATCCTTGAGGCGCACGGGCGCGCCGTTCTTGTAAGCGACGATCACCATGCCGTAGTCGTCGGCATTACGGATCTGGTCGTTGGTATTGATGGTGTACGCGTTGGCCGGCCCGTCCAGGGTTCCCTTGGGACCGTTCTGATTGGCATTCGAGATGGTCGTGCGCAAATCATCGAGGTTGATACCGTAAGCGGCCATCGCGCGGGGATTGGCGATGACGCGCACGGCAGGGCGCTGGCCGCCGCTGATACTGACCACCCCGACACCCTTGATCTGCGAAATTTTTTGGGCAATGCGGGTATCGACGAGATCTTCCACTTCCGTGAGCGGAATCGTTTTCGAGCTGACACCCAGGATGATCACCGGTGCGTCGGCCGGATTGACCTTGGCGTAGATCGGTGGCGCGGGCAGATCTTGTGGCAACAAGTTTTGCGCACCGCTGATCGCCGCCTGAACTTCCTGCTCCGCGACATCGATGGCGAGCGAGAGATTGAAGGTCAGGGTGAGCACGGAAGCCCCGGCCGAACTGGTCGAGGACATCTGGCTCAAACCCGGCATCTGGCCGAATTGTTTTTCCAGCGGCGCCGTGATGGCGGAGGTGATGACCTCCGGACTCGCGCCCGGATAGAAGGTTTGCACCTGGATGGTCGGATACGCGACTTCAGGCAATGCGGAAAGCGGCAGCGTGACGTAGGCCATCGCACCGACGATCACGATCGCCAACATCAAGAGGGTGGTCGCGACCGGCCTCAGGATGAAAATACGTGACGGATTCATTACCGTGCCGGCATCACGGCGCGGGTTTTTCGCGCTGCCGCCGGTGGCGTTGACCTGCTCCTGCTTTGGCGGCGGCGGCGTCGGGTTGCGCCGGCGTTGCGTCCTGCGGGTGTTCCGGCGCGGGCGCCGCCTCGGGCAGCAGCACCTGCGCCCCATCGCGCAGGCGGTCGCCGCCTTCGGTGACGACGACATCGCCGGCTTTGAGCCCTTTTACCACCGCCACCCGTTCGGCATCGATGACGCCCAGCGTCACAGGCTGTACGGCGACGGTATTGTCCGGCTTCACGAGATACACGAAGGTGGAGACGGCGCCGTTCGGTGCACCGCGCCGGACGGCCGCATTCGGCATGACCAGCTGATCCTTGAGCGTGTCCTGCAACAGCGAAATATTGACGAACTGATTCGGGAACAAGGCCGAGTCGGCATTCTCGAACTGCGCCCGCAGTTTTACGGTCCCCGTGGTCACGTCGATCGAATTGTCCAGCGTGAGTACCTTGCCGTCGGCAATCTTGGTGCTGTTGGTGCGGTCGAACGCCTCGACCGCGAGCGACGCGCCACTGTTCAAGCGCTTTTGCAGGACGGAGACGTGATCCTCCGGCACGGTGAAAATGACCGTGATGGGCTGTACCTGATTGAGGAGCACGATGCCGTTGGTGTCGCCCGGGGTCACGTAATTGCCCTGATCGACCTGGCGTATTCCCACCCGACCCGTGATCGGCGCCGTGATGTGCGTGAACGCCAGGTTCACCTGTGCAGTTTTGACATTGCCCTCGTCTGACTCCACCGCACCGATGTATTGATCGACCAGTGAGCGTTGCGTATCGAGTTGCTGTTGCGCGATCGAGTCTTCCTTGACGAGCCCCTCGTAGCGCTTCCGATCGAGCCGTGCATCGGCGAGCAGCGCCTGGTCGCGCTTGAGCGCGCCCTGCGCCTGTTGCAATGCCGCTTCGTAGGGCCGCGGATCGATCTGCGCGAGTGCCTCACCCTGGCGCACGATCTGACCTTCAGTAAAGTAGATCCGTTGCATGACGCCGCTGATCTGCGTGCGAACCGTGATGGTGGCCAGCGGCGTTACCGTGCCCAGGGCCGGAATCTTGACGTCGATATCGCTCGCGGCAACGGTGGCGGTCGAGACCGCCGTGGCACCCTGATTGGCGCCGCGGCGTCCGGTATTCGGAATAGGCTGCTTACTCTGGATGTAGCGACCCAGCAGGACCATGACGATGATGAAGATGAGCAAGGCCAGCAAAGCTTTCCAATGGCGGACGACGAAGGGTCGGGGTCTGCGGGGCGTGCGGTCCGCTTCCTGTGTATTCAAATCGGTTTCCATTGATATTGTTCAGAAGCAGGCAAGCCGTAGACTATATAGGCTGGAGAGTGCTTGCACATCCCCCGGTATTCCCTGCAAACAATAGAGTTACCGGCTGCGGGAAAGTTCGAGTCAAGTGCAAAGTATTGTGAATGCCTGATGTTAAAATCCGCCCCCGCCACTGATCAGGAGTCTTGATGAAGGCCACATTCCTAGTGCTATCGATTGCCGCATTGGCTGCCAGTGTCGGGACACCGTCCCGCAGTGCGGAGACCTGGACGGAAGGAGTGAACTATTTTCTCGTGCAGCCGCCGCGCCCGACGTCGCTTCCCAAGGGCAAGGTCGAGGTGACCGAGGTCTTTTCATACGCCTGTCCTGCCTGCAATCTTTTTCAACCGACCATGCACAAGCTGAAGCAGAGTCTGCCGGGGAATGCGGTGTTGACCTATGTCCCGGCAGCCTTCAATCCCGGTGAGGACTGGCCGATGTTTCAACAGGCGTTTTACACCGCCCAGGTGTTGGGCGTCGAGCAGCAAACCCACGACGCCATGTTCGACGCGGTCTGGAAAGGGGGGGCGCTTGCGGTGGTCGATCAGCAAAGTGGTGGGCTGAGAGCGCACATGCCGACCATCGAGGATGCTGCCAAGTTCTACAAGGAAAAGGCGGGGATACCCATCGAGAAGTTTGTTGCGACATCCAAGTCCTTTGCCGTGGACCTGAAAGTGCGCACTGCCGAGGATCTCATCGCCGCCTATAAGGTCGACCGGACGCCGACCATGATCGTCAACGGCAAATACAGGGTCCAGGTACAAAGCGCCGGTGGCCCGGACAAAGTGGTCGAGTTGGTGAAATACCTGGTTGAGAAAGAAAGCAAGTGAGGCAGTCGCGATGGGCGACGATTGTCGGCGCCAGCGCGTGTTTCGCGGCTGGCGCAGTCGTTGCCCGCCCCGCAGCGCCGCTTGCCGAAGCCGCGCGCCGCGAGACCGTGTCGATCCTGCAAGATCTGGTGCGTATCGATACACAAGATCCGCCCGGCAACGAATCGCAAGTAGCGCACTACATCGAGGCCTTGCTCAACAAGGAAGGCATCGACGCCGAAATTCTCGAGCCGATAGCGGGGCGCGCCAGCGTCCTTGCCCGGATAAAGGGCAACGGCAAGAAGCGGCCGCTGCTTCTGATGGGTCACGAAGACGTCGTACCGGTGGATCGGGTCCACTGGAGCGTCGACCCGTTTGCTGCGACAGAAAAAGATGGCGTGATCTGGGGCCGCGGCGCGTCGGACGACAAGGCGGGCGTGGCTGCCAATCTCGAGGTCATGTTGCTGCTGAAGCGTCGTAAAGTCGTCCTGCAACGCGATGTCATTTTTCTCGCGGAAGCGAGCGAGGAGGCTTCGTCGCCGGCGGGAATGGCCAAACTGGTGGAGCAGTACTGGAACAAGATCGAGTGTGAATTTGCCCTGAACGAAGGCGGCAGCTCGCTCATCAACGACGGCCGGATCGAGTACTTGGGCGTGGCAACGGCAGAGAAACTACCGCGTGGCATTCGTCTGGAAGCGACGGGAAGCAGCGGCCATGGCTCGGTGCCGCGGCTCGATAATCCTGTCGTGCATCTGGCGGCGGCGGTCGCGAAGGCAGGCGAGTGGCAGACGCCGAGCCGGCTGAATGAGACGACGGCGGAATTTTTTCGGCGTCTGGCGACGATCTCGCCGCCGGCCGAGGCGGCCTGGTATCGCAACGTGCTCGACCCCGCGGTACAACAGCAACTGCGTCTCCATAAACCCGCTTATTACTCCATGCTGCGCACCTCGGTGGTGCCGACCATGCTGACGGCGGGAATCAAGGAAAACGTCATCCCGCCGAACGCCGGCGCGACGCTCGACGTGCGGGCGTTACCCGATGAGGATCTCGATGCGTTTCGGGCGTCGCTTGCGAACCTGATCGATGATGAGCAGGTCAAGGTGGTGGCGGAAGATGCCACCTACTCCATGCCACACGCGCCCGTCAGCAGCCTGGATTCCGATCTGTTCAGGGCGCTCGAAACCGCACAAAAGGAACTCGTTCCTGCCGCGATCACGCTGCCGGTGATGACGACAGGCGCCACCGACTCGTCGTTCCTGCGTGCCAAGGGTGTGAACGCGTATGGGGTCAGCGTTCCCAAAACAGACGCCGAAAGCCGCGCGGTGCATGGGAATGATGAACGCATCGAGAGCGCTCAGGTTGGCTTGTTCGTGAGCTATCTGTACCGCGCCGTGACCCTGGTCGCTGGGCGATGAAGTCGTGGCTGACGGGCCTGTTTCGCTTCCACCCGCGGCTTTGGATTTCGGCGTTTGTCGGGCTGGTGCTCTTTTTCTGTTTGCCGATGCCGTGGCCGTATTTAACGCGGCTACTGATCGCCTGGAATGCGGGCGTCGCCCTGTTCATCATTCTCGTGATCATCATGGGCATGCGGCTCTCCGCCGATGACCTGCATTCACGGTATGCGGATGAGGATGAAAGCGCGTCATTCATACTAGGCGCGGTCATCCTCGCGGCCGCGCTCAGTCTGGTGGCCATCGTTGATCCGCTTGCCTCGCTGCGCAGTACCCACGGCGCGCAGCGCATCGGCCATTTTGCCCTGGCAATGCTGACGTTGGTGAATTCATGGGTGCTGGTGCCCATTATGTTCACCACGCACTACGCCGACATGTTTTACAGCTCAGGCGAGCGCAGGCGTCCTTTGAATTTTCCGGACACCCAGCTGCCGCTCTATCTGGACTTCGCTTATTTTTCGTTCACCATCGCGGCGGCGTGCCAGACTTCCGATGTCTCCACCGCCCAAGGCGAGATCCGAAAAATCGTGCTGGCACAGACGTTGATTTCATTTTTGTTCAACGCCTCGATTCTGGGATTTGCGATCAACGTCACCGCGGGACTGATCGGCGGCAGTTAGGTCTTCAGGTCAGTGCGACGCCTTGACCACGTCGCCGCCTTTCATGACAAAGCCGACATGTTGCAAGAGCGTTACGTCGTTGGTCGGATCCCCGGCAACGGCTATCAAATCACCGAAGTGTCCGGTCGCGATGGCCCCCACATCGGCACTGCGGCCGAGGGCATCCGCCGCGGTGACCGTTGCCGCCTGGATGGCCTGCATCGGCGTCATGCCCCACTGCACCATGACCGCAAACTGCCTGGCATTGTCGCCATTCGGATAGACCCCACCGTCGGTGCCAAAAACCATTTTGACGCCCGCCTTGACGGCCGCCTGGAAGGTCTGACGTTGTTTCAAACCGATGACGCGTTCCTTTTCCAGGGACTCCCGAAAGACGCCGTTCTTTTCGCCTTCGGCGAGAATGTAATCATCGTTGTAAATGTCCATGGAGAACCATGCACCGTGCTGCCTGGCCAGCGCAAACGCCTCGGCGTCAGCCAGACTTGCGTGCTCGATCGTATCGACGCCGGCGCGCAGGGCATCCTTGATGCCGGCAGTTCCATGCGCATGCACTGCGACTCGCATGCCGAGCATGTGCGCTTCGTCGACCAGTGCCCGCATTTCGGTGAGATCGTATTGCTGGCCGCCCACCGTGTCGCCTTTGGACAGTACGCCGCCGGTGCCGCAAAACTTGATGACTTCGGCGCCGTACTTGTGCAACTGGCGCACCAGCGCGCGGATCTCTGTCGCACCATTGGCTATGTTCGGGCTCGGGGTTTTTATCGAAGGCGGAAATTCGGTGGCATCGCAATGTCCGCCGGTCGCGCCGATGGCGTAGGTGGCCGGGACGATGCGGGGGCCGGTGATGAACCCGTGCTCGATGCCTTGCTTGATCGCGACGTCGTCGAAGTTCGCGGAGCCGACGTTGCGTACCGTGGTGAAGCCGGCTTCGAGGGTTTTTTTAGCGTTGGCCACGCCCACGACGGTCCAGAAGTTGTCCGTGAACTCGAGGCCTTTGTAGCCACTAAAGTGCGGGTCGCCGGTCAGATGCACGTGCATGTCAATGAGGCCCGGCAGCAGCGTCATGCCCGGCAGATCGACATGACGTGCGCCCGACGGCGCGCTGCCGGCTTGTACGCCGACCGAGGTGATGCGGCCATCGACGATGGTGACCACCGGGTGCCCGATGACAGTGCCTTTTTGCACATCGATCATCTTGTCGGCGGTTACGACCACCACATCGGCATGCGCAATCGAGAACGCGAACAGCAGACTTGAAACAGCAAGGTAACGCAGCATCACCGCATCGTAGCAGGTGCGATCGCGGCGATCGGGTCTTCAGACGCCTGCGGCGTCGAGTCGACCGGCTTCAGCATCGTCGCCAGCCGCGGGGGTGCAGCGCCGCCGACGGTCGCGAACGCCACGATGTGTTCCAGGATGTGCTGCACGTAACCCCGGGTCTCGTTGTACGGGATATTTTCCACCCAGATTTCAGGGTCGGTCGTCTGCGGCGGCAGCCACCGCGCCACGGCGTTGGGTCCGGCGTTGTAGGCAGCCAGCCCCAGGATCAGGCTGCCGCCGTAGCGTGCCAGCAGCTCATGTAGGTAGGCGGCGCCTAATGGTATCGCAACGGTCGGGTCGAACAGTTCATCACGCGAGGGTGTGGCCAGGTGCCAGCGCCGGGCCAGGAGTTTGGCGGTGCCCGGCAGCATCTGCATCAGGCCGCGCGCGTCGGCGCGCGATACCGCGTCTTTGCGATACAGGCTCTCCTGCCGCATGACGCCCCAGATCCATTCCGGTGGCAGGTCGGCAAATTTCGCCGCGTTCATCACGGCGTCGGCAAAGGGTCGTGGATAGCGCAACAGCACGTCGTCGAATTCGCCGGTTTGCGCCAGTGTCGCAATGGCCTGGGCATACCAGCCCCAGCGCGAGGCCAGCTGCGCTGCCTGGATTTTCAACGTGGGCGTCGCACCGGCCAGCACTGCATTCCATTCGGCCAGGGCGTCATCGGCAAGATCGCAATCGAATAATGCGTGCGCGCGAATCATGCCGGGCTCGCTGGCGATGGCATTTTGCACCGGAAGGTCACGGAGCGATTCATGCACGTTGAGGCGGTAGGCGACGTGGATGCGGTCGGCGGCCAGATAGCCGTAATAGTCGCGCGTGCCGGCGACCTCCGCATACAGTGGCGCTGCGGCCGCGTCACCGCTCAGCAGCTGGGTGGCCCTGGCGCGCCAGTAACGCCAGCGCGGCTGCGATTGCAGGGCCGGCGCCATGCGGTCGATCCAGATGAGCGCCTGGGAATAGTTGCCCTGCCATAACGCCGCGCGCACGCGCCATTCCTGTACCTGCGTGTCGCCCGGATCGTCGTTCAGGTCGCTGAACAGCGCCAGCGCGCGCGCATCGCGACCATACGCCGCGCCGAGCGCCGCAGAGCGCTGCAGGCGAGCCCGCACATCCGCGTCGACGTCGGGTCGCTTGAGCAACAGCGGCAGGAGGTCGATTGCGGCGTTCGGGTCAGCGCGAGACAGTTTGTCGAAGCCTGCCACCATCGCATCGTTGTCGATGGCGAGATCGGGATGCGTGGCCAGGACGTTCAACGCCGATTTCGGTGCCTCGAGGAGATCGGACCAGCGCAGCAGGTCGGTCGCGTACGGCGCCGGAACATCCGCGGCCGCCTCGCGTGCCAGGCGTGCGTCGCCGGCGGCGAGCGCCGCGCGCGCGCGCGAGATCGCGATCGCCGGTGTCAGCAGGCTCTGTTGGCGCAGCCAGCCAATGGGGCCATTGCATTGCGCCGGCAGGCGCTGTGCCTGCTCGTACCGCACGAGCACACCCGCGGCAAGTCCGTCCAAATCACCGGTCGCGATGCGCCCGACAAAACGTTGACAGAGCAAGGCAGGGTCGCTCACATCCACAGAGCGTGGCAGATACCAGTCCCAGCGGCCGCGCTGCGCCAGACTCTGCAACCAATCATGGCGCAGCGTGCGTACCACCGGCTCCCCGGCATGCGCTTGCGCAAAGCCGTCTATGCGTGCATCGAGCGCCTCGTCGGCCGCCTGCGCGAGATCGCGCCGCAGGCGTGCCGCGAGCAGATAATCGTAGATCGGGTAGCGCTTGAGCGCGGCGGGATCCGGCAAGTCTGCCTGATGGTCTGTCAGTCGCTGCATGGCTGCGATGAAAGCCGTGCGGCCGAGCTCGTCACCGGCGGTGTCCTTGGCCCTCGCGCCCGTGCAGGTCAGGAATGCGGCAATGAACAGAGCGAGGCGCGAAACCGTGGAGATGATCGACATCGTTCTATTATGGTGCTGGAATGAGTCTGGCATGAAATCGAAAGTCATCGGTATTCTCGAGACGCGTACTGGCGCACACATGGCAGAACTCATCGGTCGCCGCGGCGGCATCCCGCTGCTCGCGCCCGCACTGGAAGAGGTGCCCGATGTCGCACCGCAGGCGGTTGAGACGTTGATCGGGGAATGGCACGATGATCCCTTCAGCCTGGTCATTTTTCAAACCGGTGTGGGCACCAAAGCGTTGTTTGCCGCCGCGGAGGCAGGTGGTGTCGACGGACACTTCAAGACACTCCTGGCTTCGACCTGCGTGGCCGTACGCGGGCCTAAGCCTACCGGTGAACTCAATGGCCGTGGTGTGCGGATCGACGTGCGCGCGCCGTCGCCCTTCACCACGGAAACGTTGATGGAGGCATTGGCCGCGGTACCCTTGGCCGGCGCTCGCGTGTTGGTGCAGCGCTACGGCGCCGCCAACGAGCGTCTGCGCACCGCGCTGGCGGAACGCGGGGCGTCGGTGCTCGAAATTGCGACGTATCGATGGGCTGTTCCGCAGGACGCCGAGCCGTTGCGACGTCTGCTCGCTGCGATCCGCACGGGCCATGTCGATGCGGTCGCATTCACCAGTGCCGTGCAGGTGGACAATCTGTTGACCGTGGCTGCCGAGGGCGGTGATCTACCGGACGTCATCAGCAAAATCAATGCACTCGTGGTCGCATCTATCGGCCCAGTGTGTTCGCGCGCGTTACGGGCTCGGGGGATCGTGCCGAGCTTCGAGGCCAGTCCGCCGAAGCTCGGCCCGTTCATGCTGGCGCTGGAGCATGCGCTGACGCCGGTTTGAGCAGAGGCGCTTAGGTGCTGTCGGCGCTTGGCCGACAAGGGCTTAATATATTTACTGACGCAGCAGCAGTGTATAAATGCGTGATTCATTCGGCACCAATCACAGGAGACGGGCATGGCAGCAGAGGGACAGGGAAACGACAGGCATTTTCTGACGGACGTGCAGACACTGCGCGATCGCGCCCGCAAGCATTTGTCCGAAGGCGCCGTGACGTCGACCTATGGCGGCGACGTCAAGAAGAACATCGAGATTTTGCAGGCTGTGCTGGCGACCGAAATTGTCTGTGTCCTGCGCTATACCGCGCATTACGTGGCGGCCACCGGGATCTCCAGCGAGGGTGTGAAAGACGAGTTCAAGCAGCACGCGGCGGAAGAGACCGAACACATGAACATGGTGGCTGACCGCATCAATCAGCTGGGCGGCAAGCCTAACTTCAATCCGTCGGGCCTGGCTTCACGGTCGGCGTCGGAGTACGGGACTGCCGACAACCTGGTCGAGATGATTCGTGAAAATCTCATTGCCGAGCGCATCGCAGTGGACCATTACCGCGAGCTGATCCGCTACTTCGGCGAAGATGATCCGGGCACGCGATCCATGTTGGAAGACATCTTGCGTACGGAAGAGGAACACGCCAACGACATGCATGATCTGCTGGTGGCCTGGGAAGGCAAGCCGATGCTGCCTGGCTGAGCGGTCGCGCTGCCTTAGATTCGTGCCGCTCGAAGCCGCAGCGCATTGCCGATCACCGACACCGAACTCAAGCTCATTGCCGCTGCCGCGATGACGGGGCTCAAGAGCAGGCCGAACGCAGGGTAGAGCACTCCGGCGGCGACGGGTATTCCGACAACGTTGTAGACGAACGCCAGGATGAGATTCTGACGGATATTACGCATGGTGGCGCGACTCAGGGCCCGGCCGCGGGCGATGCCGGCGAGATCGCCTTTGACGAGCGTGAGGCCGGCACTTTGCATGGCCACATCGGTGCCCGTGCCCATGGCGATGCCGACATCGGCCTCGGCCAACGCCGGCGCGTCATTGACGCCATCCCCGGCCATCGCGACCACACGGCCTTCACTCTTGAGGCGACGAACGATGGCGTTCTTTTGATCGGGAAGAACGTCGGCTTCCACCTCTGTGATGCCCAGTTGCGTAGCGACCGCCTGAGCCGTGGTGCGGTTATCACCGGTTAACATGACGATACGCAGCCCTTCGCTGCGTAAGGCGTCGAGCGCCGCTTTCGTCGTAGCCTTGACAGGATCTGCCACGGCGATGATGCCCGCCGGTTTGTCATCGACCGCGACGAAAAGCGCAGTGGCCCCGTCCTTTCGCAACGCATCGGCGCGTGCTTCGAGATCAACGCTCGACACTTCACGGTCCTTGAGCAGCGCGGCATTACCAACTGCCACGCGTCGCCCAGCAACCATGCCGGTAACGCCTTTGCCTGTGATGGACGCGAAGTCTGTGACCGCTTGCAACGCCCACTTTCGTTCAGAAGCGGCTGCTACGATAGCTGCCGCGAGCGGATGCTCGCTCGATTTCTCCAAGCTCGCACCAAACGACAGCACCGCGGATTCATCGAAACCCGGGCACGGCACGACCGCCGTCACGCGAGGTTTTCCCTCGGTGAGCGTGCCGGTCTTGTCGACCACCAATGTGTCGACCTTCTCGAAACGCTGCAGGGCTTCGGCATTCTTGATCAGCACGCCGGCGCTCGCGCCTTTGCCCACCCCCACCATGATGGACATCGGCGTAGCGAGGCCGAGCGCGCAGGGACACGCAATGATGAGCACGGAGACGGCGGCAACCACTGCCAATCCCAAGGCCGGCGCCGGCGCCAAGATCATCCAAGCCACAAACGCCACGATCGCGGAAACCATTACGGCGGGCACGAACCATGCGGCGACGGTGTCCACAAGACCCTGGATGGGCGCACGGCTGCGCTGCGCTTCGGCGACCATCTTGACGATGCGAGACAGCATCGTATCGGCACCAATCTTCTCCGCAGCGACCGTCAGCGCACCCGTGCCGTTGATGGTGCCGCCGATGACTTTGGCGCCGGAAGCTTTTTCAACCGGCATCGATTCGCCTGTGACCATCGATTCATCGACCGCGCTGTTGCCTTCCGACACCGATCCATCGACTGGAACTGCTTCACCGGGCCGCACCCGCAATCGATCGCCGACCTGTACCTGGTCTAAAGCTACTTCTTCGTCCGTGCCATCGCTCCGTATGCGTCGCGCCGTCTTGGGCGCCAATTTTAGGAGCGCCCGGATCGCGCCGCCGGTCTTCTCGCGCGCGCGCAGCTCCAGCACTTGGCCCAACAAAACGAGCACCGTCACCACTGCAGCGGCCTCGTAGTAGACCGGGATCAAGCCGCCGTGCTGGCGCAGACCTGCTGGGAAAAGCACAGGAGCAAAAGTCGCCACCAGACTAAACAAATAGGATGCCCCGACCCCTAACGCTATCAATGTGAACATGTTGGGCGAGCGGTTCAAAACGGATGCCCAAGCTCGTTGGAAGAACGGCCACGCGCACCACAGCACGATGGGCGTCGCGAGCACAAACTGGATCCACATCGAGGCCGCCATGGACACGGTGTGATCCAATTTCAACACAGGCAGGTGACCGCCCATTTCCAAAATAAAGATTGGCAAGGCGAGGACCGCGCCGATCACGAAACGCCGGGTCATGTCTTTCAGTTCAGGACTCGTGCCTTCTGCCTCAGGAATGCCCTCCGGCTCGAGCGCCATACCGCAGATCGGACAACCGCCAGGAGTGCTCTGCCTGATTTGCGGATGCATCGGGCAGGTGTAAATGGTTCCGGACACGGCCGGGGCGATCGACGCAGGAGGCGCCGCTTTGAGTTGCCGCTTCAGATAGGACGCGGGATTGGCCAAAAACTTTGCTTTGCAACCGCCGCAACAGAAATAGCAGCTCTGGCCGTCGTGTTCAGCGCGGTGCTTCGCGGTGACCGGGTCCACAACCATGCCACAGACAGGGTCAAGGATCTGGACTGGTGCGCTGAGCGTGCTGCCACTTTGCGAATCTGTGCCTTTCACAGCCGATCCGCAGCAACAGGCTTTTTGGGAAGTGGAGTTCATTGATCGTCCGTGGGTAGAAATGATTGGCTTAGATGGCTGTTCTGCGCTCCGTACCTAAGTATGGAGTCAAGCCATGTCGAAAACGATTGCCGAAGGCACCGTTGCCTCGCCGCCATCCAAGCCCGACGATGTCGCTGTCACTATTGGAGGACTCGCGCGAGCAGCGGAAGTAGGAGTAGAAACCGTACGCTATTATAAGCGCCGGCGTCTGTGGGCAGTCCCACACAGTGCGGGCGGCGTGCGCCGCTATCCCGCCGCCGCCATCGACCGAATTCGATTCATCAAACGGTCGCAAAATTTGGGATTTTCGCTTGATGAGATTCGGGAGCTGATGCGACTCGAGCAGGGCGGCACGCGAAACGCCATTCGCAAGATTGCCGCCGATCGACTCACCACTATTCGAGAGAAACTCCATGCGCTCGAGCAAATGGAGCGGGTTCTCTCGACGCTGCTGCGCGACTGTGAACACACAGCGGCTGCGGCGCCGTGCCCCGACATCGCTGCTTTGAGTGCAGATCAAATCCCTGATGCGGTTCAAGGGAGAGGTCGGGAAGCTGATGCCCGCTGAAATTTGCCGCAAGCCGTGGACTAACGTAGCCTTCAGTATATGAGGCGTCTGCTCACTGCGTTTTGGTTGATGCTTGCTATCGGTCTGCAAGGACCGTTGAGCCTGGCAGCGTTCTCATCCCCAATGAAATCCGATTGCCCTCCCGCCGCCCAAAGTCAGCAGACGGCCGCGCATTCGTGTTGTCCCGAGCAAGGCTCTCATGTGAAGTGCTGCCCAGACGCTTGCACGGGCGCAGCTGCTGTAAGCAGCAGTCCTGGGCTCTTGGTATGGCAGGGCCGCATGGCCCATGGCTTACAATTTTCCGCCACCACGTTCTCCTCGCAAGGCGAAACTCCCCTCATTCGCCCACCCATCCGCTGACGCCCACACTCTAGTTCCGTCTTAAAACCGGGCACGCGGCGAGTTATTCGCCAAGCGTGGTGGCCTGCATCTTAAAGCGCCTCCGTAGGAAGCGCGCTTTGGGAGCCTTAGGAGATTTATGTTGCGTCCTTTTCTGTGCGCATGCGCCGTCGTTGGCGTGGCCGCGCCGGTGTGTGCGAAGCCCATTGCCTTTGCCAACGGCACCACCGTCATGGCCGAGTACGGCGCCGGCACGATGCAGGAGCTGCAAATCTTCTACGCGCCGCGCTTCGATTACTCGATCGGAGGCGGCCACGTGGATTTCCGGAGTGACGTCGACGGCCACTCCGAACACATCAACTACGCGCGCTTGAATTGGCTCGTGAAGCGCTGGAATCTCGATGACGCGCAGGCGAACGTCTTTGTCTGGGGAGGGGCAGGATCGGCGACCGGCAATACCTTCAGCGGAACCCGACTAACCGGCAACACCGGCGCGCAGGCCGACTACGAAACGCGCCGCATTTATACCTCGTTGAAGACGGACCTGCAGCGAAGCGTTGAATTTTCCAACCGCATCGACACGCTGCAGCTAGGGGTCGCGCCCTACAAGCACGACTATGCCGGCCTTGCTACCTGGTTTGTCTTCCAAGCACGCCATTACACCGGCGGGCTTCATTCCGGAATCGAGACCGCGGCGCTCCTGCGTCTGTTCAAAGGAAGCGCATGGGTCGAGGCCGGTGTCACCAACGCCGGCAAGCTCCAGGCCATGGCCATGTTCAATTTTTAAGAAGGAAATCATTTTATGAAGAAATTGCCACTCGTTGTCGGCGTCACGCTCCTCGCATTTGTTTTGCAGAGCTCGGCTGCCACCATCGAAATGACCGTCAATGGCCTGGTCTGCGCTTTTTGCGCCCAGGGCATCGAGAAGAAGCTCAAGAAATATCCCGCAACCGAGGAAGTGGTCGTGAGCCTCGAACATCGCCTGGTCGCGGTTGCGCTGAAAGACGGTCAGGACATTCCCGATGCGGACTTGCGCAAAGCGCTCACCGATGCCGGATATACCGTCAAGGCCATCGATCGCACCGACACGCCGCTCGCGCAGGTGCGCGAGCGGCTGAAGGACAAAAATCCATGAACAAACCCCTAATAGCGCCTAGCGCCAGCCTGGCCATCGGCGCGCTGCTCGCGAGCTCCGCGACGTTGGTCTGCTGCGTGCTGCCCGCGGTCCTCGTGGCGCTCGGCGCCGGCGCCGCGCTCGCGGGTTTGGTCACGACGTTCCCACAGCTCATTTACTTGAGCGAACACAAGGCTTGGGTGTTTGGCGTTGCCGGCATCCTGCTGAGCGTCAGTGGCCTCAATCTTTGGATCGGCCGCCGCGCGCCCTGTCCGAGCGACCCGGCTCTCGCGCGCTCGTGCCAACGCCTGCGTCGCTTGAGCACCCGAATCTATCTCAGCGCCACCTTGAGTTTCGCGCTCGGCGCCGTCTTCGCTTTCGTACTTCCCTGGCTCCAGGCCTTTGATTTTGGAGACCTTAAATGAATCGATTGTTTCAGTGCGCACTGAGTGCATTTTTGCTTGGCGCCTTTGGGGCCGTTCATGCATCAGATGCGACGGAGATGCCGGAAGGTCACGACATGAGTCATATGACGAGCGGCGATTCGATGCAGCCCATGGGTCAGATGATGAGCGGCGCTCTCGGCAGCTACCCGATGGAACGAGAAGCCTCCGGCACCGCCTGGCAACCGGATGACGCCACGCATAGCGGGGTGCATCTCATGGAAGGGGACTGGATGCTCATGGGTCACGCGCTGTTGAACGGCGTTTACGACTGGCAACAAGGTCCACGCGGCGACACTGATGCCTTCCTGTCAGGTATGTTCATGGGCATGGCCAAGCGGCGCTTCGAGAGCGGCGATACGATCCAGTTTCGCGCGATGTTAAGTCCCGAACCCTTGATGGGAAAATCCGGTTACCCCCTGCTGCTCGCGACCGGAGAGACGGCGAATGGCACGACGTCTTTGCTCGATCGACAGCACCCGCATGATCTCTTTATGGAATTAGCGGGCACCTACTCCCATGCCTTCACCCACGTCGACAGCCTCTTTCTGTATGCGGGCCTGCCCGGCGAACCGGCCTTTGGTCCGCCCGCATTCATGCACCGTCAGTCGATCCTGGACAGCCCGGAGGCCCCAATCAGCCATCACTGGCTAGACTCGACCCACATCACTTATGGCGTCGTCACGATCGGCTACATCCACGATGGGTGGAAAATGGAGGCCTCGCGCTTTCGCGGCCGCGAGCCCGACCAATTCCGCTACAACATCGAAACCGGTGCGCTCGATTCAACGAGCGCGCGAGTCTCTTTCAATCCCACCCGCGAGTGGTCGTTGCAGGCGTCCTGGGCCAACCAAATCAGTCCCGAGCAGCTTGAGCCCGATAAGAATGAGAAACGCTTGTCGGCGAGCGCCATCTATACCCATCAATTCGGAGAACACACCTGGTGGTCGACCACCGTCGCTTGGGGCCGAAGGCACAGTACAGGCGATGAAGCCTTGAACGCTTACATCATCGAGAGTGCCTTCAAACCCGCCGATCCTTGGACCCTATTTGCACGTGCCGAGCGCGAGAAAAACAATGAGTTGATCACATTGGGTGCGCTGCAAGGCACTGGCTATACGGTCGGCAAAACCTCGGTAGGGGTTATCCGCGATCTGCGCCTGAGTCAGCACGTGAAGATTGGCGCGGGCGCCCTCTACGCCTTTAATTTCGTGCCGCAATCTCTTGGCCCCCTCTATGGTCGCACCGACCCACAAGGCGCCATGGCCTTCATCCGTTTGAAGGTTGAATGACGGTCAGGTCGCCGGTCCGCCTCCGGATTCTGTTCCGGCCGCCTTTTTAACCAATCGGATGTTTTTTGAGATATGCCGCGGCATATGAGCAGGTCGGCCGAATCGTCCAGCCATGTGCGGTCGCTTCCTTGACCGCCGCGCGCATCAGGTCTGCTGCTACACCTTTGCCCCCGATGGGGGCCGGCACACCCGTGTGATAGATGGTCATCACGTTTGCGCTCAACTCGTAATCCAATTCCGCGTTGTGGCCATCCATGGCCACAGAGAATCGATGCCTGCGCGGATCGTGCTCGACGTCGGCCATTCGAGCTACCGTTCCGGCGTGCGCGGTCGTTCCGGCGGATGCGGCTCTGGCCGTGCCGGCGGTGGGCGCTGCTCCGGTGCACGCGGCTGTTCGCGTGGCTGCTCGCGCGGTTGCTGCTGCGGCTGCTGCTGCACCGGCCGTGACGGCACGTTCTCGCGCTGCTGCGCCGGCGGTACGGTACGGGCTTCAGGGCGCTGCGGGGCAGGCGCCATGTTCGGCGCGGGGTTAGGAGCCATACGCTGTTCCCGCGGAGCCGGCGCAGCGGGGCGGGGCGCCTGAGTCGACTCACGCTCGGCGGGCTCACGCGCCGCCGGCGCATTCGGAGCGCGCTGCATCTCACGTTGCGGTTGCATCTCATGCTGTTGCGGCATCTCGCGCTGCTGCT
>CAZZZU010000058.1:0-26284 GCA_964658805.1 uncultured Steroidobacteraceae bacterium
GGGAGGCCGGCGCACAGCAAAAAAGCCGCCGCCGGGTGTACGAATTGCATGGCCAAAGGATAAGGGCGATCAGCAGCTCTGCCGATGACGCCAGCATGAAGGATGCTTAACTTTTGATCAGGTAGCCGCGGGCGAGCGCAAGGTAGCCCGTCTCGTCGGGTGCCCGTCCGGCGCGTTGTGCCTGCCACAGCGTTTCGCCGAGGGCCTGCATCAGCGCATGTTCGGCATCATGTGCATGCCCCAGCTGCGCCGCCAACCGGCGGTGTAGATCGCGGATACCCGGCGGCCGGTCGATGGAAACTTGTTCGCGCACTGCAATATGCAGTCCCATGTGCAAAAAAGGATTCTCTGCATCCCCTTGTTGCGTTGGCGCAAAGGCGAGCGCCGCGTCCGCGTCCGCTACGACGCGCTGATATTCCGGGTGCAACTCGATGACATCGGTGATCAGTGCCTCGAGAGGAGTCAGCGGCGCATGCGCCACGCGCTTTGCCCAGGCCTCCGTGTAGGCCCGGCGCAGGCCTTCACGCGAATGTGCATCCGGCATCATCGAGTCACATTCCCGGCGGCGTCTTGGCGCGATACTCGCATAGGTCGCGAATGATACATCGCGGGCAGTCGGGCACGCGCGCCTTGCAGACGTAACGACCGTGCAAAATGAGCCAGTGATGCGCGTCTTTGCGGAATTCTGCCGGTACCTTCCGCATCAATTTGTCTTCGACGTTGCGTTCCGTCTCGCCGCGCGCCAGGCCGGTACGATTCGCCACACGAAAGATATGCGTGTCGACGGCGATGGTGGTTTCGCCAAACGCCGTATTGAGTACGACGTTGGCGGTTTTGCGGCCGACGCCGGGTAGTGCTTCAAGCGCTTCACGCTGCATCGGCACCTCGCCGCCATGCTCGCTGTTGAGCAAGCGGGCGGTGGCGATCACGTTTTTTGCCTTGCTGTTATACAGGCCGATGGACTTGATGAAGGGGGTCAAGCCTGCGATCCCGAGGGCTGCGATGGTGGCCGGCGTATCGGCGACCGGGAAAAGAACCGCGGTCGCCTTGTTGACGCTCTTGTCGGTGGCTTGCGCTGACAACATCACCGCGACCAACAGTTGAAACGGCGTCGCGTACTCGAGCTCGGTCCGCGGTATCGGGTTGACGGCGCGGAGGCGCTCGAACAGCGCCTGCCGTTTAGCGGGGCTCACGCTGTGAGGAGGCCGCCCCGGCCTTTTTCGCGGCCAGTTGCCGCTCGCGTACAACCTGACGCCGCTCGAGACGGGCGATATGCGCGTTGAACCGCAGGCGGTTCAACGCCGGTGCTATTTCGGCAGGCGTTCCCGGGCGCATTTCGATGCAATCGACCGGACAGGGTGGCAGACAGAGCTCGCAGCCGGTGCAGCGATCGATCATCACCGTGTGCATCATCCGGCCACTGCCGACGATGGCGTCGACGGGACAGGGATCGAGACAGCGAGCGCAGCCGATGCAGCGCGTCTCGTCGATAAAGGCTACCCGTGGCGGAGCGGCGATGCCGTTGGCGGGGTTCAAAGGCAGCACGGGCGTGTTCAGCAGCGCCGACAGTGCGTGGATGGTGTGCTCACCCCCCGGCGGACACTGATTGATCGGCGCATCGCCTCGAGCAATGGCTTCGGCGTACGGCAAGCAGCCTGCATAGCTGCAGCGCGTGCACTGCGTCTGCGGCAGCAGAGCGTCGATGCGCATTGCGAGATTGGCAGCCGCCGCCGACATTTATTTGACGCGCATGCCCGGCGTGGCGCCGTCGTCCGGCGAGATCACAAAGATGTCCTTACCCCCCGGCCCGGCGGCCAACATCATGCCTTCCGACGTGCCGAAACGCATTTTGCGCGGCTCGAGGTTGGCAACCACGATGATCAAGCGACCCACGAGGGTTGCCGGATCATAGGCGGCGCGCACGCCCGCAAAGATTTCGCGCTTGCCGAGTTCTCCGACGTCGAGTTCGAGGCGTAGCAGCTTGTCTGCGCCGGTGATGAAGCCGGCGGCGAGAATGCGCGCCACCCGTAGGTCGACGCGCATGAATTCGTCGATGGAAATCAAATTGCCTTCGACTGCCGCTGCCGCAGCGAGCGCCTCTGTGTCGGAAGCGGTATTCCGGGGAGCAACAGGGGCTGCCGCTTTGGGATCCGGCGCCTGCTCAGGTTCGAGGAGTTTGGCGACCGCCTTTGCATCCAGGCGGGTCGCGAGTGCCGCGTAGGCTTGGATCGGTGCATCGAGCAGCGGTGTGGCGGCGTGCGACCAGCGCCATTCCGACTCGCCCAGAAATTGCTGCGCCTTGGCCGCCATGTCAGGAAGCACCGGCTGTAGATAGATCATCAGCACCCTGAACAGATTCAGGCCTTGGGTGCACACCGCCTGAACTTCGGCCGATTTTGCCGCATCCTTTGCCAAGACCCACGGCTTGTTTGAGTCGATGAACTGATTGGCGCGATCGGCGAGGGCCATGATCTCGCGTATGGCAGAAGCGGTGTCGCGGCGCTCATAGGCTGCGGCAATGTTTTCTCCGGCGGCGGCGAAAGACTCGAATAGTGCCGAATCAGGCAGGGTGGCCGCGAGCATGCCGCCGGCGCTCTTCTGTATGAAGCCGGCACAACGGCTGGCGATGTTGACCAGTTTGCCGACGATATCCGAGTTCACGCGGGTCGTGAACTCGTCGAGACTCATATCGATGTCGTCGATGCCTGCCGCCAATTTGGCAGCAAAGAAATAACGCAGATATTCGGGCGCGAAATGGTCGAGGTAGCGACGTACCGTGATGAAGGTGCCGCGCGATTTGGACATCTTCTGGCCGTTGATCGTGACGAAACCGTGCGCATGCACGGCAGTGGGCCGGCGCATCTGCGCCGCCTCGAGCACCGCCGGCCAGAACAACGTATGGAAATACATGATGTCCTTGCCGATGAAATGATGCAGCTCGGTGGTCGCGCCGGGCGCAAAGAAGTCCTCGAACTTCAGTCCGGTGCGCGCGCAGAGTTGCGTGAAGCTCGCCAGATAGCCAATGGGGGCGTCGAACCAGACGTAGAAATATTTTCCGGGCGCGTCCGGGATTTCGAAGCCGAAGTAGGGCGCATCGCGCGAAATGTCCCAGTCTTGCAGGCCCTGAGAGAACCATTCATTCAACTTGCGGGCGACGCTGTCCTGGACCGCATCACCGCTCATCCATTGCTTGAGCGAGTCCTCGAAGGCACTCAACTTGAAGAAATAATGTTCCGATTCGCGCCACACCGGTGTGGTGCCGGTCACCGCCGAGACTGGATCGATGAGATCGGCCGGCGTGTAGGTGGAACTGCAATTCTCGCAGGAATCACCGTTCTGATCGGGCGTCCTGCATACCGGGCAGGTGCCTTTGATGTAGCGATCGGGCAGGAACATCCCCGCCTTATTGTCGTAGGCCTGCCTGACGCTGCGTTGCTCGATGTAGTTAGAGTCACGGACGGTGCGATACATGCTTTCGCACAGCAGCTGGTTCTCGTGCGAGTGCGTCGAGCCAAAATTGTCCATGCTGATCAGCATGTCCGCAAAATCACGGCGGTGCTCCAGGTTGACGCGTTCGATCAGGGTCTCCGGGGTGATGCCTTCTGTCTGCGCTTTCAGCATGATGGGCGTGCCGTGCGTATCGTCGGCGCAGACGTAGTGGCACTCGTGCCCGCGAAGGCGCTGGAATCGCACCCAGATGTCGCATTGAACCACCTCGAGGGTGTGCCCGAGATGAATGGATCCGTTGGCGTAGGGAAGGGCGCTGGTGACGAGAATTCGGCGTTTTTCGGGCATTCCGAAATTATGCCATGGACACCGCGCAACCTGCGGCGCATCGATTTCAGCCCAGATCTTTCACCTGTTCGAAGCGCGACTTGTTGATGGCCTTCTTATAGGCCTCTTTGCCGCTGATCTGGCGCGAATCGAGCAGCTGTTGAATGGCTGAATCCATCAGCTTCATGCCGTGATTTGCACCACTCTGCATGGCGTTCTCGAGCTGATCCATTTTGCCCTGCCGGATCAGGTTGGCCACGGCCGGCGTGTTGATCAATATCTCGAGGGCCGCGACGCGGCCCTGTTTGTCGATCTTGGGTATGAGCTGCTGCGAGACGACGCCGCGCAGGCTGGTCGACAGCATGGTGCGTACGTGCGGTTGCTTGTCGGCGGGGAAAGCGTTCACCAGGCGGTCCACCGTCGCCGCGGCGCCATTGGTATGCAGCGTGCCCATCACGAGGATGCCGGTTTCGGCGGCGGTGACCGCGATGCTCATGGTTTCGAGGTCGCGTAACTCACCGACCAGGATCACGTCAGGGTCTTCGCGCAGCGCCGAGTGCAGCGCCGCGGAGAAGGAACTGGCATGCACGCCGATTTCCCGCTGGCTGATCAGGCAACTCTTGCGCGTGTGTACGAATTCGATCGGATCCTCGATCGTGAGGATGTGACCTTTGTCGCGCGTGTTGATTTCATCGATCATGGCGGCGAGCGTGGTCGACTTGCCGGAACCCGTCTTGCCCGTCACGAGAATCAGTCCATTGTTCATGTTGCACAGTTCGCGCACCGCGGCCGGCAGCTTCAACTCATCGGCGGTCTTCGCTTTGGATGGGATCGCCCGAAACACGGCGCCCATGCCGTTGATCTGACGCATGACGTTGCAACGGAAGCGGGCGACGCCGGGAATGCTGTATGCGAAGTCGGTGCCGTCCTTGGCTTCGAAGCGCTCCGCGGCGAGCTTCGGCATGATTTCGTAGAGCGCAGCCTTCACCTCCTCGGCTTTCAGCGGCTGCTGACTCAAGGGCTTGAGTTCGCCGAACTGCCGGACGCGCGCCAGATCGCCAGCCAGATAATGCAAATCCGAGCCATTTCGCTCGAGCACCTGTTTCAGATACAGGTCGATGGCGGCCATGACTCAGTGACCTACGGATTCCGGCGCCGGCATGCCGGCCATGTCGGTCACAAAACGCTGGAACGGCTTTTTGTCAGCGGCGTACATATAGGCCTGTTCCGGATCGACTTCCTTGGCGGTTACCGCGGCGAGCAGCGCCTGATCCATGAGTTGCATACCGTACTCGCGACCCATCTGCAGCTGACTCGGAATCTGATGCGTCTGGTCGGTCATGATGAGCTTGCCAATGGCCTTGGTCAGCACCATGACTTCGCAGACCGCGCGGCGCGAGCGCTGATCCGGACTTTTCAACAGATATTGCGTCACGACGGCGATGAGACTGTTCGACAGAAAACTTTTTGTCTGTTCGCGCTCGTCGGTGGGCAGCGCGTCGATGATGCGATCGATGGTTTTGGTGGCGCTTGTGGTGTGCAAAGTGCCGAGTACCAGATGGCCGGTTTCCGCCGCGGTCATTGCCATGGAAATCGTCTCGGCATCGCGCATTTCGCCCACCAAAATTACATCGGGATCTTCACGCATGGCGGCCCGCACGCCTTCAGCGAAGCTCGGCAGATGGGTGCCGAGTTCGCGCTGAATCACCTGGCTCGACTTGCTGCGATGAATGAACTCGATCGGGTCTTCCAGGGTGATGATGTTGAGCGCACGCGTCGCATTCAGATAGTCGATCATCGAGGCCAGTGTCGTCGACTTGCCGGTGCCGGTGGCACCCGTCACGAGAATCATGCCTTGATGGTAGTCACACAATTTACGCACCACCGGGGGCAGGCCGAGTTGATCGATGCTCGGCATGTTGGTCGGAATGGTGCGAAACACGGCGCCCATGCCGGTCTCCTTGCGGAACACATTGACGCGAAAGCGTCCGCCTTCCGCGGAGACGTAGGAAAAATCGAGGTCGTGGCCGGTACGCAGGGTCTTGAGCTGCGAGGGTGTCAAAATTTCCGTGATGTAGCCGTCCAACTCGGCATCAGCCAGATCACGAAACTTGATGGGCACGAGATCGCCGTGCATGCGCAGCATGGGCGGTACGCCCACCGCCAGATGCAGGTCGGAGCAACCCTGCGCCGTGCCCAACTTCAAAAATGAGTCGATCCTTGCCATGCGGGCCCAGCCTAGCGGCAAGCGATTGTCTTTACGAGCCTTTTGCCCCGAGGAAACTCATAAACGTGAGGTCCGTCAAGTCGCCTAGAGGAATTTTTCGAGCGACCCGCGCAACTCGTCCATGCTCTGCGCCCGTTTTGCCTTATCCAACGACATGCACTTGATGATCAAAGCGTTCAATTCGGGTGGCAGATCCTTGTTGATTTCGATCGGCGGTCGCGCCTTACCCTGCACGTGTTGGTACATGACCGACATATGGTCACCGCGTGTATAGGGCGGCACGCCCGAAAGCATTTCGTACAGGATCACGCCGAGACTGTAGATATCGGCGCGTTCGTCCACCTTCTTGCCCAGGATCTGTTCCGGCGCCATGTATTTGGGCGAGCCAATGACGTAGCCGGTCTTGGTGAGCTGCGTGTCGCCCTGACTCTGCGCAGCGGCCACACCGAAGTCGACGATTTTTAGCAGGCCTTCATTGTCGATCAGGACGTTCGCGGGCTTGAGGTCGCGGTGCACGATGCCGGCCTGATGCGCGACCGCCATGCCGGTGGCGATGTCGATGCCGAATTTGACGGCACGTTTCAGTGCGACGGGCTTCTCGTTGACTATTTCGCCACCCAACGTGTGGGATGGGAAGTACTCCATGGAAATGGCGTAATTGCCGCGGATATATAGAAAGTCATAGATGCGGATGACGTTCTTATGTGTGATCTTGCGGCTGTAACGCAACTCGTGGACGAAGCGCTTCATCATCTCCTCGTCCGACGCGACATTCGGGTTCAGGAACTTGAGGATGAGGCGCTCTTCGACCACGGTGTCTTCCATGAGGAGCACGGTGCCGAATGCGCCCTTGCCGATTTTTTCGATGAACTTGTAACGCCCCTCGATGATGTCGCCGGTCTTGAGCGTATCAATATCCAAACGCGCGGTTTGGGCTGCTGCTTCCTGTGCCGCCAACACTCCCGAGACGTCCGGCGTATCGATCAGCAGCGTCTTGTTGGGCTCCACCATTTTCTCAGCGCGCTGATTCGCAGCAATCTGCTGCGTCGAGAAACGATTGTCGAGCTCCTGCATGGCGCGCGACACCGCCTGGCTGATGGTGGCATCGCCTGCCGATGTGACGCTGAGCAGGCGCGTGCGGATGGTCTCGGCGCGGCGTTCGTCGGCCAATTTCGCCAACGCCGCGATGATTTCGATTTTGATTTCGTTTTCCGGTCGGCCCAGCAGCGGCAGCAGATGCTCGATGCATTTCGTGTCGCCGATCTTGGCGATGGCGCGGATCACGGTCGGCAGCGACTTGGCTTCCTTGCCACGCAGCATGTCGATGAATCGCGGCAGCGACTTGGTGCTGCCGATTTCGGCGAGCGCATCCACGGCGCGTTCGCTCACCCACCAGTCCGCATCTTTCGTCGCCTCGATCAGTTGCGCGACTGCGCGTTCGTCCTTGGTTTGATTGAGGATTTCAATGGCGGCACGACGGATGTCCTGGTTGTCGTCCTTGATGAGTTGCAGCACCGCATCGACGACGCGTGGGCCGCCAATTTTGCCGAGCGCATCCGCCGCCCGCGTTCGCACCCACCAATCGCTGTCCGCAATGACTTCCAGCAGGTACTTGACCGACTTCGAGGTGCCGACGCTGTTCAAGACTTCGACCGCGGCACGCCGCGCGTATTCGTTCTCGTCCTTGAGTACCTCCACCAAATACTTGACCGTGTCGGGGTGGTTGACGTGCACGATCACGTCAACCGCCTTGTTTTGCACTTCGATCTCCGGATCTCGCAACATGTTCACGAGGGCAGGGACATCGAACTGCCCGTCCATTCGCGCCAGCGCAGACAAGGCGGCGGAGCGCACCATTTTGTTGGTGTCTTTGAGCAATTTCTGGACCGCCTGCTGCACCCGCGGCAGATTGAAACGGCCGAGCACGTTGATGATGTGCAAGCGCGCGATCGGATCCTTGCCCTCGATCCGGGAAATCAGGTCGTCCACCGATGACTCATCTGCAATTTCAGCGATGATCTTGAACAGACCGCTGCGTTCCGCTGCTTCTTGCGCATAGGCCGCGTTCAAGAGCTCTCTTGCATTGAAGCGCGCTTTTTGCGCCGTGATGACGTCGAGGATGGCTGCCTTGGGAGCGTCCGGTTTGTTCAGCGCTTCGAGCAGGGCGCTGGTCGGATAGTTCTTGCTCGCGGACAGCGCCGCCGTGATGCCCGACATGGAGCGCCCATTCGCGTTCACCATGCTTTTCAGAACGAAAGGCAGCGATCTGGCATCGATGAGCCGTGCCAAGGCTTCGACATAGGCCTGGGTTTCCCGCTTCTCCGCAGTAGCCAGGGCATCGATGATGGGCTCGATCGCGTTCGAGCCGAGCGCAACCAGTTTATCCAGGGCTTTTTGTGCCGCCGGGCTCCCAGGATTGCTGCTTGATCGAACCTCGGCAATCAGCCGATCGGCTCGATAATTCGCGAATAAACTCATTAGTTGCCTAGTAGAAAACGCCTCGGGAAATTTCCATTCGCGCCCAGTGACGTCGCCTTCCGTGGGTACGAAGTTACGTGCGGAATTATGACATACCGCCGGGGGTGGTCTGTCTGCGCTACAATCCGCAATTCTTATGAATCAGCCCCTTGCCGCGGACATTCTCATCCGCGAGAAACTGAACACCTACGTCGATCCGTACCTCGGGCAGACCCTTGGACAGGCCAAGGCGGTCGAGTCCGTCCAGGGTATCGACGGCAACGTGAACGTGTCGATCGTGCTGGGCTTCCCCTGTAATGACTACCAAGCGGAACTGGCCGCGGCGTTACAGGCCCATCTCGGCTCAGCGCTGGGTGATGGGCAGCTCATTTTGAGTGTCCGTTCACAGATCATTGCGCACGCCGTGCAGAAAACCTTGCAGCCCTTGGCGAAGGTCAAGAACGTGATCGCCGTCGCCTCGGGTAAAGGCGGCGTCGGCAAGTCCACCACCGCCGCCAACCTGGCGCTGGCATGGGCCGCTCAGGGTGCCAAGGTCGGTCTCCTGGACGCCGACATATACGGTCCCAGCCAGCCCATGATGATGGGCTTGGGCGGCGCCAAGCCCGTGAGTGAGGATGGCAAACATATGGCGCCATTGCGTGCCCATGGCGTCGAGGTCATGTCCATCGGCTTCATGATCGATCCGGAACAGCCGATGGTGTGGCGTGGACCCATGGTGACCCAGGCGTTGACGCAGTTGCTGGCCGATACGCTTTGGGGCGACCTCGACTATCTCGTGGTCGACATGCCCCCCGGTACCGGCGATATCCAGCTCACCCTGGCGCAGCGCGTGCCAGTCAGCGGCGCGGTCATCGTCACCACACCTCAGGATATCGCCCTGCTCGACGCTCGCAAGGGTCTCAAAATGTTCGAGAAGGTCGAGGTGCGGGTCCTCGGCATCGTCGAAAACATGAGCCTGCATGTGTGCAGTGAGTGCGGGCATGTCGAGCATATCTTCGGCTCGGGCGGCGGCGCGCGCATGGCACAACAGTACGGTGTGCAGCTGCTCGGCGAACTGCCGCTCGACATACAGATTCGGGAAGATGCCGATGGGGGCACACCGACCGTCGTGGCAGAACCCGACAGCGCGCGCGCCCAGGCGTATTTCGACATGGCCCGGCGCACCGCTGCACGCCTGGCTACCCTGAACAAGGATTACAGTCGGGCGTTTCCGAAAATAACCATCGAGTCCACCTGATGACCATCAAGAGCGACAAATGGATCAGGCGCATGGCGACGCAAGGCATGATCGAGCCGTTCTCACCGGACCAGGTCCGCTTTGCCAACGGTGGCAAGATCGTCTCCTACGGCACCTCGAGCTACGGTTATGACGTGCGCTGCGCCGATGATTTCAAGATTTTCACCAACATCAATTCCACGATCGTCGATCCGAAGAACTTCGACGAAAAATCGTTCGTCGATTTCAAGGGACCGGTGTGCATCATCCCGCCGAATTCTTTTGCCTTGGCGAGCACGGTTGAATACTTCCGTATACCACGCAGCGTTTTGACGATTTGTCTCGGCAAAAGCACGTACGCGCGCTGCTTCAGCGGCGATACGCGTGTGGCATTAGTAGACGGCTCGGCGCCCACGCTCGAGGAGATGGCCAGACGCCACGATGCCGGCGAAATGTTCTGGGGTTACAGCATCGGCCCAACTGGGCGACTGATCGTTACCTATCTTGATGCCCCTCGCTTCGTAGGCCGCGATAGTCTCTTGGAAATCGAGTTGGATAACGGCGAGTGCATACGTGCAACACCTGATCATTTATTTTTGAGGCGCGACGGCCGTATGGCGGCTGCTCATGAGTTGCGTTCGGGCGATGCATTGATGCCTTTGTACCGCGACTTGATTCGTGGCTATGAGTCAGTTTATCAACCGATTACCGGGTATCTGGATCCGACTCATCGGCTCGCCGATGAATGGAACCTGCGAAACGATATATACACTGATGTGCCCGGGACGCACCGCCACCACATCGATTGTGACCGTCGTAATAATAAGCCCGGCAACATCGAACGAATGGACGCGGCCGAACATATTCGTTTTCACAATAAAGCTAATTATGGCGAAGGCTTTGATCCTCAGGAACATAGCGAGGCGATTCGTGATGGCTTGAGCCGTCGCGCGATCGATCCGGAATGGCGGGCAAATTTTTCAGCCACGCAGTCGGCGCGGGCCTCCAACTTTTGGCACACCGCCAAATACCAAGAAATTCGCGAACGTTTAATCGAGGCGCGGCGTAACCCTACCGATGCAACCCGGGAAGCTCATCGACAAGCAATGCTCAAACGATATGCGGACCCTGGAGAACGTGCGCGCCAATCGGACTTGATGATCCGTGCATGGGCCAAGGACGATGGCGGCAGGCGTTCAAGGCAGGCAGAAGTCGCGCGTGGTATTCGACTGCGCTCGGAAATTTCTGAAGTGTCGGTAAGGCGTGCGCTCGATGATACAGGGTCGATTCGCGGGGCAGCGGAATTGCTGGGTTGTGATCGTTCGGTGTTTCGCCGTTTCCCGGCAGTAATTGCGCATTTTCGAGGCACGCCCGCCTACCGCAACCACAAAGTGGCAGCCATACGAACGATCGCCGGCGATCACGATGTGTACTGCCTCACCGTCCCCGAGGCTGGCAATTTCGCGCTCGAAAGCGGTGTGTTCGTCAAGAACTGCGGAATCATCGTCAACGTAACGCCTTTGGAGCCCGAGTGGGAAGGCCACGTGACGCTCGAGTTCTCCAACACCACGCCGCTGCCCGCCAAGATTTATGCCCATGAAGGCGTGGCGCAGATGCTGTTCTTCGAATCAGATGAAGTCTGCGAGACTTCGTACGCCGATCGCGGCGGCAAGTATCAGGGTCAACGCGGCGTCACGCTGCCGAAGACCTAACTCACCGTTTCATGCTTCGTAACCGCATGGCAAACTCGAGTTTGCCATCGCGCGTACGCTCAGCTTGCACCGGCATGAACCCGAGCGAGGGTGCGAACCACATGCGCAAGATGCGGTTGCTGCCGGTCTTCTGACTCGTCACCACGATGGCGTCGAGTTCGCCCACGACGGTCGCCAATTTCACCGTGCCCTCGTTGGCATAGTTGAATGACTTGAGCTGGTCCTTCTCCAGTATTTCGAAGGTTTTCGGCAAACGCCCGTTTTTCAGGCTGAGCATGACCTCGACCTGAATGGACATGATGTCCTGGACGCCTTTGTCCACGGGCAGATCGACGGGTTTCTTTTCCGACGTGCCACGCACCCGTCCGTCGGCCCAATCGAAGTTCAGGTCGACGCTAGCATCACCCTGTTCACCGTGGTACTTGATGGGCAACACCTGGTCACCCTCGATACGCAGCCAGCTTCTCTGCACCACGGCGTCGTTGTAAACGATCCTGAAGACGCCGCGCGCCTCGACGGTCCAGACGTAGCGGTAGTGATCCGGCGCATCGTCTGGTTTCAATTCCAGATCGCTGACACCCACGTTGATGCTTTTCCAATAGGCTTCGTAATGCGCGGCAAACGGTTGAAAGGTATTGTCCGCCCGTGCTGTTGCGGAACCCATCGTGAATGCCAGCAGCGCGAAGCAATTGAGCAAGCGCGTCATCCTTGCGCCTCGGCCAGCGTTTCGTAACGCACCGGCTCGTCCAATGCCTTGCCATCCAGCCACGCCTGACCGTTTGCGCAGCGCAAACGGTCCAGGCAAAACCATTGCACGGCCAGCGGGTAGATCACGTGCTCTTGCATCAACACCCGCGCAGCGAGCGTCTCTTCGGTGTCGTCGGCTGTCACGCGCACACGCGCCTGGAGCACGCGCGGCCCCGCGTCCAGTTCCGCGGTGACGAAATGCACCGTCGCGCCATGTTCTTTATCGTGCGCGTCGAGCGCGCGCCGATGGGTGTGCAAACCCGGGTACTTGGGCAGCAATGAAGGATGGATATTCAACATCCGATCGGCATAGTGATGCACGAATTCCGTCGATAAAATGCGCATGAATCCCGCCAGCACCACCAACACCGGCGCATGCACATTGATGCTCGCCATCAGCTCGCGATCGAAAGCGGCGCGGTCCTCGTGGCGGCGCGGCGTCAGGCCTTGTGCCGGAATACCGTGCTCGCGTGCCCAGTCGAGGCCCGGCGCGTCGCGCTTGTCGGCGAACACTTCTGCCACCCGGAATGGCGCGTCGGATGCAAGGCTCGCGTGCAGCAAGGCCCGCATGTTGCTGCCGCGGCCTGAGATCAAGATGACGATAGGCTGTCGCACCGCTACGTCAGACGATGACGACGCCGCGCGAGCCCGCCGCGACTGCGCCGATCACCAGCGCTTCCTGCCCAAAACTCTTCAACACCTCGATTGCCGTATTCGCGTCGGCGGCCGCAACCTGAATGGTCATGCCGATGCCACAATTGAAGACGCGATACATTTCGGCGTCCGCCACATTCCCTTGATGTTGCAGCCACTCGAACACACTCTCGCGCCGCCAGGCTTTGCGTTCGAGCACGACCTCCAAGCCTGCCGGGATGACGCGTGGGATGTTGTCTACCAGGCCGCCACCGGTGATGTGCGAAACCCCGTGTACGGTGATTCGCTTCATGAGCTCGAGTACGGGCTTGACGTAAATCCGTGTAGGCTCCATCAGACAGTCGAGCAACGGTTTGCCGTCGAGGTGCGAACCCAAGCGTGCCGCGGAATCCGCCAGTATTTTGCGGATCAATGAAAAGCCATTCGAGTGCGGACCGGAGGAGGGCAACCCCAGCACCACATCACCGGCGCGCGTCTGGCTGCCGTCGATGATGGCGTCTTTCTCCACGATGCCGACACAGAAGCCTGCGAGGTCGTAATCCTCGCCTGCATACATGCCGGGCATTTCAGCGGTTTCCCCGCCCACCAGCGCGCAACCGGCCTGCACGCAGCCCTCGACGATGCCGGCTATGACGCGCTCACCGATCGCGACGTCGAGCTTGCCGCTGGCGTAGTAGTCGAGGAAGAAGAGCGGCTCGGCGCCTTGCACGACGACGTCATTCACGCACATCGCGACCAGATCGATACCCACCCCGTCATGGCGACCGGTGTCGATGGCGACGCGCAGTTTGGTGCCGACGCCGTCGGTGCCTGATACGAGCACGGGCTTCTTGTAGCGATCCAACGGCACCTCCACCAAAGCGCCGAAGCCACCGATGCCGCCGAGTACCTCAGGACGCATCGAGCGCTTGACGTGCGGCTTGATGCGCTCCACCAACTCATCGCCCGCATCGATGTCGACACCGGCGTTGCGGTAGGTAGCGGGAGTACGTTCGGTCATTTCGGGGGTCCTTGGCGGGCGGCGAATCGTTGAGCTGTGTTATTTTATGCGATATCACCATGTTGCAGTGTCTCCCCATCGTTCGACGCAGTTGGCAGGCGGTTCTCGTCTCCTTGAGTGTGTGCTGGCTCTGCTTCGCGCAGCCGAGTTTGGCCACCACGCGAGCTGAAATATATCAAGTCACTGCACCGGCAGCCGACCGCTCCGAGGCGGGGTTGAGTGCCGCGTTCCAGACGGCCATGCGCAGCGTCCTGGTGCGCGTGACCGGACACCGCTCTGCCGAGCAAGACGCGGCGCTCGCACCGTTGATTTCAGGCGCACGACGCTACGTGCAGCAGTATCGCAATGCGGCCGATGGTCAAATCTGGGTTGCGTTCGACGGTGCCGCCATCGAACGCTGGCTGGCGCAGAACAATCAGCCCATCTGGGGCAGCGATCGCCCGACGACCGTCATTCTGGTCGCCGCGCAGACCAGTGCACAGAACGGCGTGGTGTTGACGGCGGAGGATACCTCGGAGCTCAAAGCATCAATCGATGCAGCTGCGTCAAACCGCGGTCTGCCGCTGACCTGGCCGACGGCGGGTGATGTGCAGCGCTACCACCTGGATTTCGCGAGCATCAACGGTGGATCGACCGGCGCGCTCGTCGACATCGGCCGCAAGCTCGGCGGCGAGGGCGTGTTGATCGGCCGCGCCAGTGGACTTACCGGCACCGCCGCCGTTCGATGGAGCCATCAGTTTCAGGATCGAGGCAGTGAGTATGCCGGCACGATCGAAGGTCCGAATCGGGTCGCGGATCTGTATGCGGGCATGTTTTCCGCCACCGGCAGTTCTGCGCCCATCGATATCGATGTCGCCGGCGTCACGAATTTGCGCGAGTATGCCAATGTCGAAACTTACCTCGAATCGCTGACCTCGATCTCGCACGTCGGCGTTGCGTCGCTGACCGGGGATGTGGTGCGGTTTCACCTTGCGACCCGTGGCGGTGCCGACGCCCTCTTGCGTGCTTTGTCTCTCAGCGGACGACTGCAGCCTGTCGCAGGCGGCGACAATGGGATCCAGCGGTTTCAGCTGCGCCGTTGAGCGCGTGAAGTCACGCTGGTCTTACCTGCCGAATCTGATTAGCCTGATCAGGATCGGGCTGGTGATTCCGGTGGCCTGGAGTCTTGCCAGCCGGCAGTTCGCGCTGAGTGTGGTGCTGTTTGCGTTGGCTGCCTGCTCTGACGCCGCAGATGGTTTTCTGGCGAAGCGCTTCGGCTGGCAGAGTCAACTGGGCGGCATTCTCGATCCCATCGCAGACAAGCTCTTGTTGGTCACCCTGTTCGTTGCGCTGACCTGGGTCGAGCTCATTCCCGCGTGGCTCACCATAACGGCGGTGGCGCGGGACCTGATCATTATCGGCGGTGCCCTCGCGTATCGCTATTACGTCGGCAAACTCACGGCGCATCCGTCTGCGATCAGCAAGTTGAACACCCTGCTCCAGGTCGTATTTATCCTTGGCGTGATTGGACGCGCTGGTTACGGTACACCCTCGGCGGAAATGCTCGTGTGGCTGGGTGCCTTGGTATTCGCCACCACGGTAGTCAGCGGAATCGACTATGTGCTGGCCTACAGCCGGCGCGCCATCGCACACGGCATGCAGCGCGTATGAAACAGCTGCCACTCGGCGTGCAGCTGCGCAGCGACGCCCACTTCGAGAACTTTGCCGGTGGTGACAATGACGAGTTGCTGACGGCGCTCAAAGGTAGCGGCGCCTCGCCCATCTGGATATGGGGTGCCGCCGGTTCCGGCAAGACACATTTGTTGCAGGCGATGTGTGCGGCCGCGCCGGCCGAGGCTGCGTATTTTCCGTTGGCGCGCGCCGGACTGCCGCCGGCAGCGTTGCAGGGATTCGAACGCGCCGGCGTCTTGTGTCTGGACGACGTCGATGCCGTGGCGGGCGATGCAGAGTGGGAAGGGGCTCTGTTCGAGATATTCAACCACGCGGTAGAGCTGCGCACGCGACTGGTGTTTGCCGCGAGCCAGGCGCCGCGGCATGCTGCCTGGGGCCTGCACGATTGGCGCTCACGGGCTGCCAGCTGCATGGTTTATCAATTGCATGAACTGGATGATGCGGGGCGAATGCAAGCGCTTGAATTGCGCGCTGCACAGAAGGGTCTGCAACTGCCTGCGGAAACGGCAGAATACTTGCTACGACGTATGCCGCGGGACTTGCCCACGCTCCTTGGCATTCTCGATGCGCTCGATGTGGCTTCCTTGGCCGCGCAGCGGCGGCTGACGGTGCCCTTTATTCGGGACGCGCTCGAGAAGCACGCAGAAATAAAACCATAGCGCAAAACCACGCGAATACGAGCAACAGGCTCGCCCCGCCGATCCAGCGTGCGCGCGGATTGGCCAGCGTTTCGGTCAGCGCAAACATCAGATAGGGCACGGCGAACAACGTGGCCCATGCATACGTGTGGCGCCGGCCTCGCAACAGCCCCGGCAACGGTGCAGCCAGCGGCAGCGCCGCGAGCAGACAGAGTTGCCAGGAGTAGCCCGCCCGCGCCCAGCCGACGAGCGTCAACGCAATCGCGAGCCACAGCCAGACAGTCCAGCTGCGTGCGCGGACCGCGGTGTTCAAACGGGGTCGGCCAGGCGGCGCGCGCTGAGCGCTGCAGCGATCGAGGCGACCCGTTTGCCGAGCGCCTGCGCAAGCTGCGCTTCTGCTTCGCTCAACTGTGCGGACCCCGCGACCGCGGCAACGTGGCTCGCGCCGTACGGGGTGCCGCCACTGCGCGTCGTGTTGAGCGCGGCTTCGGTGTACGGCAATCCGACGAGCACCATGCCGTGATGCAGGAGCGGCAACATCATCGACACGAGCGTGGTCTCCTGACCCCCGTGCATGCTCTGTGTGGAGGTGAACACGGCAGCCGGTTTGTCGACCAAAGCGCCGCTCATCCACAAGGCGCTCGTGCCATCCAGAAAATGCTTGAGTGGCGCTGCCATATTGCCGAAGCGGGTGGGACTGCCGAGCACCAGACCTGCGCAGCGCTCGAGGTCGGCGTGGCTGGCGAACGGCGGACCCTGGTCCGGCACGGGCGGGTCGATGCGCTCCGTGGTGTGCGAAACCGGGGGTACGGTGCGCAAGACTGCCTCACAGCCAGCTATGGCGCCGATTCCGCGGGCCACCTGCCGTGCCAGCGCCGCGGTGCTGCCTTGGCGTGAATAATACAAAACCAAAATCTCATTCATTGCTTAAGTTCGCGGCTGGATGTGGATGTGTTCGATGTGTGCAGCGTCGGCGCAACGCTTTGCACAGCACCTGTAGCTGACGCGCGCCATCACGCGTCCTATTGTATATCGGCCGCTTGTTTGACGGCTCCGGCCGCTGTTGTTAGTGTCGCGTCTCGCTATGCTGCGCCACATCCCCGTTTTTGTTCTTGTCGTCTGTCTGGCGGGTTGCGCGAGCGCTCCCGTGCAGGAAATGAGCGACGCACGCCAGGCCATCGCCGCGGCGCATACGGCGGGCGCCAATGCCACGACTTCGCCTGAATACGAGGCCGCCGAACACGACATCGCTCGTGCGGAGACGCATTTGCAAGCGCAGGAATACACCCGCGCGCGCCTCGCCGCCATGCAGGCCAAACACCACGCCGCGGCGGCATTGGCGAATGCGCAGCACGCGGACTCGGCGGCCGCGACCACGCACTGACCGCAGACGCGCGTGACTGACGTCATCCGTGCTTTTCGCGTGACCGGCAAGGTTCAGGGCGTGTTTTTCAGACAAAGTACGTGCAAGGAGGCCGTCGATCTCAAGCTGCGGGGATATGCGCACAATATGTCTGATGGCAGCGTGCGCGTGCTTGCGGGCGGACACCCCGCGGCGGTACAGACGTTGCGTGACTGGCTGGAACGCGGCCCGGAGCACGCGCGCGTGCAGGCGGTGGAGGAAGCTGACGTCGAACCCGAGGAGAGTTTGCCGCGCGGCTTCGAAGCGCGTTAAAGGCGCTGAATGAAGGCAACGGCGTCAGCAACGGCGATCTCCTGCGACTCACTTGCACGGCGGTGTCGATACTCCAGTTTGCCGGCGTTCAAGGAACGATCACCGATGACCAGCCGATGCGGGATGCCGAGCAATTCCGAATCCGCAAATTTGACGCCGGGACGGGCGTCGCGATCGTCCAGCAAGACGTCGATGCCGGCTGCGTTGAAATCGCGGTATAGAGCATCGGCTGCGGTTTGGACCGCGGTTGATTTTTGGTAGTTGATGGGGACCAGCACCACCTGAAAGGGCGCAAGCGCTTCGGGCCAGATGATGCCGTTGGCATCATGATTCTGTTCGATCGCTGCGGCCACGACGCGCGTCATACCTATCCCGTAACAGCCCATGAACATCGGCACCGCTTTACCCTGCTCGTCGAGAACGGTTGCGCCCATCGCCTTGCTATAAAGCTGCCCGAGCTGAAAGATGTGGCCCACTTCGATGCCACGGGCAATCTTGAGCGTGCCGCGGCCGCTGGGACTCGGGTCGCCGACGACCACGTTGCGAAGGTCGACCGACTCCGGGTCAGGCACATCGCGCCCCCAGTTGGCGCCGCGGTAGTGCACGTCTTTCTCGTTGGCACCGCAGACGAAATCGGTCAGCGCCGCAGCGCTGTGGTCGACGTAGAGCGTTCCTTTGAAACCGATGGGTCCGATCGACCCGGGGTCGGTGCCCATGGCAGCTCGTACCCGCTCGGCCGACGACATTCGCAGCGGACTCGCAACGCCTGGCAGCCGTTGCGCCTTGACGGCATTGAGTTCGTGGTCGCCGCGTACCACCAATGCGACCACGTCGTTTTCGCTGCCGTCGACGATGAGCGTCTTCACGCACTGCGTCGCCGCGACGCCGAGGAACGCGCTCAGCGCGGCGATGGTGCGAGCCTCCGGGGTCGCCACCCTCTCGAGCGCCGCCTTGCCGGTAGCGCGCACCGCGGCCGATCGCGTCGTGACAGCCGCCTCGACGTTCGCGGCATAGTCGTCGGTATCCGAAAAGGCGATGGCATCCTCGCCGGACTCGGCGAGCACGTGAAATTCCTGCGACGTATCACCGCCGATACTGCCGCCGTCCGCCTGCACAGCCCGGAAGCTCACGCCCATTCGCGTGAAGATCCGGGTGTAGGCGTCGTACATCAGGCGATAGCCCTCGTGCAGACTGGCCTCGTCGGTGTGAAAAGAATAGGCATCTTTCATCAGAAATTCGCGCGCCCGCATGACACCGAAACGCGGGCGAATCTCATCACGAAATTTCGATTGAATCTGATAAAAGTTGACCGGCAGCTGTTTGTAACTGCGCAGTTCCCGGCGCGCGATGTCGGTGATGACCTCTTCGTGGGTAGGGCCGTACACGAACTCGCGCTCGTGGCGATCCTTGAAGCGCAGCAACTCCGGCCCGTACTGGGTCCAGCGATTCGATTCTTTCCACAATTCGGCCGGCTGCAGTGTGGGCATGATGAGTTCCAGCCCACCCGCGCGGTTCATCTCCTCGCGCACGATCTGTTCGACTTTGCGCAAGGTGCGCAGGCCGAGCGGCAGCCAGACATACAGGCCGGCTGCGAGCCGACGGATCATGCCGGTCCGCAGCATCAATTGATGACTCACCACCTCGGCGTCGGCGGGCACCTCTTTGAGGGTGGAGATCGGATATTGAGATAGACGCATGGCTGCATATCTTACATGAGCCCCCCTGCTATCATGCCCGCCAATGAGCGACGTGGAAGATTCTCAGACGCGACCGCGCGGCGTGTATTGGCTGCCGAACCTGCTCACCACCGGCGCCTTGTTCAGCGGCTTTTACGCCGTGGTTGCGGCGATCGACCTGCGCTTCGATCTCGCCGGCATTGCCGTGTTCGTGGCCATGGTATTCGACATGCTGGATGGACGCGTGGCGCGCTGGACCAACACCGCAAGCGATTTCGGCAAAGAGTACGACAGTCTCTCGGACATGGTGTCGTTTGGGCTGGCTCCCGCTATCGTCACCTATCAGTGGGGCGTGGCCCGGATTGCTGAATACGGACCTTTGTGGCGACGCGGTGGCTGGCTGGTGTGCTTTTTTTATGCCGCGGCGGCGGCGCTGCGCCTGGCCCGCTTCAATTCGCGTGTGACGCACGACAAAGGCTACTTCGAGGGTTTGCCGAGTCCGGCGGCAGCGGCCGTGGTTGCCGCCTCGATCTGGCTCGCCAGTGATCAAATCACGATCGGGTTGCCGGGTTTGATTGTGGCTTTCATCGTGACCGCCACAGCAGGCGCTTTGATGATCAGTCGCTTTGCCTTTCATAGTTTCAAAAACGTCAATCCCGGTGCGCGCGTACGGTTCACCTACATCGTGCTGGTGCCGCTGGCGTTCATTCTGATTTTTTCACATCTGCCGACCAGTCTGCTGATCCTGTTTGGGGTTTACGCCCTGTCGGCGCCGTCGGTATGGGCTTACCGGAAGCTGCGCAGACGCAAGCGTCCGGTGGGACGCGTGACATGAAGGAGGTGGCGCGTCGCGAGTATCTCGCGGCGTTGGGGCTCGAGGCATGGCGCCTGCGCATGCCGCCGCCGGACCCTGCGCTCGCGGAGCCGGCAGAGCCAGACTGGCAGGTCGATTGGCCGGAACTCGAAGTGCGCGTGGCAGGGTGCGTCCGCTGCAGTCTGAGCCGCACGCGCACGCAGACCGTGTTTGGCAGCGGCAGTCGTTCAGCCAAGTGGCTGATCGTGGGCGAGGCGCCGGGTGACGAAGAGGATCGCCAGGGCGAACCCTTCATCGGCCCGGCGGGTCAACTCCTGGATGCGATGCTGCGTGCCATCGGTCTGAGCCGGGAGCAGGTGTTCATTGTCAACGTGGTGAAGTGTCGTACGCCTGACAAGCGTGCTCCGTTGCCCGCCGAGACTGCGAAATGTTTGCCCTATCTCGAGCGCCAGATTGAGTTGCTGCAGCCGAAGGTCATGTTGGCAGTCGGCCAGGTCGCGGCACAGGCCTTGCTGCGGACAAGTTTGGAGGTCGACGCGATGCGCCAACGAGTGCATCGGTACGGCGCGCTCGGCTTACCGCTCGTGATCACCTATCATCCCGCCGATCTCTTGCGCCTACCTGAAGATAAGCGTAAAGCGTGGGAGGATCTTAAATTCGCCCGTCAGGTGAGTGCGCGTGTCGAGCGTTAAGCGGGAGTCTGAATTTTCGAGCCTCGAGATCCGGCCCATGCACGAGCTGGACGTGCCGGTGGTGGTGGCGATCGAGCGCGCGTCTTATGCGTTTCCCTGGAGCGAGGGGATTTTTCGCGACTGCCTGCGAGTGGGTTACGTATGCCGCCTGGTCGACGTGGGCGGTGACATCGGCGGCTACGGCATCATGTCGGTGGGCGCCGGGGAAGCCCATATCCTGAATGTTTGCGTGCGCGCGGAATATCGCTGTCGCGGCTTCGCGCGCAGGATCATGTTGTACCTGCTGGAGCGTGCGGCAGCCGCCGGCATGTATGAAGCCTTTCTCGAAGTGCGTCCCTCGAACACGGGCGCGGCGCGCCTCTATTATTCTCTCGGTTTCGAGCAGGTCGGAATACGCCGCGGCTACTATCAGGCTGCGGCGGGACGGGAGGATGCAGCGGTGCTGCGCAAGGTTCTCGGACGAGAACACAAACAAGGTTGACGTATGGAAATGTGCTGGTGACTGAATCTGAATTTGTCAACGAAATCAAGCGCCGAAGAACTTTTGCGATCATCTCTCACCCCGATGCGGGTAAAACCACACTGACCGAGAAGTTACTGTTGTTCGGCGGCGCCATTCAGATGGCGGGCACGGTCAAAGGTCGCAAGGCGACACGCCACGCGACGTCGGACTGGATGCGACTCGAACAACAGCGCGGTATTTCCGTTACCTCGTCGGTGATGCAGTTTCCTTTCGAGGGCTGCATCGTGAATCTCCTCGACACCCCGGGCCACGAGGATTTTTCCGAGGACACCTACCGTACTCTGACGGCGGTCGATTCGGCACTGATGGTGATCGACTGCGCGAAGGGCGTGGAGGAGCGCACCATCAAACTCATGGAGGTGTGCCGCTTGCGCGATACGCCCATCATGACCTTCGTCAACAAGCTGGACCGGGAAGGCCGGTCGCCCATCGATCTTCTCGACGAGATCGAGCGGGTGCTCAAGGTGCAGTGTGCGCCCATGACCTGGCCCATCGGCATGGGGCGTGATCTGCTCGGGGTCTATCATCTCATCGAAGATCGGATCTACGTGTACGTACCGACCGAGAAGGGGCGTATGGGCACGCATGAGACCATCGACGGCCTGGACAGCGACGCGGCGCGCGAATTGCTGGGCGATCGCTATCGACTGTTCATGGAAGAGGTCGAATTGGTACGCGGCGCGAGCCCCACATTCGATCCCGGGAAATACCTCGCCGCGCAGCAGACGCCGGTATTCTTTGGCTCCGCCGTCAACAATTTCGGCGTGCGCGAACTGTTGTCCTCTTTCGTGCGTTACTCACCGCCCCCGATGCCCCGGCCGACCTTGCAGCGTTCGGTCGAGGCGGCGGAATCCAAACTTACCGGTTTCGTATTCAAGATCCAGGCCAATATGGACCCGGGTCATCGCGACCGCATCGCGTTCATGCGGTTGTGTTCGGGTAAATACTCGCGCGGTATGCGCATGCGGCATGTGCGCCTCAAAAAAGACGTGCGCATCGCTGACGCGCTCACGTTCCTGGCGGCCGATCGCAGTCAGGCCGAGGAGGCCTTCGCCGGCGATATCATTGGCCTGCACAACCACGGCACCATCAACATCGGCGACACCTTCAGCGAGGGCGAGAACCTGACCTTTACCGGTGTTCCGAATTTTGCGCCGGAGCTGTTCCGCCGCGCGGTGCTGAAGGATCCGCTGCGCATGAAGGCGTTGCAGAAAGGTCTATCGCAACTGTGCGAAGAGGGCGCGACGCAACTGTTCAAGCCGTTGCGCAACAACGATCTGATTCTGGGGGCCATCGGCCAATTGCAATTCGAGGTGGTGGCGTTTCGGCTCGCGGATGAGTACGGCGTACAATGCGTCTTTGAGCCCATCAACGTCGCCATGGCGCGCTGGGTGCGCCTCGATGACGAAAAGCGTCTGGCCGAGTTTCGCGTCAAAGCGTACGACAATCTGTCGATCGATCATGCGGGCGAATTGGTGTATCTCGCACCGACGCGGGTCAATTTGAGTTTGACCGAAGAACGCTGGCCGGGCATTCAGTTTCAGCACACTCGCGAGAATCTTGCGGCCTAAGTCGGATTGGCGATCAGCCAGGCTTGGCGCGCGCCTTGGCCGGACGGAAGGCGCGCACTGCGATGCTCAACTGGGCGGCGCTGATGCGCGCCGGCGGCGCTGCATAACGCAGCGCTGCGTAGTGCCGGCAGAGCGCGAGCACCGCTCCGGCCAGATCCGGGCGTGCCAGTGCGATGCGTGCGGCATAGCCCTCGGGTCCTTCATAGGCCTGGCGCGGCAGGCCGATGCGAGCCAGCTTGGCGCACATGCGTGTGTAGGCTTGGGTCGCCACATCCTTCGAACGCGGCTCGAGTTCACGCCGCACCTGCCACGTCAGCCACGCCAGGATGGCGGCTAACGAGACTGCCAACAGCATCACGAGCTTCTGTCCGTCCGGTTCAGGCACGTGCAGGAACTCTAGCAGCCGGTTCTGCGACGTCTGGTCATAGCTCAAAATACGTTCCCGCCACATGGCGCGAAGCGCATCCAGGCGCAGCCGCGCCTCCAGCAACCACGGTAACGGCCGATGACCCACAGCCAGCGGCTCGTTGGAGCTGAGTGCATTGCTGGCCTCTCGCTCGATGCGTGCGGGCGCGATCGACGCTGTGGGGTCGATGCGCACCCAGCCGCGCGCCTCGATCCAGATCTCATCCCAGGCGTGGGCGTTGCTTTGTCGCACCATCCAATAATCGCCGAACTGATTGAACATGCCACCGTGATACCCGGTCACGACGCGCGTCGGGATCCCGACGGCACGCGTCAGGGCGGCGAACGCGGACGCGTAATGACCGCAAAAGCCGCGTTTGGTATTGAACAGAAAGTCGTCGACCGAGTCGTCGGCGAGCTTGGGCGGCGTCAAGGTGTAGTAGTACGGCTCATCCGCGAACTTCTGCAGGATGGCGCGCACGAACTCCATGTCGTCCGAATGTTCGGCGCGCAGACGCCCGGCGAACTCCAGCGTGCGCGGGTTGCGCTCGCGCGGCAGCCGCGTATCACGCGCACGTTCGTTTTTGCCGAGCTGACCCGGGAAGCTTGCCTCGGGATACGAGGTGGCCTGCAGGTCCATGGGTCGCGCCACGATATCGGGCTGTACCAGCGTGTTGTCGGCATTCAGGCGGGCGCGTTGCAGGTCCCATTCGAGTGGATAGTCGAGTACGAAGAGCCAGTTGTGCGAATGCGGTTCCAGGTTGACCGTGTAGGTATACCCGGCGCCGTGTATCTGCATGGGGGGACCATTGAGCGGGCTGTGGGCGCCGCCGCGCCAGGTGCGTCCGTCAAAATCGTGCATGACGGGGCCGCGCCAGTAACGCTGCGCAGCCGGCGGCACCAGCGCGGCAAAGTGCACACGGAATGCCACCTCGTCGGAATTGGCGAGCTGTGTGATGTCGCCAGGACTCATGCTGTCGCCCAGGCCAGTGGTCGCAATTTCGGTACCGAGCGGCGTGCGCCACATGGGCGTCGAGAGGCGTGGGAACAGCAGCCAGAAGATGATCGCGAGAGGCAGTGCCTGGGCCAGGATCCGGCCGCCGTAGCGCGCGCTGCCGGTCCAGTCCAGGCCGGCTTGCGATGTGGTCAACCTGAGCATCGCGACGGTCGTGACCCAGCACACGCCGATGAGGTAGGCCAGCAACCAAAACGAATCGCTTTCCAGCAACGCCGACACGCTCGCGAAATAAATGATCAGCGCAATGATGTAAAGATCGCGTTGGTCCCTGGACTCGAGCAATTTGAGGCCCGCCATCAGGGCGAGCAGGGCGGTGCCGGCGGCCAGACCGTTGAAGGTTCGGAAGCGCAGGAATAACAACGCCATGACCGCGATCGCGACGGCCGGCAGCGTGCCTCGCGGCAACGTGTTGCGGCCGCGATGCGACAGCAGCAGACGCAGCGCGATGCAGGCAGCCACCACCAGGAGTACCCAGATGGGCAAGGTCGTTACGTGGGCGAGCAATGCCAACGCCAGACAGGTGCTGATGCTCGCGAGCCGCGCGAATGACAAGCGTGCGACGCTCATTCAGACACTGCCGTGGCGCGCCAACACGCGCAAGCATGCCAGCCGGTGCGCCTGACCGCTGCCAGGCTGGATCTCCACCTGCGGCATCCGCAGGCCGTAAGCGCGCTGCGCGCCGTCGCATTGATCGATCCACAGCGCAAGTTGCGACAGCCGCGCCTCATCACCGAGTCCCTCGAGCAGGCCCCATTCCAGCCATTCCGGTTGCGCAGCCAGACTCGAGTAGCTACGCACGGCCGCTTCGCCGCCACGGGCGAGCACCTTCCAGGCCATGTGCTTCAACGGGATGCCAGGTTGGTACGTGCGCAGGCCGGAAAAGTCTTCATCGCCGGCGGATTCCGAGTGAAACGTGGCGCCGTGTGCACCCGCCGCTGCCAGCACGCGCTGACCGCGCGGCTCGGGCGCGGTAAAGATGGTGATGGCGCTGTGCACGTAAGTCCAAGCGTAAAACCAGCCAAACGGGTACAAAGTGCGCAGCTCGAATTGTTCCAGGCGGCGTACACCGCGCGACGCTGAGGGCGCCGAGACCAGCACCGTGGCCGCATCCTGCGAGGTCACGCTGCCGATGGCGGCAGCTTCGAAGCAACGGATTTCGACGTCGCGGCGGTCCACCGCAGACGCATTACGCAGGACGAAGCGGAGCGTGGTTTGCCGCCCGGCCACCGCATCGACCTCGGTCGACGCATCGACGCTCAGGCCCAGCAGATTGCGATTGCAGTGGTGCATGGTAACCAGCGACAGGCTGGCAATCAGGAAAGCGAATGCGAGGCCGAGGTTGCTGTTGTAGTTGAGGCCGGCGATCAACATGGCGACCAGAATCGTCGCGAGCATCATGCCGAAGCGGGTCGGGAGTATGTAGATGCGCCTGCGGTGAATCACGAGCGGCAATACGTCGCGGCCGTGACGGCGTGCGGCCCACGCCCGCAGACGACGTCCGGCTGCTTGCCGCAGGGTGGTCAAGGAACCGGTACGGCCTCGAGCAGCCGCTGCGCAGCGCAGATGTCGCCGGCGCGCTGCCGGACGCGGTGTTCGACCACCGCGGCGAACACCGCCTGCACATGTTCAGGCATCACCGCGTGACGGCCGGCAATGAGCGCCCAGGCGCGCGCTGCACGCAGCAGGCCGATGGCAGCACGCGGCGACAGACCGGCCTGCGCCGGCGAGCGCCGCGAATGTGCGATCAGCGCCTGGACGTAATCAAGCAGCGCCGGTGCGACGTGCACGTCAGC
>CAZZZU010000059.1:0-26272 GCA_964658805.1 uncultured Steroidobacteraceae bacterium
CCCGACCACCGCGGTGCTCGCGGCCGTCGTGCCGGTCGCGGTGGGGCTGGTCATCGGTGAGCGTCCGCACGCGCTGGCCTGGGCAGGCATCGCCCTGGGCCTGTTCGCGGTCGTGCTCGTCAGCCGCACCACCGACGACCAGCCGCACGGGCGCGTCGGACCCACTGTCCTCGCCCTCGCGGTGCTGTCCGGCCTCGGATTCGGGCTCTACTTCGTGTTCCTGGCCCGGGCGGGCGCGCACTCGGGACTGTGGCCGCTGGTCATCTCCCGCGTGGCGTCCGCAGTGCTGATTACGGGAGCCCAGCAGTACTCCGAGGAGGAACTGCGGGCGGCAGTCGTCGAGGCAACCCGATGGGGACGGGACGTGGCGGCCCATGCGCACGGCGCGGAAGGCATCAAAGCGGCCATACGCGCGGGCGTGCATACGATTGACCACGGCTCGGGCCTGGATGACGAGGCAATCGCCCTGCTCAAGAGCCGTCCCGGTACCTATTACGTCCCGACACTGGCCCTTCTGGCAGCAAACCTGGATGAGAAGCGCAACGCGTCGATCCCACCTGCGGAGATGGAGCGAATGCGCCAGTTGCGCACCATGGCAGAAGGGGCCTTTCGCCGGGCGCTGGCCGCGGGCCTGCCGATCGGTCTGGCAACTGACGCTCCGGTCATCCCGCACGGTCTCAATGCGCGGGAATTCTGGACTCGCGTAGGGCTCGGCGAGAAGCCGATGTCGGCCCTGGTGTCTGCCACGCGGATCAATGCCGAAATCATCCACTGGCAGGATCGCATCGGGACCATTGAGGCCGGTAAGCTGGCGGACCTGGTGGCGGTGCCGGGTGATCCTCTCGCCGATATAAGAGCGACGGAGCATGTGGGTTTCGTCATGAAGGCCGGTGTCATCTACCGGAAGGAACTGGCGCGCGAGCGTCGCTAGACTAGGCTGAGCGCCCTTCGCTCCGGGAAGGGGAGCTGCTGTAGCTAATCTGATCCAATGACCCAATACCCTGCCACCGGACCCAATACCGACCCCGGCCACACCCCCATGATGCAGCAGTACCTGCGCATCAAGTCCCAGCACCCGAACGTTCTGCTGTTCTATCGCATGGGTGATTTCTACGAGATGTTCTACGACGACGCGCGCCGCGCCGCGAGTCTGCTCGATATCGCGCTCACGCAGCGTGGCGCCTCGGCCGGCGCACCCATCCCCATGGCGGGCGTGCCGGTCGTCACCCTCGACGGCTATCTCGCCAAGCTGGTGCGCAAGGGCGAGTCAGTGGCCATCTGTGAGCAGCGCGGCGAGCCGGCCAGCGGCAAGGGACCGATGGAACGTGAGGTGGTACGTATCGTCACGCCTGGCACCATCACGGACGACGCCTTGCTCGAGGAGCGTCGCGACAACGTGCTCGCCAGCATCTGTGGCGCCGGCCAAGTCTTTGGGATCGCGTGGCTCGATCTGTCGGCTGGCCGCTTCAGCGTCATGCAGGTCGAGAGTCTCGCGGCGCTCGCCGCTGAAGTAGAGCGACTGCGACCCGCCGAACTGCTGGCGCCGGACGGCGACGCGCCGGCGCTGGCCGCGCACGGCGGCAGCGACCGCACCATGACGCTGCGCGCGCCCTGGCATTTCGAGCTGGAATCCGCCACGCGTGCGCTCATCGATCAATTCAAGACCCATGATCTGCAAGGCTTCGGTTGTGCCAACAAGCAACAGGCCATCGCGGCCGCCGGTGCCTTGCTCGCCTATGTGCGCGAAACACAAAAGTCCGCCCTGCCGCATCTCCTGGCGCTGAGCACGGAGGAGCGCGATGCGGCGCTGATCATGGATCCGGCCACTCGCCGCAATCTGGAAATCGACGAAAGCCTGGCGGGCCTGCCAGATCTGACCTTGGCCGGTGTATTCGATACCACGACCACTGCCATGGGCGGCCGGTTGTTGAGAAGGTGGTTGAACAGGCCGGTGCGTGACCATGCAATTCTCCGCCAGCGCTACCGCGCAGTGGCCGGCTGCGCGGATGGCGCCTGCTTCGAGAAGCTGTCGGAAAAGCTGCGTGCGGTCGGTGATCTGGAACGCATCCTGGCGCGCGTGGCATTGCGCTCGGCGCGACCGCGTGACCTCACCCAACTACGCGCGTCGCTGGCCGTGCTGCCGGCGCTGCGCGCGCAACTTGGATTGATTCTGGAAACGGCCGATGCGGCGTTGCTGCGTCAGTTGCATTCAGCAATCGACGCGCATGCCGAGCAGCATGCGCTGCTGGAGCGTGCCGTCATGGCGGCGCCGCCGCACTTCCTGCGTGACGGCGGTGTGATCGCGCAAGGCTACGATGCGGAACTCGACGAATTGCGACTGCTCGGCGGCGATACCGAGAAATTTCTGTTGAATCTTGAGCGTCAGGAACGCGAACAGACAGGCCTTGCAAGCCTCAAGCTCGGCTTCAATCGCGTGCAGGGCTTCTTCATCGAAGTGAATCGGGCCCAGGCCGATGCCGTGCCGGCCCATTACATTCGCCGCCAGACCGTCAAATCGGCGGAGCGCTTCATCACGGCCGAACTCAAGTCATTCGAGGACAAGGTGCTGGGCGCCCGGGACAAGGCGCTGGCGCGGGAACGACTGCTTTACGAGGCCATTCTCACGACGTTGTGCGACAGTCTCGGAGCGCTTCAAGCCACCGCCGCTGCGCTCGCGCAACTCGACGTCCTGGCGTGCTTTGCGGAGCGCGCGCGCACCCTCGACTGCATCGAGCCGACGCTGACGAGCGAGGCCGTGCTGCACATCGAAGCGGGTCGCCATCCGGTGGTGGAACGGGCCTCCCGCGCGCCCTTCATTCCCAACGATCTCGAACTCGATGACGCGCGGCGAATGCTCATCATCACCGGCCCCAATATGGGCGGCAAGAGCACCTACATGCGCCAGACGGCCTTGATCGTGATACTCGCGCATGTCGGCTGCTTCGTCCCGGCGCGCCGCGCCGTGCTCGGCCCCCTCGATCGCATCTTCACGCGCATCGGTGCCTCGGACGATCTCGCCGGCGGCCGCTCCACCTTCATGCTGGAGATGACCGAAACGGCCAACATCCTGCACAACGCCACCGAGCGCAGCCTGGTGTTGATGGACGAGGTAGGACGCGGTACCAGCACCTTCGACGGCCTGTCGCTGGCGTGGGCCTGCGCGGCGCACATCGCACGCAAGGTACGCGCCTTTACGTTATTCGCGACTCACTACTTCGAGCTCACGAGTCTTGCCGCCGAGGCGCCCGGCGTCGCCAACGTCCATGTCGAAGCCGTCGAGCATGGTGAGCAGCTGGTGTTCCTGCACAGCGTCAAGGCGGGGCCCGCGAGTCAGAGTTACGGGCTGCAGGTCGCAGCCCTTGCCGGCATCCCCAAGAGCGTCACCGCACAGGCGCGCCGCTACCTGACCGAACTCGAGCGCGAGCGCGATGCCTTACGCAGCCGTGATTCGCCGCAAGCGGAATTGGCGCTGTTCGCACCCGCTGCAACGCCGCCGGTGCTTGAAGCCCTGCGCGCCGCAGATCCCAATTCGCTCAGCCCACGTGAGGCCCTGGATCTCCTATTCCGGCTCAAGGAACTTGATCAGGACGCATGAAGCGACCCGTCGCGAGGAATGCGGCGGTCTGATCGGCCACCGATTCCGCAAACGGCAGCCGGCTGTGACTCACCGGCATCAGAAGATGATCGCTGGCCCCCTCGATGCGCGTTTCGTTCACATAGATGGTACCGTCGTTTGGCTCGCCGTACGGCCCGCCGTACGGCTCGTGACCGCCGACGCCGACCAGGCGGCCGAGGCCGAGCGACAGGGTGCCGGCAATGACACCCAATTCGCGCTGACCGCTCCAGCGCCGCACGCGCGGCGTGAGCAATTCGTCGCGCACGCTGCGGCCCATGATCCGGCGCCCCAGCGGCAGGCGCGCAAGCGATATGGCCGCACGACTGCCTTGCACCGGCGAACCGAGCAACACGATCCGGCCCGGCGGCAGCCACGCTGCCGCTCCCTGTTCGAACATCTTGAGCACCACCAGGCCACCGAGGCTGTGCGCCACCAGGTGCATGGTATCGGCGCGCTGCGTTCGCAGGCATGCGGCGATCTCGCGCGCGTTGCTCGCCACGTCAAGGGACACCGAGCGATAGCGTACTGCCAGCGTCTGGGCATCGAAGCGCTTCTGCAGACGTTGTCGCAAGACGATGCCCTCGAGCCCCGTCATCCAGAGTCCGTGGACGTAAACCGCCAGTGTGGTCACGTCAGGCTTGCAGCCCGCGGATGACGGCGCGATTCGTATTCGACGACGCTTTGAGCAATGCTTCGGCGCCCGGCAGCCACAGATACTGCAGGTGCTCGCGTTCGCTCAACGTCACATCCTCGCGATGCTGCAAGCGCAAGGAAAATGCATGCTCGAGGTTGCGTGTGATGCCGGGTGCATAGATCTTGCCGAAGGACGGCCAGATCTCGAAGGATTGCGTCCATTGCAGATTGACCAGCACGCCCTGCGTGATACCGGTCTCTTCGATGACTTCGCGCCGTGCGGCGAGGTCGGCGCTCTCGCCCCACTCGAGGCTGCCGGTCACCGATTGCCAGAAGCCCGGCGGCTTGCGCCGTTCGAGCAGCAGGAACTCGCCCCCGAGCGTGTAAATCACGACGAGGACGGACTCCGGCCGCTTCTGAGTCTGCAACGCCTACTCGACTTTCGGCGGCGTGCGCACCCGGATGTGCACTTCGCGCAGCTGGGCTTCGCTCACTTCGGTCGGCGCTTCCATCATCGGGTCGGCGGCGGTCTGCGTCTTCGGGAACGCAATCACGTCGCGGATGCTCTCCGCTCCCGCCATCAGCATGGCGAGACGATCCAGGCCGAAGGCGATGCCGCCATGCGGCGGCGCGCCGAACTTGAGCGCGTCCAGCAGGAAACCAAACTTCGCACGCGCCTCTTCGGTGGAGATGCCAAGCATGTCGAAGACCGTGGATTGCAGCTCTTGGTTGTGAATACGCACCGAGCCGCCGCCGATCTCCGAACCGTTCAGCACCATGTCGTAGGCCTTCGCCACGGCCTCGCCCGGATTCGCTTTGAGCGCGGCCGCATCCAGATTGGCCGGGCTCGTGAAGGGATGATGCACCGCCATCCAGCGATTCGTCTCCGCATCCCATTCGAACATCGGGAAGTCGACGACCCACAACGGCGCCCAACCCGGCGCGACCAGCCCCTGGTCCTGCCCGACCTTCAGGCGCAGTGCACCCAAAGCATCGCTCACGACCTTGGCGCTGTCCGCGCCGAAGAAAATCAGATCGCCGTCGACGGCGCCGGTGCGCTCGAGAATGCCGGTGACCGCAGCGTCGCTCAAGAATTTGAGGATGGGGGACTGCAATCCATCGCGACCTTTTCCAACCTCATTGACCTTGACGTACGCGAGACCCCGCGCACCGTAGCGCGCCACGTACGCGGTATAGTCGTCGATCTGTTTGCGCGTGAGCGCCCCGCCCTTGGGTACGCGCAGCGCCGTGACGCGGCCCTTCGGGTCTGCAGCCGGTCCGGCGAAGACTTTGAAATCACATCCCTTGACCAGGTCGGCCACGTCGACCAGTTCCAAGGGGATCCGCAGGTCCGGCTTGTCGGAGCCGAAACGACGCATCGCTTCCGCGTAGCTCAAGCGCGGCATCGGACTCGGCAGGTCGACGTTTAAAACCGTTTTGAACAGCTGATGGACCAACACTTCCATGAGTTTCTGGATATCGCCCTGATCGAGAAACGACGTCTCGATATCGAGCTGCGTGAACTCGGGCTGCCGGTCGGCGCGCAGATCCTCGTCGCGAAAGCAACGCACGATCTGATAGTACCGGTCGAACCCGGCGATCATCAGCAGCTGCTTGTAGATCTGCGGCGATTGCGGCAGCGCGAAGAACTTGCCCGCATGCGTGCGGCTCGGCACCAGATAATCGCGCGCGCCTTCCGGCGTCGCCTTGGACAACATCGGCGTCTCGATGTCGACGAACCCCGCGTCATCCAGGTACTGCCGCATGGCACGCGTGATGCGATGGCGCAGCAGCAGGCGCTCCCGCATCTCGGGACGGCGCAGATCGAGGTAACGAAAGCGCAGGCGTACGTCTTCGCTCACCGCCTCATCGAGCTGAAACGGCAGCGGCTCCGAGCGGTTCAGAATTTCGAGTTCATGGCACAGCACTTCGATCTGGCCTGATTGAAGGTTGGCATTGGCGGTGCCTTGCGGCCGCGCGCGCACCATCCCCGTGACTTTGAGTACATACTCGTTGCGCACCCGCTCTGCGGCTGCGAACACGGCGGCGCGATCCGGATCGAACACCACTTGCAGCAGACCGGTACGGTCACGCAGATCGACAAAGATAACGCCACCGTGGTCGCGGCGGCGCTGCGCCCAGCCGGCAACGACCACCATTTGCCCGGTCAGGGACTCATCGACATAACCACAGTAATTCGTGCGCATAAGCCGCGCGATGCTACGGCCTGAGGCGCGGCCCGGCAAGGCTCGCGTCGGCAATGACCACCCACAGCATCAAAAATGCCGCGCGACGTAGAAGACCAGATTCTCGATTTTGTAGAAGCTGTCCGGGCGCACGCCTTGGGGATCGGTGGGCAGGACGTGGTCACGCGCCACGTTCTGCGCGTACTTGAAATCCGCGCCCAGATCCCACCCCGGCAACACGTTGCGCCACTGCGCACCGAGGCCGCCGTAGAGCGAATAGGCCGGCGTTGCCAGATCGTAGCGCGCCACGCCCAGAAATGCGCCCAGCGCAAAATGCTCGCCGAACCGATAGCGCCAGTCGACCGGGCGCACGCCGGCGAGCCAATGACCCTGCGCAGTATCGAACTCGAGCCGCACGCCCAGATCATTGTGGTCGGATACCGCGCGGCGTGCGCCCAACCCCAGGTGCGGACCAAAATCTGTCTTCGACCAGGTTTGCGGCAATCCCACTTCCAAATCCGTGTGCACGCGGTTCGCCTGCACGCCGGCATCGACGAATAACTCCGTGCGCGTCGTGTCGGGCTTGGCTTCGTCCGCCTCCTCGTCCACGTAGGTGCGTGTGTGCGCTGGACCGCCGTAGCGCACGAAGCCAGACAAGCGCGTGTACGAAGCGCCGAACACGTCGCGACCGACCATGGCCTCGCCGCCTACCGTCAGCTGGTTCCAAGGTCGTGAATAACGCAAGGTGAAATCCATGTAGTGCTTGTAGTCGGCCAGGCCATAATTTTGATTGACCAGGTAGCGGAACTTTTCTTCGAGATAACCGCCGAACGGCGGCGTCCAGCCGACGCGCAGCATCGCACTGCGTGCCCCGTCGTTGTCATTGAAGATACGCTGTTGCGCGCCCCAATGACCGAGGATCACGCCGTCGTAGATGCGTCCATCGTTGAACACGCTGTTGTTGTACCAGGAGTTCTGCCACTCGGAGAATTCCAGCGTCGCATCGAAGTAGCGGCCGAGGCGCGGAAAGTCGATGCCGACGTTGTTGGCCACGTTGCCGAGCAGGTAACTGCCGCCGTTGGAATTATCTTCGCCCGCGTATTCGACATAAAAAGCGAAAGGCACCTTGCTTGGAAAAATGAAGCGGCTGACGTAAGAGGCTTGCTGATTGCCCAATGCCTGCGACGCGCCCGCGGGCCTGAAAAAGTCCTTGAACAGGAAATTTGCCGACCCTGGCAGGCCCGCACCGCCGTACTGTAGCGTGCGACTCACCCCCAACGACCAGCCCGGGAACGGTTCGACGGACAGCGCCAGGCCAAAGAGCCGCGGCGTGCCCCGGCCGATGGCGGGATTGGTCTGCCCAAGATAGTGAATCCGGTCCGATTCCGACATGCGAGCGAGGAAGGCCTCGTACTGGAACCCTAAGAATCCCAGGGGCTCGTAATTCGACAAGGTGGCGGACAACATGGTCGGCGCTTCAGTGCTGACTTGCATGCTGCTGTCGGTCATGGGGGAGAGCCAATGCGGTCGGTAGCCCACGTCCAACTGCGCGAAGTTGAAACCCATCGACAGCATGGTCCCCGTCGGCTGGCCCCGGCCCGAATAGCCGATGCCGCCGACGCTGGCAAGAAAATAATCATTCGGCTGCACATAGCCCTGCACCGAGACGTCGTAGCTGCTCTTGTTCGGCTCGCCGTAAGCATTCGGCACGATGCCGTTCGCGCCACTGTGGATCGTGCCGGTGACGCTCGCGTGCGTCACCGCATAATCCTTCTCGTAGCGCTCCAGATACGTTTTCACCTGGCGGCACAGATCCGCGTCCTTCACGCACGCGGCGGGCAAAGCCAGCTGCACCAGCGAAACCGCAATGGGACGCTTGAGTATGGGCTCGTCGGCCAGGATGAGCACACGCTCGACCTGGCGCTCGATTTCAGGCTCGAGGTTGAGCGGCAGGTACGCCGTCACGCCGTCGGCGCGCGCACCGCTGCCCGCCGCCAACAACCCTGCGCACATCAATCCGGTCCCGTAACGCAACTGCCTCACGCGCGTTCAGCGACGTGCTTTGGACTTAGGCATCTTCGCCTTCGATTTCCTGGCGGGCCTCGGCGGCGGCGACTTTGACGCCGACTTGGACGCAACAGGCTTGACCGCCTTGCTGTCTGTTTTTACGTCGGTCTTCTTGTCCGCCTTATCGCCCGCCGTTTTGGCGCCGGCCGCATCCGTCTTGCTGTCCGCAACCTTGGCGTCGCCCGCGCCCTCCTTCGGCTTCGCCTCCGACTCTTTCGTCTCTTTGGAGTCTTTCGAATCGGTATCTTTCGAATCGGAGGACGCGTCCTTATCAGGTCGATCCGCAAGGTTCCGCTTGTTGTCGGCGTCGCCCTTGAAATCGGTCTCGTACCAACCGCTGCCCTTGAGGCGGAAAACCGGCGCAGAGATCAGACGCTGCAGCTGTGACTTGCCACACTCCGGACATTTCTTGAGCGGCGCCTCGCTGATCTTCTGCATGGCCTCGAGTTCATGGCCGCAGCTCTTGCATTGATATTCGTAGAACGGCATCGGTATCCCTTACAAACTTAAGACTCGCGGTAGCGGCGCGCGGTAGCGGCGCGCGCTAGCACGCGCTGCGCAGTATACGTCGCAATGCGGCTCTCAATGGAGTCGTTCCTTCTCGAACACCAGCGCGTCGCTTTGCAGGCGCGCAATCACGTGATCGCCCGACAGAAAGTCGCCGCGCAAGATTTGCTGCGCCAACGGATTTTCGATCTGCGACTGGATCGCGCGCTTCAAGGGCCGCGCGCCGTAGACCGTATCGAATCCGGCCTGGCCAATCTTGTCCCGCGCATCCTCCTCCAGGCGCAGCGTGATGCCGCGTTCTGCCAGCCGCTGACGCAGACGCCCCAGCTGAATATCGACGATCGAGCCGATTTCAGCGCGGCCGAGCGAATGGAACACCACGATCTCGTCGACGCGATTGATGAATTCAGGCCGGAAATGTTCCGCGACCACCTGCATCACCGCCTCTTTCATCTTCGAGTAATTCGCCGCACCCGACAGCTCCTGGATCACCTGCGATCCCAGGTTCGAGGTCATGATGATCACGGCATTGCGGAAATCGACGGTGCGGCCCTGCCCGTCGGTGAGCCGGCCGTCATCCAGCACCTGCAGCAGCACGTTGAACACATCCGGATGCGCCTTCTCGATCTCATCCAGCAGCACGACGCAGTACGGCCGCCGACGCACTGCCTCGGTGAGGTAGCCGCCTTCTTCGTAGCCCACATAGCCCGGCGGTGCGCCGATCAGGCGCGCCACCGAATGTTTTTCCATGAACTCGGACATGTCGATCCGCACCAACGATTCCTCGGTATCGAACATGAACTCAGCCAAGGCTTTGCAAAGCTCGGTCTTGCCGACGCCCGTAGGGCCTAAAAACATGAAAGAGCCGCTCGGACGATTGGGATCGGATAGTCCCGCGCGCGAGCGCCGGATGGCGTCAGCCACTGCTTTCACCGCTTCCTGTTGCCCGACTACGCGCTTGGACAAGACCTCTTCCATGCGCAGCAGCTTGTCGCGTTCACCCTCGAGCATGCGGGCGACAGGAATGCCGGTCCATTTCGATACCACTTCCGCGATCTCGTGCTCGGTCACGGCATTGCGCACCAGCTGGTTCGGCTTCTGTTCGACTTCGAGCGCCTGCGCCAGGCGCTGTTCGAGGGCCGGAATGCGTCCGTATTGCAGCTCCGACAACTGCGCGAGATCCTGCGCACGCCGCGCGGTTTCGAGATCGAGTTTGGCGCGCTCCAACTCTTCCTGAATATGCGCCGCGCCGAGTACCGCCGCTTTCTCACCCTTCCAGATTTCCTCGAGGTCGGAGTATTCCTTTTCCAGCGTCCGCAACGAATCCTCGAGCGTCTGCAAGCGCTCGCGCGAGGCCTTGTCGGATTCCTTCTTGAGCGCCTCGCGCTCGATCTTGAGCTGAATGATGCGTCGATCGAGCCGGTCCAGCGACTCCGGTTTGGAATCGATCTCCATGCGGATCATCGAACCCGCCTCATCGATCAGATCGATGGCCTTGTCCGGCAGCTGCCGGTCCGTGATGTAACGATGCGAGAGCGTCGCCGCGGCCACGATCGCGGGATCCGTGATCTGCACCTTGTGATGCACTTCGTAGCGCTCTTTCAGGCCGCGCAGGATGGCGATGGTGTCCTCCACCGTCGGCTCATCCACCAGTACCTTCTGGAAACGCCGCTCGAGCGCCGCATCTTTCTCGATGTATTTGCGGTATTCGTCCAATGTGGTGGCGCCGACGCAGTGCAACTCGCCGCGCGCCAGAGCGGGCTTCAACATGTTGCCCGCATCCATGGCACCCTCGGCCTTGCCGGCACCGACCATGGTGTGCAGCTCATCGATGAACAGGATGATCTGGCCTTCCTGTTTGGCGAGATCGCTCAACACCGCTTTCAGGCGCTCCTCGAATTCACCACGGTACTTGGCACCGGCGATGAGCGCGCCCATGTCCAGCGACAGAATGCGCTTATTGCGCAGGCCTTCCGGGACCTCGTTGTTGACGATGCGCTGTGCCAGACCTTCCACGATGGCGGTCTTGCCGACGCCAGGCTCGCCGATGAGGACCGGATTGTTCTTCGAGCGCCGCTGCAGAACCTGAATGGTGCGGCGAATCTCGTCGTCGCGACCGATGACGGGGTCGAGCTTGCCCTGCAACGCGCGCTCGGTCAGATCGATGCTGTACTTCTCGAGCGCCTTGCGATTCTCCTCGGCGCCGGCGTCGTCGACCTTTGCGCCGCCGCGCACGGCCTCGATCGCCTGCTCCAGCGTCGCCTTCTGCGCGCCATTGGCTTTCAGGATGCGGCCGAGCTCGCCGCGATCCTCGAGCGCCGCAAGCACGAACAGCTCGCTGGAGATGAAGCCGTCGCCGCGCTGCTGCGCGAGCTTGTCGGTCATGTTCAATAATTTATTGAGGTCGTTGCCGAGCAGCACTTCGCCGCCGGATCCCTCGACCTGCGGCAGACGGGTGAGAGCCGCCGCCAGATCGGAACGCAGCTTCGGTACCTGCACGCCCGCTTTCTCGAGCAGCGGACGCGCCGTGCCGCCCTGACTGTCGAGCAGTGCCGTCATCAGGTGCACCGGCTCGATGTACTGATTGTCGCGGCCCACGGCCAGGGACTGCGCGTCGGCCAGCGCAGCCTGAAACTTGGTCGTCAGCTTATCCATTCGCATACAGTTACCCTCGCCTGAAAATCGTGTTGAACGAGGGCGAAATGGGGCCCGGCGCAGGGAAATTCAACGTTGTTCGCGCCAAATAAGCGTCGCCTGACGGCCCGTGACACCATCGCGGCGGTGCGAAAAAAAACGCGCCGGGTCAGCGTGCGTGCAAAGCCCGGCGCCGTACAGCCGGGTGACACCCGCGGTCGTCAGCCGCCGTCGCGCGAGCGCCGCGAGATCCGCGCGATAGCGACCGCGGGCAGTCGGCGTAAAGCAGTCCACCGCCGCCGGATCCTCGGTCAGAAACGCCTCGCGCACCTCACCGCCGACCTCGAACGCGCCCGCGCCAATGGCCGGCCCCAACCACGCCAGCAAGCGCGCCGGCGGCACCTGCATCGCACGCACCGTGGCTTCCAGCACACCCGCGCACAATCCCCGCCAGCCGGCATGGGCGGCCGCCACCACCGACCCCGCGTCATCGGTCAACGCCACTGGTAAACAGTCAGCGGTGAGAATCGCGCACACCTCTGCGCCACGCGATATGGCCGCGTCCGCCTGCGGCGGCACGGAGCCGTGCAGAGCGCCAAGATCCGCCACCGCAATCCCATGCACCTGCGACAGCCATACGGGCTCGCCCGATAAGTCCAGCGCCTCCCGTAGCCGCCGCCGATTCTCATCGACACGGGCAGGCTCGTCGCCCACGTGCCGTCCCAAATTCAATGCTGCGTAGCGCTCGGTGCTGACACCGCCGCTGCGCAGCGTCGCGATGCAGCGCACCGTCGACGGCGCGGGCCAATCGGGCTCGAGCCACGTCACGCTCACCGGGCTGCCGCCGCGCCGGACGCCTCGCGTGCATCGGCGCGCAGCACCTCGAGCAGATGCGCGAAGTCCTGCGGCGGGTCGACCTGCAGCGACACCGGTCTGGCAGTGCGCGGATGCGCGAACCCCAGGCTGGTCGCGTGCAGGGCCTGCCGTTTGAACTGCTGCAGTTCGGCGATCAATGCCGCACCGGCGCCGCGCGGCTGATGCAATCTCCCGCCGTACACGGGGTCACCCACGAGCGGATAGTGCATGTGCGACAGGTGCAGGCGGATCTGATGCGTGCGACCGGTCTCGAGCTTGACCGACAGATAGGTATGGCCGCGATAGCGTTCCAGCACGCGGTAGTGGGTCACCGCCGGCCGGCCGCTTTCACGGATCGCCATGCGCAGGCGATCGCTGCGATTGCGGCCGATAGGGGCATCGATGGTGCCGCCGCCCGTCATCACCCCGAAGCACACCGCCAGGTATTCACGCGCGATGCTTCGCGCCAGCAATTGCCGTGACAGCGAGGTCTGCGCCTCGGCGTTGCGCGCGACCACCAGCAGGCCGCTGGTATCCTTGTCCAGGCGATGTATCAGGCCCGCCCGCGGTAGTGCCGCGAGTCCGGCATCCAGGCCCAGCAAGCCGTTCTGCAGTGTGTTGTTCGGGTTACCCGCACCCGGGTGTACCACGAGCCCCGCTGGTTTGTTGATGACGAAGACATCCCGGTCCGCGTACACCACATCCAGCACCAGGGGCTGCGGTTTCACGACGTCCTGGGGCGCCTGCGGCCGTATCTGCAGGCGCACCTTGGCGCCGGCGTCCACAATGTCCCGCGGCCGGCAAGACCGCTGATTGACCTGTACGTCGCCCGCCTCGATCCAGCCCTTGATTCGCGTGCGCGAGTGCTGTGGCAGCAGTCGCGCCAGGGCACCATCCAGGCGCTGACCCGCAAGGTCCGGAGAAATGACCAGATCGATGGTTTGGAACTCTGCGGGCACGGGCAACTCAAAAGGTGGCGGTCGGGGCATCGGGTATACTGCGCCGCGTTTTGGGGCAATCCGTCATTGTAAGGAATCGCTAGTGCTACTGCGTGATCTCGTCCGTTTCAGCCGTATTGCATTGCTCGCCGCCGTGGTCACGGTGTCGGCGGCCGGCTGCCGCAGCCATCGCGCGGACGAGGCCCACTCAGGCCCCGAGGTCATCTACGCCAAGGCGCAAAAGGCCATCCGCAACTCGAGCTACAACGAAGCTGTGAAGCAGCTCGAAGCCCTGCAATCGCGCTTTCCGTTCAGCGAGCCGGCCCGCCAGGCGCAGCTCGACCTGATCTATGCCTACTACAAGAATCATCAGACCGAACCCGCCATCGACGCCGCCGACACCTTCATCCGCGAGAATCCGACCAACTCGCGCGTCGACTACGCCTATTACATGAAAGGACTCATCTGGTTCGAGCGCCAGAGCACCTGGCTCGAGCGGCGCTTTCGTGTGGACCTGTCGCAGCGCCCGCCGCTCAATGCGAAGAAGTCCTTCGACGCCTTCCAGCAGCTGATCGAAAAATTCCCGCACAGCCAGTACGACGGTGATGCCCGCCAGCGCATGGTGTTCCTGCGCAATCGCCTGGCTGATTTCGAGTTGCATGTCGCGCTTTACTACATGCGCCGCGGTGCCTATGTAGGCGCCATCAACCGCGCCAAGTACTGTGTCGAAAACTATGACGGCGCACCGGCGGTCAAGGACTCGATGAAGGTGCTGGTCGATGCCTATCGGGACCTCAAGATGGCCGACCTGCAGAAGGACGCCGAACGGGTCTATGCCGACAATTATCCGGACTCGGGTAGAGACCTCATCCCGAGAAAGCATTGGTACAACTTTATTTTCTAAGGCGTACTTAAGGCGATTTGTAGCCGCTGGTGATGGGATAGCGCCAGTCACGGCCGAAGGCCCGGCCACTCACCCGGATACCGGGTGGCGCCTGGCGGCGTTTGTATTCGTTGCGCTTCACCATCTGCAAAATGCGGCCCACGACGGCACGATCGAAACCGCGCGCGGTGATCTGATCCACCGACAGATCATCCTCGATGAAGGCCTCGAGAATGGGGTCCAGGATTTCGTACGGCGGCAAACTGTCCGTGTCTTTCTGCTCGTGGCGCAGCTCTGCTGACGGCGGCCGGTCGATGACGCGCGGCGGTATCACCGCGGATTTCGAATTACGCCAGCGCGCCAGGCGGTACACCAGCAGTTTGCTGCAATCCTTGATGGGCGCGAAACCGCCCGCCATGTCGCCATACAGCGTGGCGTAGCCCACCGCCATTTCACTCTTGTTGCCGGTGGTCAGCAGCATCTTGCCGGTTTTGTTGGAGATGCCCATCAGCAGCACACCGCGACAGCGCGACTGGATATTTTCCTCGGCCGTATCGGGCGGCCGACCGGCAAACTGATGCTTGAGTGCCGCGAGCGTCGCCTCGAACATGCCCTCGATCGAAATGGTGCTGTGTTGCACGTGGAGCGTTCGCGCCTGCTCCGCGGCATCATCATTGCTCATGCCCGAGGTATAGCGCGACGGCATGGCGACCGAATGCACGCGATGCGCACCGAGTGCGTCAACAGCGATGCACAGCACCAAAGCCGAGTCAACGCCGCCCGACAACCCCATCACCACGCCCGGGAAGCGGTGCTTGTCGACATAGTCGCGGGTACCCTGCACCAACGCGCCGTAGACGCTTTCCTCCTCGCTCTGCAACGGCGTGAGTGCCGCCGGTACCGGCCGCACGCCATTGGCGCCGTCGAGCGCGAGGTCCACCACGTACAGGTCTTCGGTGAAGGCCGGCGCCCGCTGCGTCACCGTGCCCTTGGCGTCCATGACAAATGAATTGCCGTCGAAGACCAGCTCGTCCTGGCCACCCAGCAGGTTCAGAAACACGATCGGCAGGCCGCTTTCGGCGACGCGGGCGCGTCCCACCGACTGCTCGCGTTGCAATTGTTTGTTGACCTCGTACGGCGAGGCGTTGATGACCAGCAGCACCTGCGCACCGGCTTGGCTAGCTTGCCGCGCCGGCCCCGCCTCCCAGATGTCCTCGCAGACCAACACGCCCACCTTGATGCCGCGCAACTCGATCACCGTCGGCTCGAAACCCGGCGTGAAGTAGCGCTTCTCATCGAACACGCGGTAATTGGGCAGGCAGGCTTTGCGGTGGTTCGCGATGATGACCCCATCGCGGATGACGATGGCGGCGTTGTAAATCACGTTCTCGACATACTCGGGGTAGCCCGCAATCAAGGTGATGCCGCGCACCTCGCGCTGCAGCCGCTCGAGGGATCTCGCCACCTGCAGGCGCATACCCTGGTGAAACAACAAATCCTCGGGGGGATAGCCCGAGACGGCCAGCTCCGGCAGCATCACGACGTCGGCGCGATAGCGATCCCGAGCCTCGTTGGCCGCGGACACGATGCGCGAAGTATTGCCGTCCACATCGCCGACCACGAGGTTGAGTTGCGCCATCACACAGCGCAGATGTCCGCCGGAAGAGTTCATGACGGCATTTTGAATTAAGCTGCGGGCCAGCGCAAAGGCAGGAGCTTCTCATTGAGCGTCTCGACCGACCGGATCGGCAACGTGAACCACGCCATCAACTGGCGGGTGCTCGGTGCGCTCAATTTGTACCGCGTACTGGTGCCGCTGATGCTCGTCGCCATCCACCTGATCGGCGGCTCGCGCGGGATCACCGTGGCATTTCCACGGCTCTTTTACGTTGCAGCGGTCGTCTACTTCTGTTTTGGCTTGATCAGCGTGTTCTTGGTCCGATTGCGGCTCGGCGGCGTGGTGGCGCAAACGACTCTGCAGGCTGCCATCGACATGATCTGCCTGCTCCTGTTTTTGCATTCGACCAACGGCGTCGGCAGTGGCATCGGCCTGTTGTTTCTGCTGCCGGTCGGCGGCCTCGCCTTTCTCACCAGACCGCGCACGGCGCTGTTTCTCGCCGCGGTGGCGGTCATCGCCATCCTTGCGGATACCATCTGGCTCGAAATCAGCGGTTATTACGACATCACCGCCTATGCCACCGCCGGGCTCCTGGGGATCGTGCTGTTCACCACCGCCGTTTCCGCCAGCTTCGCCGCCACCCAGATGCGCGAGAGCGAGAATCGGGTTCGGCAACGTGACGTCGACCTCGCCAATCTCGCCGACCTGTCGCAGTACATCGTGCAGCACTTGCGCGAAAGCATCCTGGTGGTCGACGCGTCCGACAAGGTGCGACTCATCAATGAATCGGCCGCGCAGATCCTGGGAGACGGCCAGGCCATTCCGGGTGCACTGGTGGGCGAAGTCTCGCCACGCCTGTTGTACAGCTTGACAATGTGGCGGCAGCGTATCGCGGACGAGTCGCCCGGCAGCTTCGTGGCCGCCGACGGCGCCAGGGTCATACAGCCACATTTCGCGCCGCTCGCCAGTGACTCACCCGGTCCAACCCTGATCTTTCTGGAGGACACCAGCCTGCTGGCCGAGCGCGTGCAGCAAGGCAAACTCGCCGCCTTGGGGCGCCTCTCGGCCAGCATCGCGCACGAGATCCGCAATCCGGTCGGCGCGATGAGCCATGCCGGCCAATTGCTCGCCGAGAGTCCCGCCATCGGGGCTGATGAGCGCCGGCTGACCGACATCATTCGCAGCAACGCCGAGCGCGTCAGCGGCATCATCAACAACGTACTGCAATTGTCACGGCGCGAAGCCACCAAAGCCATCCGGCTCAACCTGCAGGAATGGCTCGACGATTTCCTGGCGGAGTTCTGCGAAACCATGCAAGTGCGCGAAGAGGCGATCGGCGTACACGATGAAGGCGCAGACCTCGAGGTGCGCGTCGACCCCAGTCACTTGCACCAGGTCGTCTGGAATCTCTGCGACAACTCGATCAAGTACGCCGAAGCGCGCGGCGAGCTCAAAGTGGAGATCAGGGTAGGTCGCCTCAGTCCCAGCAACCGGCCTTTTCTGGAAGTATTGGACCGTGGCGTCGGCATCGACCCCAAGGTTTCCGATCGTTTGTTCGAGCCCTTTTTCACCGGCAACGCCGGCGGCACCGGATTGGGCCTGTTCATCGCACGCGAGCTCTGCGAGCTCAACCGCGCCGTGCTGCTCTATGAACCACGCGAGGGCAGCGGTAGCGTGTTTCGCATCATCTTCAGTGATCCGCAGCGCTGGGAAGAATGAAAGGCCGCTGATCCTGCGGGCCGAGATACCACTGCTCTGCGTACTGATCACTCGAAATCTGAATCGCCGCTGGCCACCTCTGCTTGACGAATTGCTCATCCAGCGCGGCGCCATGGCTCACCAGATTGAGATCGGGCGCACGCAGATACGGATCGTTCTGCACCATATCCGCAAGATAAAAGCCTGCCAGCGGATGAATGAAATAAATGTTGTTGCCCGGACGTACCGGCGCCCCCAGTTGCGCCAGGTGCGAGGCAACGAAACGATGCATCTGCCAAAGCTGCAATGGCATCAGCACGACCAGGCTTAGCACCGCAGACGCGGCGGCGAATGACACCAGCCTCGGATTGGCTTCGGCGCGCGCCATCGCGCAGCCCGCCATGATGGGCACTACCCCCCAGGCTGAATGAATATAACGGTAGCCCCAACCGTGACCTTGATCGAAGCGAACAAACAGATACACGACAAACGTCAGGCAGAATGACCACGCCAGCAACTGCACGTGTTGGACTTCTCGCCAGCGGCGAAAGCCTTGCGCCGCCAGCACAAAGAGTCCGGGCATCGCCCACAGCAGCATCTTGGCGACCGACGCGGAACGCATGTTCAACTGCGTCCAATCCGGCCAGGTAAAGATTCCGCCCGTGACGTGCGCGGCGGTCTGTCCCACTGTGCCGAGATCGCTCACGGTGCCACGCAGCCAAAGCCAGCCGATGCCCACTGCGACTCCCGGCACATAGCCAGCCAGCAGTGGCCACAGCTTGCTGCTCTCGCGGCCGAATGCCAGCGCAAGAACCCAAGGCGCAGCGAACGCGGCGTGTGGCACGGGATTGTGGAGCACCAACGCCAGGGAACCAACTAGGCCTGCCAGCAGGCAACGTGGCGTCGAGGGCTTCAACAACAATGCAACGAAGACGAGATTGGCAGTGAGGTGAGCCTGCATTGCATAAAGCGACATGGCGTATGCCACATAAGCTGTAGATACGAACGCGAACACGACGCCCCAGCAGGCCGCCCGGCGATCTGCGGTGATGTCATAGACGATCCGATAGATCATCGCGAGGCCGAGCAATGCCAGAGCCGGATTACAAGTCCACGGAAGATTGAGCCACTCGAACGGCGCCAGGAGCAGCGAAAATCCCGGCCAGTACTGCTCGATCACCTTGCCGCTGACATGCGAAGCGATTAGAAATTCGCCGTTGAACCCTTTGACCACGAGCCAATCGACATAGTCGCGCGGCAACTGGCCTACGATGTGCCCGGCCGCGAAGATTTTGGCCTGGAATAAGGCCGCGTACTCGTCCATGGACAAGGGATAGGCGTGATACACAAACAGGGCACAGAGCGCCATGCAGAGCGTAGCCAGCGCACAGACGACCCAAAGCCGCCGCTCGCAGAGCGCGGCGGACCACGCCAAGTATTGGGCGCCGCGCCAACCCGCCGCTGCAATGCCGATACCGAGCGCGACCCAAGCGGTGACAGCATCATCCTGCTTCAGGAAATGACGAAAAATCTGCGCAAAGCCCGCGGTGGAAAATACCCATCGATCGAGAAGCAAAAAATACACAACACACAGCACCGCAAGCCCGATGCTTACAGAAGCCATCCAAGGACGAGTTGTTGGAGACTTGCCGGCTTCTGCTCTCGAGTCGGTCATACTGTGATGGTTACACACCCTTCACGGCGATGCATTTGTCCCTCGATTCACAACGATTCCTCACAACCGCCGTACTCAGCCTGGCGCTTGCCTCACTCTGGATGCTCCGGCACGGTTACGCGGGCCTCGACGGGGACGCGCAGATTTATGCATTTCAGGCGCTGGCGCGCTTGCATACCAACTTGTCGGGAGACCTGTACCTGCAGAATGTCACGCAGGACGCCTTTACCGTCTTTTCACCGCTCTATGCATTGGCTATCCAGGCCATGGGCATCGAAACGGCTGCTCGCGTATTAACACTTGTGCTGGTTGCCGGTTTCATGGCGTCCACGTGGCGCCTTTGTAGCCGCCTGGGCGATGCCAAAACTGCATGGTGGGGAGTCGCTTGCCTGACGTATTCCAGCGCGATCTTCGGTGGCGCCGGAGTGTTCAGTTTTTCGGAACAGTATCTGACCGCTCGTCTGCCGGCAGAGCTCCTGGCGACCGTTGCGCTCGCAAGCCACCTGGCAGGCCGAAGACTGCTTGCCCTCGCCTTGATCTCGTTGGCGATGGTCTTTCACCCACTGATGAGCCTGCCGGTACTATTCATCATCGTACTGCTGCGCTTGCCGCGACGGGCGGGATACGCGCTCGTGTTGGCCGGGGTCGCTGGCTGTGCAATATTCGCTGCCTTTTCTCCCTTTCGGATGGACCCGGCATGGTTGGAGATTGTACGCGAGCGCTCCGAGTTTTTATTCCTGCAACTCTGGTCGAGACGGGACTGGAATGTGAATGCGCGCCTGCTGCTTTTTCTGATGACCGCCGTTCTCGTCATCAACGACGCACGCGTACGGCGAATCGGTGCCAGCTGTCTGGTGATCGGCTTCGCGGGCCTCGTGGTCGCCACCCTTGCCGAGTGGATCGGCCCCTCCGCGCTGCTGCTGCAAGGTCAGGCCTGGCGTTGGGTATGGCCCGCCGGCCTGTTGAGTTGCCTGTTGCTACCTGCGACGGTCGTGTCTCTTTGGCGGGATGAATTCGTCGGACGGCCCTGTGCCATCTTGCTTCTCTGGGGTTGGTTCATTCCCGATCTGATTGGTACTACGCTCGCGGTCAGTTCGCTGTTTATTTGGGTGGCTCGCAAACGAGTCGCGAGTCTGTCTGCACCGCTGAGCCAATGGAGCATCCCGGTCATCAGCACGGTTGCCGTCGCGTGGATCCTGCATTCGTCATGGAATACCACAGCGGTAGCATGGGCAGCCGGATGGACAGCGTTCGGCTTGCCGAAAGCCAGGTCGATCGACGCGGTCCCAGTAGCCATCGCGGCAGCAATCGCTGCACTCCTATGGACTTTGTTGTCGATCGATGACACGCGTGCCCGTGCAACTGCCGCGGTCTTTATCATCGTTGTCAGCGTCGTCCTGGCCCGGTTCACTTTGACCGGCAGGCAATTCGAAACTAGCAGTTCCGACTCGGACCGCTTTGCCGATTGGACGCAGCGCATGCCGCCCACCAGCACCGTGTTCGTAGCGCCCAGCCGTGACGTGGGCGCATTCGTCTGGTTCACCCTTAAGCGCCCAAACTATCTGTCATTGAATCAATCCGCCGGCGTCGTGTTTTCAAGAGACACCGCACTCGAGATCAAACGTCGATCAGAAACCGTACGGCCCTTGGTCGATCCAACCTGGCGGGTGCTTTCAAATCATGGCCGGGATGCCGCGGCGCGACGCGCTGCCATTCGGCCCTTGACAGAAGAAAATCTCGCACAGGTGTGTCTCGATCCCGCGTTGGACTTCGTGATTGCACCGGAGGCTTTGAAGATTCAACACACCCGGCACGCCGGCGAGGATGCGTACAAAAATTGGAATCTCTATGCGTGCGCGACGGCACGCCAGCCGCCCGCATGAGTGACCAATCGAGCAACAGCAAGATAGCCGTGATCGCAGGCGCCGGTCCCGCAGGTCTGACCGCGGCTCTGGAGCTTCTCAAGCGCTCCGACGTTATCCCACATGTGTTCGAGCTGGACGGCCAGGTAGGCGGAATATCCAAGACCATCAATTACCGCGGCAATCGCATGGATCTCGGCGGCCATCGTTTCTTCTCAAAGTCCGACTGGGTCATGAAGTGGTGGCAAGACATTCTGCCGATCGCGGCAGACCAGGAAGCGAACAACTGGATCGATCTGAAATACCAAGGTAAATCGCGCACGCTCGATATCAGGCACGCCAACAGATCATCGTCTGACGCGGTGATGTTGATCCGCCGGCGCCGCTCACGCATTTTTTATCGACGACGCTTCTTCAATTATCCGTTGACGCTTGATACCGCGACGCTGAAATCATTGGGACTGATGGAAGCGGCACGGATCGGTTTGAGCTACGGGCATGCCCGGCTGGCGCCCATCTCCCCTGAAACCTCCCTGCAGGAGTTTTTCATCAATCGATTCGGGAAGCGTCTCTATGAGACCTTCTTCCGCGATTACACCGAAAAAGTGTGGGGCGTACCTTGCTCGGAGATATCGGCTGAATGGGGTGCACAGCGCGTCAAAGGGCTGTCCATCACCAAAGCAATTCTTCACGCGCTCAACCTTGGCCGCAGCCGTGAGACCAGCTTGATCGAGCGCTTCTTGTACCCGAAATTCGGACCTGGACAACTTTGGGAGGAAACAGCGCGCCGGGTGGAGGCGGCGGGTGGAAAGATTTTCTTAAACCACAAGGTTGTCGACCTTGAACTTGACGGCAATCGCATCATCAGTGCGAAGTTACTTGACCGTGGCACGGCACGCGTCACCAGCGTTGGCTGCGGGCATTTCATATCCAGCATGCCAGTGAGCGAGCTCGTGTCACTGCTCAGGCCGCAAGACGCACAGACGTCGGAAGTCGCTCGCAAGCTGCCGTATCGTGACTTCTTCACGGTCGGGCTGCTGGTGAAGAAAATGACCGGAGCCGTCACACCCTCGGACAATTGGATTTATGTGCAGGAGCCGGACGTACACATCGGCCGCATCCAGATTTTCAACAATTGGAGTCCCGCGCTGGTCGCGGATCCTGCGAACGTCTGGCTGGGACTCGAATATTTTTGCACAGAAGGCGATTCCCTTTGGTCTATGGCAGATGACCGTCTCATTGCAATGGCGTCGGCAGAGATGGCCAAGCTCGGACTCGTCGACCCGCGCGACATCCTCGATGCCACATTGGTGCGGGTGCCCAAAGCCTATCCGGCCTACTTCGGCAGCTACCAACACTTTGAACGCATCCGCACCCACCTCGACAGCATTTCGAACCTCTATCCTGTCGGTCGCAATGGCATGCACCGGTATAACAACCAAGACCACTCCATGCTGACCGCCAAGGCCGCGGTGGATTGCATCACGGGCGGGACCAGCCGCGCCGCGATCTGGGACGTCAATGCCGACGAGTCCTATCATGAAGACTTCGACCGAAACGAGCCCCGAGCTGCGGCTACAATAAGAATATGACTCAGCCAACCGTGTTGGTCGTGGACGACGAGCCGGATCTCTGCGAACTGCTGTCGATCACGCTGAAGCGCATGGATATGCAGCCACGGACCGCCGGCAACGTAGCGGCAGCGCAGCGCATGCTTAAAGCCGAGCGCTTCGACCTCTGTCTGACCGATATGCAGCTGCCCGACGGCAATGGGCTGGAGCTCGTGCAGTGGATGCAACAGCACTCGCCCACGGTACCGGTTGCGGTGATCACGGCCCACGGCAACGTGGAAACCGCCGTCAGGGCGCTCAAGCTGGGAGCTTTTGATTTCGTCTCCAAGCCGCTCGACTTGCAGGGACTGCGCAAGCTGGTGGCCAGCGCAATCAAGATGTCGGGCAGCATTGAATCGGATACCGTCGTGTTTGGCCCGCGCCTATTGGGTGCCTCGGACGCCATGCAGCAGTTGCGGGAAATGATTGGTCGGGTCGCACGCAGCCAGGCGCCGGTACATATCTATGGGGAGTCCGGCACCGGCAAAGAACTCGTGGCCAAGCTCATCCACGAATCCGGACCACGGCACGATGGCCCCTTCATTCCGGTCAATTGCGGCGCTATCCCAAGCGAATTGATGGAAAGCGAGTTCTTCGGCCACAAGCGCGGCAGCTTCACCGGCGCGGTCAGCGACAAGCAGGGATTGATTCAGTCAGCCGAAGGCGGCACCTTGTTTCTTGATGAGATCGCCGATCTGCCGCTGCACATGCAGGTAAAACTGTTGCGTGTGATCCAAGAGCGCGCCGTACGGCCTGTCGGCGAGCAGCGCGAGATGCCGGTCGACATCCGAATTCTGTCGGCAACACACAAGAATCTGTCGACGCTGGTCAAGGAGGGCAAATTTCGCGAGGACCTTTTCTATCGGGTCAACGTCATCGAAATGCGCGTTCCGCCGCTGCGCGAACGACCCGAAGACATCGAGGAGCTGGTCGAGTCCTTGTTCAGGCGACTTGGCAGACGCATGAAGATTCTTACTCCTACGCTCGATACAGACGCGATGGAGGCTTTGAAGAATTATTCTTTTCCCGGCAACGTGCGGGAGCTCGAAAACATTCTTGAGCGAGCGCTCACACTCAGCAGCGGGGGTGTAATTACTTTGCAAGATGTCGCTCTCCGGGCAAGCACACCGGCCGTGACGCCGACGTCCAGTACAGGGACCGGAGCGGCAGCTCTCGGCGATCATCTGGAGGACATCGAGCGCGAAGCAATCGTCAAAGCACTACAGAATGCGCGCTTCAATAAAACTGCCGCTGCCAAGGCCTTGGGCATGTCTTTTCGGGCGTTGCGCTATCGTATTAAAAAGCTCGGTATCGAGTAACGTTTCGCCGATCTCCTGCCACGTCTTGTCACCGACCAGACCGCGATGGAATTGACCATACTCATGCCCTGCCTGAATGAGGCGCTCACCGTAAAAGATTGCGTACTCCAGGCAATGGCCTACCTGGCAAAGCGCGACATCACCGGGGAAATCCTGGTTGCTGATAACGGTTCCAACGACGGTTCGCAGATCCTCGCCCGAGAAGCGGGTGCGCGCGTCATAGAAGTGGCGACGAAGGGTTATGGCGCTGCCTTAATGGGCGGCATAAAAGCCTCACGTGGGCGCTTCGTGATCATGGGAGATGCCGACAAATCCTACGATTTTGGTGATCTGGATCCATTTGTCGAAGAGCTCCGAGCCGGCCACGATCTTGTCATTGGCAACCGCTTCAAAGGAGGGATCTCGCCAGGAGCGATGCCCTTCTTGAATCGATACGTCGGAAACCCGCTGCTATCGTTCATCGGTCGAACGCTTTATTGCTCCGATGTCGGAGATTTCCATTGTGGAATTCGCGGATTCAATCGCGAGGCGATTATGGCCTTGCGGTTGCGCGCACGCGGAATGGAGTTTGCGAGCGAAATGATCGTCAAGGCATCGCTTGCGCAACTCAGCATTGTCGAAGTGCCGACGACGTTGAGGCCTGACGGACGTCTCGGCACCTCGCATCTGCGTCCGTGGCGGGACGGCTGGCGCCATTTGCGATTCATGCTATTGCGAAGCCCTAATTGGGTGTTTCTGTACCCAGGAGCGGCTTTGACACTGGTAGGACTCGCATTTACAGCCCGCCTGATGTTTAAACCCATTTTCATACCGGGTTACTTCACGCTCGATATCAACTCATTGCTTTATTTCGCCATTGCTTCTGTGCTGGGGGTTCAGATCTATTTCTTCGGCATGTTCGCCTTGGTCTTGGCGCAAAAAATGGAGTTGCGCATCGCGACCGGGCTCGTCCAAAAAGCCTTAAGACTCTGGCCTTTGAAAGGGGCATTGGTACTTGGCGTGTTAATAATGCTTACCGGCATGGCAGGTGCCATTTTTGCCGTTGTTCAATGGGGGCAAACCTCCTTCGGCGCGCTGGTACCGACGCAGATGATGCGCATCACCATTCCTTCAGTCGCACTGATTGCGATTGGGATGCAGGTCATCTTCGGTACGCTACTACTCAGTTTCATCGAAATCGAGTAATACGCATGCCGACCAGTTTTCTCGTTGTGATGGTTGCGCTCAACGCTGTGTTGGGCCAGTTGATGCTCAAGCACGCTCTGAATTCGTTAGGAGGCCGCGCCGCGATCGGATTCTCAACCAAGTTCTTGATCGCGGCAGCGACTGCCCCTTGGGTTTACGTATCGATTGCGATCCAGGGTCTCGGCTATGTGCTTTGGATGATTTTAATTTCGCGCGCCAAGATGGGTGTGGCCGCGGCGGGTGTGGGGGCAGGCTTTTACACCCTGATGCCGCTCTGTGCCTGGGCGGTATACGGAGAAACGCTGGGCCTGATCCAATGGCTAGGTATCTGTTTGTTGACCATTGGCATAGCCTGTGTCGCATTAGGCCAGTCGTAACGCTTTCAGAATTCGGACACGAATGCGCGGTATCACCCGGTCCAGAATCCGCGAGTCACGCTGGTAGCGATACCAGCCAACGGGCCCGAGCCGCAGCACTTGCCCTAGCGCGCCGAGAACCGGCTGCCAGTTTCCGCTGGCCGCCGCAGCGAGCGCCGAGTTGACGGCAATGGATGCGCGCGCTATCCGCTCGATCGGATCGTCGACGTTAATATCCGCGGCGATGCGATGCCGATCAAATACAGCTCTCATCTGCGTCGCAAAGTCAGTCACATCGCGACTGCCTACCGAAGTCAGGGACGACTCATGAACTCGGAAGCCGACGGTGACCTCGCTATGTGCGACCACACCACCCAGCCCCGCAAGCTTCAACCACATATCCCAGTCCGCGGCATACCACAGCTGATCATCGAGCCCGCCACAGGCAATCCACGCATCACGGCGAAACACCGGTGCAGGCGCACCGACGAAGTTTTGGACCAACAGGCGCCCGGTGACGGTAGCCTGTGCAAGCGTCACCTCGCTGGGCAATGGGCATTTCCATATTCCCAAGCGTTGGCCGCGTCGGCCGATGATCAGCAACGACTGGGCATCCGTCTGCTCGATCAA
>CAZZZU010000060.1:0-25169 GCA_964658805.1 uncultured Steroidobacteraceae bacterium
TCAGCACGATCAGCAACGCCTGGCCGCGCGTGTGACGCCGGAACGCCAGGACGCTTTCGCTGCCGGCGACGGGCAGATACCCGCCGCTGACGAGCGCCGCATGCGCGCGGCGCAATTGCAACAGGCGCCGATACAGTTGCAACATGGAGCGCGGCTCTGCTTCTTCCAGCACTGCGTTGGCGCGGGCGGAATCGTCGGCCACAGGCAGCCAGGGCTCGTGCTCACTGAAGCCTGCGAAGCGCGACGCGTCCCACTGCATCGGCGTGCGACACGGGTCCCGTCCCAATCCCTTGCCGGGTACGTTCTTCTCCAGCGGGTCCTGCAAGCGGTCGGGTGGCACGGCGACATCATGCATCCCGAGTTCTTCGCCGTAGTAGACCGTGGGCGTGCCGCGCAGCGTCAGCAGCAACATGGCGGCGACTCGGGCCTGCGCGGCGCCCACCCGCGAGGCGACGCGAGGACGATCATGGTTGCCGAGGACCCAATTGGGCCATGCATCAGCTGGAAGCAGTGACTCGTATTTTGCAATCAAAGCGGCGATCGTTTGCGCATCCCAGGCGCACTGCAGCAGCTGGAAGTTGAACGGCATGTGCACGCCGCCGAGGTCGTGCCCGTAGTAGGCGACCAGGCGCTCGAGCGGCAGATAGATTTCGCCGATCAGCACGCGCTGGCCGAACTCGTCGGCCACCTGGCGCAGGCCTGCCACCACGGCGTCGATCTCGGGACGGTCTGAGGTGAAAACCGGTAGCTGCGAATGGAAGAGCGGCATGCCGGGACGGTAGTCGGGATTCGGTGGATTGTCGCGCCAGTGGTCGTCCTTGATCAGCAACCAGAGCACGTCGATCCGGAAGCCATCGACGCCGCGCCGCAGCCAGAAACGCAGGACGTCGTGCATGGCGGCGACGACCTCAGGGTTGCGCCAGTTGAGGTCGGGCTGCGCCGCCAGGAACGAGTGCAGGTAGTACTGACCGGTCGGGGCGTCCAGCTGCCAGGCGCTGCCACCGAAGTGACTCAGCCAGTTGTTGGGCGGGCCGCCATCGGGCGCGGGGTCGCGCCACAGGTACCAGTCGCGCCGCGCGCTGTCACGGGCGCTGCGAGATTCGAGAAACCAGGCATGCTGGTCCGAGGTGTGGTTCGGAACGAAATCGAGCAGGAGTTTCAGGCCCTGGCGCTTGGCGGCGGCGAGTAAGGAATCGAAGTCGTCGAGCGTGCCGAACAGCGCGCAGATGCCGGTGTAGTCGGCGACGTCGTAGCCGAAATCGGCCATCGGCGAGGGGAAGATCGGTGAGAGCCAGACCGCGTCCGCACCGAGAGCGGCTATAAACGGAAGGCGACGCTCGATCCCTGCCAGATCGCCGACGCCATCGCCATTGCTGTCCTGATACGAGCGCGGGTAGATCTGGTAGATCACCCCGGTCTGCCACCACTCCAGCGTCAGCGTTTTATCCCTTCGTCGGCGCGGAGCTGTCGGACGGTGCGTCCGGACGTTTCTCTTTACGCTCGGCCTTCTCGTCGTTCTTCTTTTTCTTGGTTTTTTCGCGGAGTTGCTTCAGGTGCTGATAATTGGGTTTTGCCATCGATTACCTCATTTTTTTGATCTGGCGGAAAATGCCGCCATGCCCAGTGTACGCTGAGATCCGCCCTTTTCAGTACCCAAAAAAAATGGCGGAGCCAGCAAGCGCTCCGCCATTCCTGTTCCATCCGTTGAACCCGATCGCACGCGTGACTTTTAGCCTGCGCGCATTCCTCCATGGCATCCCGGATAGTACGAGGTGCTACCTATTGACGAACCTCGCCACCAACCAGCGCGCCGAGAGACGCGACCGAATCAACGTTTGTATGTGCCACTAGGATCACCTCCTTCAATTGCTGCGGGCTCATCGTCAGCGCAGGCCGCCCACCAAAGCCGCACGCCTCAATTCGTGTTCCAAGAATGACGCGGATTGCGGCGTGAGTAAAGCCTTCAGGTGCTCATTCACGACAGCAGCAATTCCAGGTCCTCGCGCCCCAGACCTCGCATCAGCCCCTCGTTCGCGCCCACGATGGCATCGGCGAGGTCGCGCTTGGTGTTCTGCAACTCGAGCACTTTCTCCTCCACCGTGTCGCGCGCGATCAGGCGATAGGCGAACACCTGATTGCTTTGGCCGATCCGATGGGCACGATCGATGGCCTGCGCTTCGACCGCCGGGTTCCACCATGGATCGAGCAGAAAGACATATTGCGCGGCCGTCAGGTTGAGTCCGACGCCGCCGGCTTTGAGACTGATGAGAAACAATTTGCAGTCCGGGTCGGTTTGGAAACGCTCGACGCAGGCTTGGCGGTCGCGCGTCTTGCCGTCGAGGTATTCATAGGCGACGGCGGCACGATCGAGATGCGGCCGCAGGATCGCGAGCATGCCGGTGAACTGCGAGAAGACCAGCGCCTTGTGGCCTTCTTCGATCACTTCCAGCACGCGTGGCAGCAGCATGTCGAGCTTGGCGGACGGCTCCTTGACCCGCGCCGGGTCGAGCAGCCCCGGATGGATTGCCGCCTGGCGCAGGCGCAGCAGCGCCTCGAGGATCTGAATACTGGAACGCCCGATGCCGTCGCTGTGCACCCGCTTCAATAGGGTCGCGCGGTAATGCTCGCGCAATTCGTCGTAGAGCAGGCGTTGCCGGGTTTCCAGCTCGCAGTAGAGCGTTTGTTCGACTTTGGCGGGCAGTTCCGGCAACACCTGTTCTTTGGTCCGGCGCAGCAGTACCGGACGCAGTGCGCGCTTCAGGAGCTTGCGCGTCTCCTCATCCGGATTGCGGGCGACCGCGTCGGTCATCCTGAAGACCGATGCGGCGCCGAGCATGCCGGGATTCAAGAACTCGAACAGGCTCCACAGCTCGCCCAGGTGATTTTCGATGGGCGTGCCGCTGAGCGCGAGACGGTGATCCGCCTGTAACAAGCGCGCGGCTTTGGCGGACACCGATGCGGCGTTCTTGATGGCCTGCGCTTCATCGAGAATGACGTAGTCGAAACGCAGACTTTTGAAGTCCGCAGCGTCGTTGCGCAATGTGCCGTACGTGGTCAGGACCAGATCATAGTCGCCGAAATGCGCGCAACCTTTGAGCCGCTCGATACCCGTGTGGTCGAGCACGCGCAGCTGCGGGGCGAAACGTGCGGACTCCTGTTTCCAGTTGAAGATCAAGGACTTTGGCACGACGGCCAGCGACGTGCCGGCGCGCAGTTCGCGCCGCCCTTCGAGCATCGCGAGCACTTGCACGGTCTTGCCGAGACCCATGTCATCGGCCAGACAACCGCCGAAACCGAAACGACGCAGGAAATCGAACCAGCCCAATGCTTCGCGTTGATAGGGGCGCAGCGCGCCCGCGAATCCGGCGGGCGCGCCCATCGGCGTGATGCCCGCGAAATTGCGCAACTCGGCGCGCACCTGTGTGAAGTGTGCATCGCATCGGGCTTCGGGCTGCGCCGCCAGCAACGTGTCCAGCAAGGCCGCCTGGGTGCGCTTGAAGCGCACATGATCGCCCTGCGCCTCGCCAAGCCCGGCGAGCAAGCCAAATTGCTTCAGCCACGACTCCGGCAAGACACCGAAGCTGCCGTCACCGAGCTGCACCAGGCTCTCGCCGCGCCGCATGGCGGCCAGCAACTCGGGCAGCTGCGCCACGACCTCGCCGAATTCCGCAGCGCCGCGCAAATCGAACCAATCGACGCCGGAACTCACGCCCAACTCGAAGCGATCCGCCGAGCGATACACCTTGCCGTCGGCCTCGACGTACCAGCCTTCGGCGGTGAGTTCCTGCACCACCGCCGACAAATTGCGGGTCGCCAGTTCGAGTCGGGGCGGACGCTGCAGATAGGTCGGCGCCACCCAGCGCCAGCCAAGCGGCAGCAGGCGCTCCGCGGCGGCGCGCTCGGCGACGGCATCGCGCATCAGGATGCGGCGCTGGTCGGGTTGCAACATGCCGCGGTCCGGCTGAGCGTGGGCGACGACGACGCCGCCGTAGTCGAAACTCAACTCGCCGTGCAGCAGTTCGCCACTTGCGCCATGCTCAGGCCGCTTGATCGACAGCCGCGCGCGCGGTGTGAGAACGACCTGCTCGTAACGCAACTCTTCCGGCAGATCGAGCGGCGGCGATATTGGTTGGCGCAAGAGTTCAGCCAGAAACTCATCGGCCTGTGCAAGCGGTATCTGCAGCTGACCCTGTTCGCGCAACAGGGCGATCCAACCAAACGCGCCATGATGTTCGTAGAACGCGGCCCATTCGCGCGTGCAAAGGATTCCGGCCTGCGAAACCAGGATCGGCGCGGTCAGCGCCAGCCGCTCCTCGCCTCGCCGCAGCAGGCCGTGCACCGCGTACCGTTCACCCTCCGGTGAGCGGCGCACCTCGAGATGGAATTGCCACGGCTCCCCGCTCTGCCAGGTCAGGGCAGGACTCAGCGACTCGTCCTCAACCTGCGTCGGCAAGCGCAGGTGACACCGCCCCGTCCGGCAGAGCAGCGGCACCAGAATCCGCGGCTGCGGGTCGGTGAGGCGGTAACGAAACGGCAGCGTGCCGCCATAGGCCGAAGAGGACTGCTGGCCATAGAGCGTCTGGCCATGGATCGGGGCCGCGCCCGCGAGCGAGGCGAGGATATACCGGTCGTCGGCATCCGGAACCTGTCGCTGCCACGCGCGTTGCAGATAACGCGGCTTGGGCTTGCTCCAACTGCCATCTGCTTTGAGATCACGCCAGAGCACGTCGATGACCAGGTCGTCATCGGCGCCTGCGCCGGCCACGTCGATCAAGTAGCGCAATTCACGGGTCGACGGCCAGGGATCCAACGCGTCAGAATCGAAAGACGGCGTATCAAGCAACCCGGCCATCTGTTGGCGCCAGTCCGGCGCCGGCGGAGTGCTCTCGCTGTCCGGCATGGCCACGCCCGATTGCTCGGATGCGCTCTCGTCCTCGGCCTCGACTTCGTCTTCGAAATCGCGGCTATCCCGATGCACCAGCGCCAGATTTTTGCCCTGCACGAGCGGGTGACCCGCCGCCGCCAACATGACCGCCCAGATGTGCTTGCAGAAGTCGACGTTGTAGTAAGGACAGGTACACGAAACGTCAATGTTCCGGCCTGCCCGCACGAGCTTCACGCTGTAGCGCTCCGAGCCTTTGACGGTGGCGACGACGCGCGACGCGGAGCTCGAGTCGACGCGTACGCAACCGGCACGGAAATAGTTGGCGCCGCGCTGCTGGATGCCGCTGTCGAAATAACTGGCGAATTGCGCCGTCAGCGGCATGCAGGAGGGCTTGGTTCTGCATGCGTCGGGGGCGGCAAGCAAATTGCGGTGCGTACTATGGACATCAGAAATACCCGGCAGGTCGGTCTATCGCGTCAGAACGCACTCAGCGTCTGCGATGCCATTATAAACATCGCCGCCCTTTCCACGTTCGTGCGGGGATTATTGAGCGGCCAGGATATTCAGATGCCCTACAGCGTCCGCGTCGATGACAACTACCACTACATGGATAAGGGTGCCCGTTACACCCTCGGCGAGTATCAGACGCTGAATGACGCACGCAAAAAGCCGCACGGCATACACGCCGGGGATGAGCGCCAGCGACCTTTATCGAAGCTACACCAGTTTTGGCGCCGATCCCTTCATCATCGGCCCCGGAGAGTGCACATTCTCCGCTTGGGAATACGCGAAGGCACGCTGCGAGGCGCTGTGCGTCACCGCGGCACCATGATCAACACAACATCGTCGGTCAAATTAATGGTGTCACACCCGCCAACCGAGCATCGATCTCCGGGATACCGACCACGGCGCGTCCGATGCGCCGCGCGTCACCCTCCGCTAACGGCTCGCTTTCAGACCCTAAATGGGCCACCAGGAGATCCGCCGCCGACAGATCCTCGGACTGCGTCCAGTAACTCGGCGTTACCACTGTGAACAGCCCTGCACTCTTCGCCGCGGCGAGGCCATTCGCGGAGTCTTCCACGGCCACGCATTGATGACATGGCAGGTCCAGGCGCTGCAACACGAACTCATAGATGTCGGGCGCCGGCTTCTTGCGCGCTACATCATCCCCGGCGCCGATGCAGCTAAAACGTCCCACGGCGTCCGGTCCAAGCGTCGTTTCCAACAAAACACGCACATTCTCGAAGGTGGTGGTGGTGGCGATGCCAAGCGCGACACCCTGCGCCGCCGCCTCATCGAGCAGGCGCACGACCCCTGTACGCAACGGCGCCCTGCCCTGCGCGATCATCTCGCCGTAAATCGTCGTCTTGCGCCGATGCAGTTCCGGGATCTTCGCCCGTGCGTTCTGCGCGGCGGCGGGCGCGAGCGCCAACGAAGCGATATAGGCGGCCATGCGCTCCTTGCCGCCGGTGGTCTTGAGGAGTCCCGCGTACTCCGCGCGGTTCCAAGCCCAAGTCAGCCCATGTTCGGCAAACGCCTGATTGAAGGCAAGGCGGTGCACCTCCTCGGTGTCGGCGAGCGTCCCATCCACATCGAATATGATGGCTTTGAGTTTCACGGTTTCATCCTATCTCGGCGGCCTGACAACGGGTTGGACGACGTGTCGGCAATCTGACAGGATTTGATGATTTCATCAGGAGCCATCATGCCCTCCAAAAAACCTATCACACTGTTTCACTGTCCGCAGACGCGCTCCTCCGGAGCGCTCACGTTACTGGAAGAATTGGGCGCACCCTACACGCTGCATGTTCTCAACATGAAGGCGGACGAACAACGTCAGGCGCAATATCTTGCCTTGAATCCGATGGGCAAGGTGCCTGCCATTCTGCACGGCGATACCCTGGTGACCGAACAGGTGGCGATCGGAATTTATCTAGCTGACCTGTTTCCGGAAGCCGGCATCACGCCCGCGATCGACAGCGAATTGCGTGGCCCATACCTGCGCTGGTATGTGTTTTATGCGGCCTGCTTCGAGCCTGCGATGATCGACAAGTCCCTGAAGCGGGGGGCGGGTCCGGCCGCCATGCTGCCGTATGGCGATGCGGCCACCACCATCAAGACGATCGTCGGCCAGTTGAGCCAGGGACCGTGGATGCTCGGCGAGCAATTCACGGCGCTCGACGTGTTGTGGGGCACGGCGCTCACCTGGATGACGGGATTCGGACTGGTCGAGCCTGTGGCGCCGATCAAGTCCTACGTCGAGCGTTGGAAGGCGCGACCTTCGGTGCAGCGAGTCGCGGATATCGATGCCCGACTCGTCGCCGAGCGGGATGCGTCTTAAGGGACCCGGGCGCGGCCCGGAGACGCGTCCACCCCGAGCGAGTGTGCGCCGTCAATGTTGTATATTCATGCGCGATGAAATTCATCGTGCGCTTGAACATCGCCCTGGTACTTGTGTGCGTCGTTTTCATGGCGGCATTTTTCGCGGCGTCTGCGCATCTGCTGGAGTCGAACGCCCGCCGCGGCCTCAGTCGTGAAGCGAGCCTGATGCTCGACAGCGCTGCGGCAACCCGGCGCTACACGAGCGAGGAAATCCTGCCGCTGTTGACCGCGTCGCTGCACGAAAAATTCCTGCCGCAGAGCATTCCTTTCTACGCAGCCACGCAGAATTTCCTGCACCTGCGGGAGCAGCATCCGGAATACAGCTATAAAGAAGCGACGCTGAACCCCACCAATCCGCGGGATCACGCCACTGACTGGGAGGCGGATCTCATTCAACAGTTTCGCGACCATCCCGCGTCGCACGAGCTGCGCGGGGAACGCGATACGCCGATGGGCAAGGTGATGTTTCTCGCCCGCCCGATTCGCGCATCGGCGGAGTGCCTGGAGTGCCACGGTGAAGCGCGCGCGGCGCCTGCCGCCCTCCTGACCCGCTACGGCGCGAACAACGGCTTCGGTTGGCAGCCGCAAGAAGTAGTGGGTGCGCAGGTCGTGGCGGTGCCGCTTTCCGGTGCCATGCAGGATGCCCGTCAGACGCTGCTGGAACTATTGGCGATCTTAACCCTCGCGCTCATCGCGCTCTCGTTGGTCGTCAACGTTCTTTTCGTCCGACAGATCCTGCGTCCGTTGTCGCGGATCAGCAGCGTGGCCGACCGAGTGAGCAAGGGCGATGCAGGCGCACAATTCGGGCGCGAATCGTCAGGGGAATTGACCGTACTGTCACAGGCCTTCGAGCGCATGCGCATCAGTCTCGAGAAGGCCATGAAACTGTTGGCCAAATAGTCATGAAGCGAGAGGTGTTCGTCAGTTATTCGCAGACCGATCGCAGCCGCGCCTTTGAACTCGTCGACTACTTGGAATCACACGGCATCAGCGCCTGGATTGCGCCGCGCGACATCCAGCCTGCGGCCGACTGGGCGGAGGCGATCATCGATGCGATTTCGGCAGCCAGTCTGATCGTGCTGGTGTTTTCCGCACAATGCGATACCTCTCCGCAGGTGCGCCGCGAAGTCGAGCGTGCGGTACATCGTGGCATTCCGGTGCTGACCTTCCGTCTCGAGAACGTCATCCCGACCCGCAGCCTGGAATATTTTCTGAGCACGCAGCACTGGATGGACGCATTCGATGCACCGATCGACGCGTGTTTCGAACGCTTGGTGCAGCACATTGCGGGCTTGACGAGCACTTCTGACGCGAGCGCCGCGAAAGTTGTCGGTGCAGACCTGCGACTCCTGAGAGATTCGCTCGTCGACAGTGTCGGTCCCATCGGCACCCTATTGCTGCAGCGGGCCGTGCGCGCCGGCCTTAGCGGTCAGTTGCTGGTGGACACGCTTGCCGGCGAAATCGATGCACCGGCGCAACGCAAGGCATTTCTGACCCGGCATGGATCTGCTTAAGCGAGCGGCAATACGTGCGGCTGGACCAGCACGATGAAGGTTACTTCGTCGACCCGCCCTCGGCAGCCCATCGCTCAGCCGCTTCGGCATCCGCTTCGGTCGACGCGGCAAGCGCTCTGCCTTCAGCTGCCAACTTTCTTGCGAGCACGTAAAGACCAGCCAGACTCAGAAGCAATATTGCACGACGGAACATAGCGCACCCGTAATTTTGAGGTTCTTGGATTGCATATTGTAGCTCAAGCCAGCGGCAACACATGCGGCTGGACCAGCATGTACCAGTCCTGATGCTCCTGCAGGATGACGGTGATCGCACCTTCGATCGGCGCACGGATGTCTTCGAGCGGCGCGGCGCGGGCGGCGTCGGCCAAGACGCGCTGCAGGTCATCGATATTGCGCTGAAGAGCATGCGCCACCGCCTGTGAAGCGGCCTCGAGACGATAGGCTTCCGACTGGGCGAGCGCGCCATGCAAGGCGGCGGCGAGCGCCGGGAAGAACGTGGTCATTAACGAAAGCCAGCGCGAGTGCAGAACGAGGTGCGCCAGCGCGGCCAGTGCCGTGACTGCGAATAGCGCGGTCGTGATGGTGTGGATGCGATGGCGCAGACAGTGCGAACGACGCGCGAGCCGTGCGTGGTAGGCGAGCTGTCCCTGCAACACGCCGATCGCCCAAGCGGCGTAATCGCGTCGAAACACGGGGTCTGCGTGTGCACCCTCGAGCAGGGTGCGGGCCTGCGCGGCGTTGGCTGCGCACAGCGCCACGATTTCGGGTGTCGCGGTCAATGATGATTCGCCCGGCAGCGCGCGCGCATACCAGCTGGCGCCGTCGAGCGGCCGCGTGTGATCCACGAGTGGCGCGACCAGCGGCAGATACGTGATCAGCTCCGCCATGGTGCGGGTCTGCAACCATTGCCCCTGCCAGTCCTTGCGGTGTCCGAGCCAATATAGACTGCCGACACTGCCGATGACCGCGATCTCGGCGAACACCCAGAGCGCGGCGTACGGGTGCAGGAAGCTGTTGCGATCGTCCCAGCCGAGCGCCAGCGGCAACATGGCGCAGAGCACGGCCACGGCGCTCAGCAAATAAATGGCCCAGAAGCTGCTGCGATAGCGATGACCATTGCGGACCGCCCGGGCATCGAACTCGCGCAGGCTGCCGGCGAGCGCATCGATCAACGGTCGCAGACGCGCGGGTGGCGCCACTGCGGCGACGGACACCGGGGCGCCGAGATCGGCACCCACCAGGATCAGGCGTTGAATGAGCTGATGAAACGCCATTTTATGTTCAGTCCGTGAGTTGGTAGCTGTCCGCGAATACGGCCGGATCGACAATGCCGAGACTGCCGTCGCCGTAATCGACCAGCCAGTTGCCGCTCGCGCCGTCGAGGATGGAGCGTCCGTCGGCCAGCTGCACCTTGAACGCCTCCTGCATCTGCAGCGCAAGCACCTCGATGGGCCGACTCATGTAGAGGCCGTCCTCGCCCGGCGGAGCGGGAGGTATGGGCCGATACTTTTCCGGAAAACGGGCACTCGAGACGCGCCAGCGCTCACCGTGCGCGCCGGTCAGGATGGCATCGCCCTTGCGTGCGTATACCTTACCCTCCCGCGATTGGACGACACAGTCGTCGGTCGCAAACTCGACTCGTACCTTGCGTTCGCATTTGCGTGCCGACCGGCCGCGCGGATTGTCGCGCACAAAACTGGAATAGCCCGGTACCCCGGTCGATCGGAACATGAGCATGGTTCGGCCCGAAGGCGGAGCACCGCCTTGAATGGCGGAGAACATAGCCGATCGCGCTGCGAAACGCGAGACAGTGCGCACCGTTTCCGGATTGCCGCGGCCCGTCTTACGCTGTACGCGGTGTCGGGGATCGAGCCCCGCCAGCGCGCGGCGAAGGCTCTGCGTAGCACGCAGGGTGACATAGAAGCGCTGGGTCTGTCCCTTTTCTGGGACAGGTTGGCAGGTTGCCAACCGCGTCACCCTCTCGCTTCACATTAAGACCTACGCTGGCGCCTCTTATCCTTAGAGGGGCATACCACCGCTTTTCTCGATCAGTTGCGCGAGAGCACTGCCTCTGGTCAGGTTCCGTGCGCCGAGTCACCGGGCGGGACATCCATCATGGCTTTCGACCCAATCCCGTCTTCGGGCACTGCTGAGTCCGTCGGCACATGAAGCTCACCCGCACCTCACTGCTGCCGTTCGTACACGTTGCCTTTGCAACGGCGACCGTGTGCATGCTGATGTGCGGTTGGACCCTCTATGGTGCGATTGAACAGGCCGCACAGGCGACGAAATGGGTCAGCCACACCCTCGAGGTCATGCAAGCAATTCACGTGGTCGATGCGCAAATGGGCCGCGCCGAGTCTGCGCAACGCGGCTACCTTTTGAGCCACGTCCAGACGTTTCTGGACGAGCGCGATGCGGCGCTCGCCACGAAGGGCACTGCAATCGCCGCGCTCGAACAACTGACGATCGACAACGAAGCGCAGGGACGCCGCATAACGCTGCTCAAAAATCTCATCGAGCAGCGCGTGAAGCTGATGTACGAAAACGCGCGCCGCCTCGAGACTGATGGGGTAGATAGTGTGCGAGATCGGATCGCCGCCGGCGAGGGGCGGGTGGTCAGCGACGCGGTCTATGCATTGACGAACGACATGCAGCAGGACGAGATGCGACTGCTGGAAGCGCGACGTGTGACGGAACGTCGCAGTTACCGAGCGACCCAGACGGCCCTGCTCGCGGGGGTGCTCGTCAGCATGCTGGTTCTGATCCCCGCGTATCTCGGGTTTCTCATGCAGTCGCGAGCGCGCCAACACGCCGAGCGCAAAGCGCTGGACCTGGCCGAGAGCCTCCCGGGAACGACCTATCAGGCCCGGACCGACGCCGGTGGGGCATCTTGGCGCTTCGACTTCGTCAGCGCTTCTTCCGAAGCGCTGTTTGGCATCAAGCGTCAGTCGCTCATCGAGAACGCACATCTACTGTGGGCTTGCGTCGTACCAGAAGACCGGCGGCCCATCGCCGCCGCAGTGGAGCAGGCGGCACGCAGACTCGAACCCCTGTGCCATGATTTTCGCATCGAGCGTGGCGCCGGTGCGATCCGATGGATCAGAGCATGTGCAACGTTGCGCAAGGAGCCTGACGGGAGCCTCGCATGGAACGGCTACTGGATCGACATCAGCGACTATCGGCAACAGGAACAGGTCCTGCAGGACGCGAAGGAAGCGGCTGAAGCAGGCAACCGCACGAAAAGCCTTTTTCTGGCGACGATGAGTCACGAGATCCGCACGCCTATGAACGGCGTGCTTGGCATGCTCGAACTCTTGAGCCTCACCACGCTCGAACCGGAGCAGCGTGCGATGCTCGACACGGTCCGCGAATCGGGCAAGTCGTTGCAGGCGATCATCGACGACATCCTGGATTTCTCCAAGATCGAGGCGGGCAAGCTCGAGGTGCGCCCGACGGCTGCCTCGCCGGCGGCAACGATCAAGGCGGTGAGCAACATTTTTTCGGGCAACGCCAGCAGTAAGTCCCTCGACCTGCGGACCTTCGTCGATCCGCGGCTCAGCCCCGCGCTGCTGTTCGATCCGATGCGGTTACGGCAGATTCTGTCCAACTTCGTCGGCAACGCGCTCAAGTTCACTGACAAGGGGAGCATCGAGATCCGGGCCGAGCTCGCAGGGCGGGCGGACGGCCTCGAGCACGTGCGTTTCTCGGTCATCGACACCGGAATTGGCATTTCCCAAGAGGACCAGGCGCGGCTGTTTCAACCCTTCGTTCAGGCGGCGGACGAAAGCCACCGCCGCCACGGAGGAACCGGTCTGGGGCTGACCATTTGCAGGCGCCTCGCCCAGATGATGGGCGGCTCGATCGAGATGTCGAGCGAGCTCGGCAGCGGGACCACGATGATCCTCGACCTGTCAGTGCCCATCGCCAACGTCATGGACTTGCCGGCATCGGAGCCAATCGGGACGCCGGATTTTTTGCGCACCACCCAGATGCGCCGTCGGGCGCCCGCCGTTGCCAGCGCCGAGGCCGAGGGGACGCTGGCGCTGCTGGTCGATGATCATCCGACCAATCGTTCTCTCATCGTGCGCCAGATAAAGTTGCTCGGCTATGCGGCGGAGAGCGCCGAGAACGGCGCGGTGGCCTGGGACAAATGGCAATCCGGTCGCTTCGGCATCCTGATCACCGACTGCAACATGCCAGAGATGAACGGCTATGAGCTCGCGCGTCGCATACGTGTACGCGAAGCGACCAACGGACTTGCGCGTATCCCGATCATCGCCTGCACGGCGAACGCGCTCGGTGGCGAGTCGGAGAGCTGTCTTGCGGCTGGCATGGACGATTACCTCGCCAAACCCGTGCAGTTGAGTGAATTGTCACAAAAGCTGGATCGCTGGTTGCCGATCAGCCGTCTGTCCGCACCGCTCGACCGGTCCGCACTGGCCGGCCTGACAGGCGGGGACATCGCCGCCGAGCGCGACATCTTGAAGGACTTCCGCGTCGCGAACGAGGCAGACGCGGCCATGTTGCTCAAGGCCGTCGATCAGTCCAATGGACCGGAGGTCACCACGGCAGCCCATCGCATCAAGGGCGCGAGCCGGATGATCGGCGCCATGGCGCTCGCGTCGGTTTGCGAGCGGCTGGAGAGCGCCAGCCGCGCCGGTGATTGGCCGGAAGTCCGGGCCAGCATGAGCGCTTTCTCGCACGAACTGGCGCGGCTCAACCGCTTTTGTGAGGAGGACCGGTGGGCCTTGGCCAGCTGAGCTTCCTCGCCGTCGAGGACCACGCGTTTCAGCGCGGGATGTTATTGAAAATGCTGGCACGTTTGGGCGCCACGCGGGTCTCGACGGCTGCCGACGGCCAGGCGGCGCTCGAGATCCTCACCGCCCCGGGCGCAGCCATCGACATCATCATCAGCGACGTCGACATGCCGGGGATGGACGGTCTGGAATTCATGCGGCACGTGGGCCAGGCACGGATCCCCGCGTCAATCATCCTTGCGAGCTCCCTCGAGAGCACGCTGCTCGACTCGGTGGAAACGATGAGCCGTGCATACGGCGTCAGAATACTGGGGGTGATCCAGAAGCCGATCACGCTGGCGAAATTGACGGGCCTCATTGAACTTCATCTGCCTGCGCCGGCACGCGCCCACCCGCCGTCGACGGATGCCTTCTCCTTCTCAATCGATGAGATCTTGCAAGGTATCCGGCGAGAGGAATTCGAACCGTTTTATCAACCCAAGGTGGCGCTGGCGAGCGGAAGCATCACGGGCGCCGAGGCGCTGGCGCGCTGGCGCCATCCGGACCGCGGCATCCTGCCACCCGGCGCCTTCATCGGGACACTCGAGCAACACGGCCATATCGACGAACTCATGTGGCGGATGCTCGGCAAAGCCGTGGATTTCTGCTCTGAATGGCGCACCGACAGCGGTTTGGATGCCCGTGTGTCGGTCAACGTGTCCGCAGCGTCGCTCGCGGACGTACATTTCGCGGATCGCGTGATGGACACCGTTCAAGGCAGGAAACTCGACTGCCGAAACATCATCCTGGAAATCACGGAATCGGCCGCGACGACCCACGTCGGGCACTCGCTCGAAAATCTGTCCCGTCTGCGCATGAAAGGCTTCGGACTGTCCATCGACGACTACGGCACCGGTTACTCATCGCTGCAGCAGCTCGCACGCGTCGCCTTTACCGAAATCAAGCTCGATCAGTCGTTCATCAAAAGCGCCACCACGCAGCAAGCCTCGCGCATCATTCTCGAGTCCAGTATCGAGATGGCGAAAAAGCTCGGCCTGGTCACGGTCGCCGAAGGCATCGAAACCGAAGGCGATTGGGATTTGCTGCGTGATCTGGGCTGCGAGCTGGCCCAAGGCTATCTCATCGCCAGACCGCTCGAGGCGAGCGCCTTTCTGAGATGGGCGCGACATCGGGCGGGCGTCGATTGGCGGCTGCAGCCGGACGCGCACGGACCATGAGACTCACGAGTGAGCACCGGTGCGGACGGCGTGAGCGCCAAGCTTTTCTGAAACAGCTATCGCTGTCCTTGGGGTGAACGTAGCTGCGTTCCCGTGCGCAACTCCGTTCGTCTCGATACAGCATGGGCCGCTGCCGCGCGTGCCGTGAGCGTGCGGTAAACTCCGCGCATGAACGGGGAGTCGGAAGGGGGTGGCGGCCACGCCGGTGCGCGTGTTCCTGAGTTATGCACGATTGGACCGCCCGCGAATTCAACCTCTCATTGCCGCGCTGAAAGACAGCAAAATCGAGGTGTGGTGGGACGCGCGCATCGACGGCGGCGCCCTGTTCGCCAAGACCATCGCCGCGGCGCTCGAGGCGTCGGACGCCGTGATCGTGGTGTGGTCCAAGGTCTCCATCGATTCCAACTGGGTGCTAGACCTCGTCCAACGTTTTCCGCGACCGCAAGGACACCGCGCAGTCCATCGCAACGCAATTGGGCGTCTCGTTCCTGCTCGACGGCAGCGTACGCCGCGCCGAGGACGTGGTGCGCGTCAGCGTGTCGCTGATCGAGGCGGCGACCGGCTTCAGCCGCTGGTCGCAGGTGTTCAACCGCACCTTGCAGGACATCTTCGCGGTGCAATCGGAGATCGCCGACAGCGTGGCCACCACGCTCGCCGCGCAGATCGCGATGCTCAGCCGAACCGCGGCGGCACGACCAACGTCATCGCCTTCGAGCCAAGGGCTGCTGTATGCGCACCGCGATCCCTGCTCGATCCGCTGCGCTCGACAACGCGGATACGCCAGCCGCCGCGGACGAGCCGTCGCAAAGGGCCACGACTCCCCCGGTGGGGCGCTGCGAGAACATGGGGCACACTTGACGGCATCGACACGCTAAATGGCTGGCGCGTCGCGCTCAGCGGGGAACCGACCACCACTATTTAAATTTAGATCATATATTTAACTAATCTAAGTGATTGAGTTAGCCGTTTAACTAAGAGGGGCTGTTAGGCAAATCCGCAGCACGGTTTAAACGTGACCTGTATCACTGGCCTTTCATACCCAGCGATATCCATGATAGTCGGCGATCGCGAGGCCGCCGGCGACACTCGTGAAGGGATCATGCTCGGTGACTTTGTCGGGGAACAGTTTTTCCAGCAGTCGCCTGACGGCAACGATTTGTGATGACCCGCCTGTTCGCACCACGAGATCGATCCCCGTCATGGGCAGCGCAGCGCGCCCGACCACCTGATGAACAAGCTCGGTCAGTTGTTGCATCAGGGGGATCAGGATTTCGTCGAGTTGCGATCGTGCGAAGGTGACCGTCAGGTTCAATTCCGGGATATCGATCAACGATGTTTCCTGGCTCGACAGCTCCGCCTTCGCTCTTTTGATGGCGCTGAACACGGTGTAGCTATAGTTGTAGTTGATGAGATCTTTGAGACGTTGAAATTTGACGGCTGCTTCGCCGCCGACGGCGATGAGTTCGGTCAGCCGCGTCTTGTACCTGTTTTGATTGAGGGTATGGGTGATCGCCCAGTTGAGAATTCCCTCCTCGTATTCGGTGAAGGGGAATAGCGTTTCGACGCGCTGTCCATCAATCTGGCGCAACCAGACCTCGCCTTCCCCCAGAAGCGGGAACAGCAATCGACGAAAGATCAATTGATCGATGCGGTCGCCGCCAAGGTCAGCACCGGCGGTCGACAGGACATCAAAATTCGCCCCGGCGTAGCGAATCACACTCAGGTCGAGCGTGCCGCCGCCAAAATCGACGGTCAGCACCGTGCCTGTCCCCGCCAGTCGCCGCTGCCAGAGAAAGCTCAGCGTGGCGGCGATGGGTTCCGGATAGAACTCCACGGTGCGAAAGCCGGCATAAGCACACGCCTCGGTGAGTCGCCTGACGGCAAGGGAGTTCCTCGAGGCATCGCTGCCTTCAAAGTTGACCGGGCGCCCGACGTGTGCGCGCGTGACCGGCGAACTCAGCGCCTTTTCAACCACCTCGTGCAATCGGAGCAGCACGGGGGTCAACAGCGCCACCAACCGATACGGCCGATTGAAGACGAAGATCCGCTCGATGGCAGGCTTGCCGAGCAGGCGCTTCAGCCCGAGAAAAAGTCGACCGGGCAAGCCGTGATCGATGAGCGGCCCGAACACCACATTCCTGGACGTGGTCAATTCGCTCATCTCGTGCGCCGGGCTTTGGTCCTCGATCGATCCGGCTGCCTGGCCCAGGATTTCGGGTACCAGATGCACCAGGCGCGCTGTATTCTCTTGCACGTATCGATCAATGGCGGCGGCACCGGTGGTGCCTTCATACTCTTTGCTCAGATGTATCGCGGTGGGAAGGATCGGACTGTCGGACTCGACGGACGCGAAGCGCAACTGACGCCCGTCGAACCAGGCCACCGTCGAATTCGACGTGCCGAAATCCACCCCGACGCCGATCATAGTGAAGATTTTGGGTTGCCGATCATGCAACCAGCTAACACCGGACCGATCCAGACCGCAACATGAATCGACGCCAGAGATATCAGGAATGCTGTCATTTGGATTTCCACCCATTTCAACGCCGTCGGCGCGCGTGTTGGTACTCGGGAGCCTGCCAGGACGCCTGTCTCTGGAACGCGGCGAGTATTACGCCAATCCGCAAAACGCCTTTTGGAAAATCATCGCGGCTCGGATCCCCGACTTACCGTCGGAGTATGCGGTTCGCGTTGCGGCACTGATCGAACGTCGCATCGCGCTCTGGGACGTGCTGGCGGCCGCGACGCGATCAGGGAGTCTCGATGCCGCGATTGCCAAGGATGCGATTCCTAACAATTTTCGAGCGTTCTTTCACGCTCACCCCTGCGTCGAATTCATCGCTTTCAATGGCGCAGTCGCCGCGAAACTGTACGCGCGCCATGTGCTGCCGACTCTCACCGAAACGCAGCAGGCGCTGATTAGAGAGACGCTGCCCTCCACAAGCGGCGCACACGCGGGTATGAGCTTCAAAAACAAGTCCTGCCGCTGGTCAGCGATCTGGCGCTGACAACAACGGGCGATTCGGACCATGAGCGCAGCGCCGGCTCCGTGGTTCCAAAATTGACATTCGGATATTGGAACGCCTATCGTATTTGCATCGCCGCGTTACCGACTAATTGCAGGGCGAGTAAAAAAATCTGCTAAAGCGTCCGGTCTCGGAAGAAACCCCTCGAGCGCCGGCGAATGCCGGATGCCTGGGGTTTTTGCATTTCTGGAGATCAAGATGACTCAGGATTATATATGTCGTGCCCAGGCACGCGCTTTGATCAAAGTCCTTTCGCACTACGAACTCGATCTGATTGCGCACAAAGGATTTCGCGATTGCCGAACCCGCGTACAGGCATACGGCATTGGTGAACCGAGCGGATCTGATCTTTCGGCAATGGCGCGGGAGTTTCACGATCTGGCCTTCGAAGCTTGCTTGGGCAGAATGAATCTCAACCAGCCGGGCTACGCGCTGGTCATGGCCCTCTTTTTATTCTGCGAGAGAAATTCCTCGTTCCGTTTTTTAGGTCCCGCAAAATCAATTGCGGTGGCGCTGGGATTGATGCGACAGATTCCGGCACCGCACAAGGTGCTCGAAAGTGAAATACTTGAACGTCTCGAGGATGTATTCGAAACTGAAATCAAATTAGGTCTAGCAGCGTGATGTGCCAGGCACCTGGGATCTCAATCGTCCAGTTAGATGCCTGGATCGAATCGCGATGGCGTCCTGGCGGAAGTGCTGACCCTTGCAAATCCACTTTATGCGCCGCGCTCTAAAGCCCTAAAATAGCGATTCGGTCGGCTGAAGCGATCGTTGAGCGCGGAGTTGCTCAGTGCAAGTCAGGTTTACAAGTGGGCAGGATCGGGATTTCATCGAAGCTCGCCGAGCTGACGGAACGAAAGCAAGAACAACGTTTCCGAAGAAGGGAGTGTTTCCGCACGATGCCGTACATTTGATCGTCGAGAAGCGGCTGCTCGGGTGATGCAACATTCCGAAGCATTCTCGATGCAGCCTGCTCTCAATCGAAGCTGGTCAGTCCACGATTGACGGATGCGACTATCGGCGAGATCCGGACCGAACTCTCGCGAACGCTTGAAGCATGGCTCGCTCTTGCGGTTGGCGAGTCACTTACCCTGCACTACTAATCAACGCTACATGGCTTCGAGCGTGCGATCAAGGGCTGTGCCGCCGCAAGGCATCTAACCTTCCAGCTTGGCTGCGGCCTTCGATGCACGAGCAATCACCTTATCGCCAACGCGCTCGGACCACTCCGCAAAAATCCCCGTAGGCCCTGCCCATCTGAGCGCACTGACCTTCGAGAACAGTGGCTCATCCGTTTTCAATGTGGCCAATTTCTTGAACAGCAGCGCCAACTCTCGTCTCTCCCCCAATGTCTCGTCCGGAAATTGCTCTATCGGCCCATATCGGAGCAGCAGGCTCGACGCGCCCTTTGGTCCGATCCCGTCCAGCCCTGGATAACCGTCCGCCGCATCCCCCACCAACGCCAGATAATCCGGTATCAGTTTGGGTGGTACGCCGAACTTTTTCTCGATCGCCTCCGCATTTCTGATCGCCTTGCTCTTGCGATCAATCTGCACCACGCGATTTCCTCGCACGCATTGGGCCAGATCTTTATCGGGCGTCCAGATGCAGACCTGCTCGACACGCTTGTCTTTCGACGCGATCGTTGCCGCCGATGCGAGCGCATCATCGGCCTCCAGTTCGACCATCGGCCAGACCAACACTCCCATATTGGTGAGCGCATCTTCCAGCGGATGAAACTGTGCCCACAAGGCCGGCTCGATGCCGTCACCCGTCTTATAGCCACTCCACAACTTATTGCGGAAAGACTCGATTACATGATCGGTTGCAACGCCAATATGAGTGGCACCGGCCTCGATGGTTTCCAAAACGGTATTGAGAACGCCGAGCACCGCGCCGAAAGGCCGGTCTTGCTTGGTGAACCGGCGCAGCCCGTAGAAGTGACGGAACAGTTCGTAGGTGCCATCAATGAGGTGGACGTTCATAACAAGGTCATTTCATGTACGGAATTGTAAGTTTGCCAGGTAGACGCATTTCATCGGCAAAGGCGTAAGCAGGAAGGCCTGCACGATGAGGCGGTGATCCCGCACATCACCAACTATAGGCGCTGGCGCCGTTGTCACCTTCCATGGCAGGATGGCCTGCAAGGAGCACGATTATCCAGGTAGCGTTTTCACTCCATGACTCCCCTCGACAAAACCTTAAAACGCGCCTTGGTAATTGACGGCCACGACTACGTCGTTACTCTCACGCCCGCCGCCTTGAAGGTCACCCAAAAAGGGCACCGCCTCGGCGTGGAATTGAAATGGGACGAACTCGTGCGGGGAGAAAGCGCCCTTGCCGTTGCCTTGCAAGCGTCCGTCGGCAAATTTGAAAACGACGCGCCGCCGACAACAATATCAAAGCCATTACCAAGGCGTGCTAAGCCCAAGCCTCTGCGCGTGCGAAAGAGGCGGCAGCCTTAGCGGCGTAGAAGATTCGGGCGCGCTCGGCAACGCTTCAGCGGGGTGGCGGATTCGGTGCAGCCGATCTGGCCGCAGCCGCTTGTTCCTCAGCTGCCTGCTTTTCCTTCACTTTCGCTCTGTGATGTCCGACCGCACAGCCGACAGCCGCACCGGCAACACCATGGTGCCCTGCCACGTGACCTGCAACGCCTCCCACGGCCGCGCCTTTCACACAGCCACGAGCAAAGGCGGAATCCATTACCCCAAGCGTAGAAAACACCAAGGCAACCATCAAGAAAACTTGTCGCATTAGTCTGCTCCTTGTAAACCGGCGTGTCGGAACGTTGTCATCGAGGATGTGGGAAATAATACGGCAGCCGCCGCATCAAAACCTGTGCTTTCAGCGAAAATCTTGTCATCCAAGCGCCTATTTGCGCAAGGTGCGCGCCGGACATGCAATGGTTATTCACGACCGCGACATACCGATAGCCCGGATCGAACGCCTTGAATCCGCTGGCAGCGGCACCGATCGACCGGCTCTACGCTGTGCACGCGGTTCGCCCGTCCTCCGGGCCAGGCGCTCAATTGAAAACGCTTCGGCGCTGGTCCGGATGGAGCAGGAGAAGTCGCTGACGGCGGATGAAATGTCGAGCGCGCTGTTGCGATCTCGTCAACTCGCCGAACGCTGGCACGAAATAGTGCTGTCGGATGCGCTGCGCCGCGGATAGCCTGCAACTCGCTGCTGCACTCATCGCGGCGGACCATGATCTTTCATCTATCGAGATGGTGTGTCTCGATCCCCGCTTGATCAGCGCTGCGCGGCGTGAGGGATTCGCGGTAATCGAGTGCTAGACGAACGGCGCGCGGTTTGTGAAGGACGTCGTCATGTCGCCCTCACCCAGGCGAAGTTCGCGGACTGCAATTCCGCCTCCCCACTCCAGCGGTAGGCGACCAGCGGATTCTCGTTCCGGGCGGCGCTGTAATCCACGCACGCCACGTTAGGCGCTAACACCATCGGCGCCCCTGTGAACCAGTAGTGCCCGAACACCACCGGCGGCCCGCGATAACGAAAGGCCTGCCATTCACTGCCCAGTGGCGTATCCGGAATGGCATCGATCAAACAGGGCGGACCTTGCGCAGCCATTTTGTAGGTCGAGCAGTTCTCCTTCCACCAGGCGATGCGTACTTCATGGCGCACAGTGTTCTCCTTGTCCTGAAAGGACATCCCGTCGGGCAGGGACACTTCAGGACCCTTGCACACGACCTCCAGCGCCTCGTAAACCGGATCGCCCTTTCGGTTCCCCGAACGAAGCACTTCGTCTGTGAGCGTGTGATTCGGCCCCAGGAGCGGCGTCAGGAAATCCATCGACGGCTGATGCCAGCACGCGTGCACGATGCGAAGTCCGGGAAGCTCCAACCACAGAGGCAACGTCTTGAACCAGGCGATCGTCGCCGCATGTTCGGGCTTCGCTTCTACCTCTCGTAAAAAAGCACTGTGCTGTATTCGATTTTTCCACGTGCGTGGTCGTAAGAACTCTCCGGGGTTTTCATCGGGCGTGAACCAGCCAATGGCATTGAATTCATGATTTCCCAGGATGCATAGCCCACTCCCCGACTCGACCATCGCCTGCACCAGTCTCACGGTGTCCAGCTGCCCAGGCCCCCGGTCGATGAGATCACCGACGAAGATGGCCTGCCGATCCGGGTGGCGCCAAACACCGTCGACCTTCCGATAGCCCATGTACTCGAGCAGAGTGACCAGCTTTTCATACTGGCCGTGAATATCGCCAATGATGTCAAAATACATTCGTCATCCCGGGCAGACGCCTTTGTAAGTAAGCAAATTACATCTCCCAGCGCAGTCGACGCACCAGAGCCAGAAATTCTTTGATCTGGCAGCGGACATGGTCCAGGGTCACGCCGCCTGCCAGATTGATGCCGAACGACAACCGTACGAGCTGTGTCAGATCCGTGCTGCCCGAAGTTGCGAATGCCTTCAACAGATACGGTCTGTCGTTCACTTTGGCGACGAGGGCAAGAGCCTTGTCGTGATCGAGATCCAGAAGAATCACGCAGTGAATTTCCCAATAAGACCCCGGCCGATGAGACTGCGGCTCGTAGAGATGCAACTGAAAACCCTGGTACAAGTCGTGCGCCTCGAGCAGATTATCTTCGTCAGCGACGAGACGTGAGCGAATGCCCCAAACGGTGCACATCGTTTGCAGGGAGTCACGGCTGAAGCTCGACACGACCTGGCCGCTCTGCAGGTGCGAATCCTGTGTAAATCGGTAACCTAGATCGGTGCGGCCGTCGTAGCCGAGCACATCCATGAGAATCGCCAGCAGTTCACGAGCCACTCGCGGCGCATCCTCCTGGCAGGGTTTGGACAACGTCTTTTTGAAATTGTCGGCATTACCACCGATCTCGAAGCCCCGATCGTAGAGCGACTCGCGGATCCGATCGGCGAACGATTGCAGTGCTGCGTCGTCGCGATTGCCCGGGCCTACCTCGACGATCAACTCGTCAAAAGGTTCCGACCAAATCTGTACAAATGCATCGGTCCCTGCGGGCATCCTGGCGTCCAGGACCAAAAATCGGTAGTTCCCTGCGTACGCGTCCGCATGGCCCGACGGGTCTGTCCAGTCCGTCACCTGCCGCACCAGATTGATGAGCGACCGCAGGGCAATCTCCGTAATGCCCTTTCGTTGCCGTGGTATCGACTGACCGCAGCAAAGTACACCATTGAGATGGATCTCTTCGTGTGGCGCGAAGGTTGCCAGTTCTTTGGTGTCTTCCGACGGCGTCGCTTCGGGTTCGGCGATCATGTGCGTTCTCTGCTGAAGACGCGGACGCATTCGCGCATCGTGTTCACGTGCAAGGCGACAACCTTGGCCAACGGCTCCTGGTAACCGCCCGCGAGGTTCCAGGCGATCGGAGTTTCGCTGCTGCGTGCGGCCTCGAAGACGATCCGATCACGCTCGATCATCTGGTCGGTCGAGAGCACGCCACCCAATGGATCATCGATGTGGACGTCGGCGCCCGCCTGATACAACACGAGATCGAATTCATCGAAGAGCGTAACCGTCTCGCGCAGGCGCTTCAGATAGGCGGGTGCCTGGTCGGGCCGATGGAACCACCGGCCAAAGGTCGCATTGATGATCGAGCGACGATCGAGACGTTTGAGGATCGCATCCGTGCCATCCCCATAGTGCATGTCGCAATCGAGGATGAGCACGCGCTGGACGGTGCCCGTCCGGTGCAGCCCCTCCGCTGCGACTACCAGGCCATTGAATGTGCAAAAGCCGCCGGCAGAATCATATTGCGCATGATGGAAGCCGCTGACGGGCGCACATGCGCACCCCGTATCGAGCGCCTCCCGTGCGGCAGCCGTCATTGCCCCGGTGGTGTAAGGAAGCGAGCGGGCTACATCAGGGGATGTATCACCAAGCTCATTGGGCAACGTCCCAGAGAGAACGCCTTTCACATACGTCGGATCATGTGCAAGGCAAAGCTCGTCCACGGATACCGGCGTGCACGATTTCACGACGATGGGCAGCTTCGCGTCCTGCCAGGCAGACAACACGTGACGCGGCTTGCCCGCGCTCGGACTGAACGAGTCGGTCTCGGCCAACATGTGCTCGTTATAAAAGACCGGGATATTGGGTAAGGTCGCCTTCACGCTTGCTCCTTGGCGATGATCGCGCGTTCGCCCATTCGCCTTTTGAATCATAGGCTGCGATCACGACAGGATGCGTCGCGGACTCACGCGTAAAGATCTGCTGACGCTCGAATGCGCTTGGCCAGAGCCGTGCGCAAGGGCTCAGGCTCCAGAATGCTGATGTGTTCCGCGTGCCCAAGAACCCAGGTGTGCAGGGCCCACGTGTCACGTACCGTGGCGCTCAGAGTAATCCGGCCACCGACCTCGACCATCCTCATGTCATCGCTCAAAGGAGAGTCGCGCAGGATTCTGTAAAGTTCAGTGCTGATCAAGGCTTTGAGCTCGATGAGCGTCCCCTCCCCGAATTGGCCCCTGCCATCTTTCATGAACCCGTCCAACGAAAACGGGGCGGCAGGCCAAGGCTCCAGTTCTCGCAGCTGAACCGCTGAAAACCGCTGTACGGCAAAGTGCGCCGCGGCTTCGCCCGCGTCTCGTTGATGGGCAATCAAATACAGCGACGACCCGCGCAACAATAAAGCGCGCGGATAGAGTCGCCTGGGTCCAGGGACCGATTCATGAAGTGATTGGTAGGCGACATCGATCGGAATATCGTTGAGCAAAGCCTTTTGCAAATTCTGAATGATCTTCGGGGCAATACGCGGCGCACGCAGGACCACATGGGAAGGAACGATACGCTCGCGATCGGACCACCGGACCTGCCTCCCGCTACGCGCCAGCGTGCCCAACGTCTTGTTGGCCTGCGAGAAACGACTTTCGAGTGCGGCTGCGAAACAAGAAGGCAGGTGCGTGCTGATGGTGTCCTGCATCATATACAGGGCCATCGCCTCAGCCGCCTCCATCCCCGGCACCTCGACGCCCTTGCTCCGCTTCCAGCGCCAGCGTTGCGGCCGCTGCGCCTCGTCGACAGCAAGGGGCATGCAGGCGCGCAGATTCTCCAGGTCGCGCTCCACCGTGCGTCGACTGACGCTGTATCCCCGCACTGACAAAGCATCAGCCAAGTCTTCTGCCGTCCGCCCGGGCAAATGGTGCCTCGGAATCAGACGCAGCATCTCCCACTGACGCTGAATGATGTTTCCTTTGGCTTGGGCAGGCATCTAACGAATGAAGGTAGCCTTTGCCTTTGGTTAGTTGCGTGATGCGCGTCTACAACATCCACCTGACGCGACCTTCGCTCCTGCCCTGCCACGCTAGGTCTCTGCGCAGCGCAGCATGTAGCACATTACAAGCAAGACACGAAGGTGACGGACCGCACATAC
>CAZZZU010000061.1:0-24157 GCA_964658805.1 uncultured Steroidobacteraceae bacterium
CCCGTCGTTGCTGCCGACGTAAACGACGTTGGTGCGGGTCTGCTTCGCTGTCGTGAATGCGTTGTAGCTTTGCGCGCCACCCGAATTCTCCGGCATGGACGCACTGGTGACCGCGTCGTGCCAGGGCGTGAGATAGCTGACGTTCGGCGGTCCGACCCACGACGGGCTGGAGTCGATGACATCCGCGAGCACGCTGGTGCGCGCGCGGAAAAGGCCGTTGCCCAGAGGATCCAATTCATTGGAACGATCGCCACGCATGTAAGCAAGACGGTTGGAATTGATGGGTGAGGCATCGCCAAAATCCAGTGCAGCTTGCTGTGTGCTGGTCAGCGCGTTCCATTCGAACGGTATCCCCTTGGTGCCGTCCCAGGTAAGCATAGTTCGACTGGTCGGAGCTTGTGCCGGTGTCTTGCCGGCGACGCCGGTCGATGCGCAAGTAGAGCCGCTGGCAACGCCGGTCAGCACGCATGAGGCGTCCCAGTTGGCGGCGGGCGCGATGATCAAATTGTTAGCGTTGAGCGGATCGGGAATCAGATAGTTCGAGGTGACCGCGCCTTGCCAATTGTCGGTGTTGTAATACGCGAAATATACCTGGGTACCGGTCTGCACCTTGGAAGATTGCTTTTGGCTGACGCCGGCGGAGCTGGATGTCTGGTCGGTGGGCGCCGCCTGAAAACACAGTATCTCGTGAATGTTGGTGCTGCCGCCGCTCGATCCCGCGAAGCCGAAACGCACGTTGTTGGGCAGGGCGCCGTTCGAGGCGCTGATATCCTGCCCCGCGATGATGGGTTGAAAAGTGCCGCCGTTGTAGCTATACGACAGGCTTAGCAGGTTTTGCCCGTTGAAAGGCACGATCTTCAGGTTGTAGGTAATGGGGATGCCGTAGGCGGTGCTCGTCTGGCTGCCGTCACCGCGCATCGTCGCCGCCTCATTGGCGATCTTCACGCCCGTCAGGACCTTGAACGCATCTTTGATCGTGGCGTAGTTGGGCAGCTTGATCGCCGTCGCAACCGGTACGGGCTGCGAAAAGTCCCAGACTAGACCGGTCGAACATGCTTTTTGCACCGCCGCTGCGCGCTGCGCAAAGTTCAAGGTGATGGGGTACTGCGACGGATACGTCTGTTGCAAGTAGCTCCAGGCAGTGGATCCGGCGCCGCGTAAGCCGATGCGGTTCCACTGGTAGTTGGCGCCCGACGACGGCCCCGTCGAAGTATTGTCCCCGGGGTTTAAGAAGTTGCCGAATTCGTCGATGCCCAGCCCGATGTAGCCGCCGATCAGGCCGTCGTAGCCGCGCGGTTGGCCGCTGGGGCGCAAGGTGCCGTCGTTGTTGTTATTCGAACAGGTATAACCCAAGCTGCCGCCGAAGGCGCCGAGGTCGGGCAATTGTCCCTGGTCGACGTTTTGCAGAAAAAAGCTCATACCGTCAGCGCCGTCAGCGCCGCCACCGCCCGAATTGCCTTCGTAGGTTTCGGTGGTGAAGGTCACCTGCAAACCTTTGGCAGCCGGAAAGGTGAAATTCGAAAGAATGGCGCCGTTTTCATTGTAGCCGTACGGAAAGCCGTTCGTGAAGCGCAATGCGCCGCCGCCCTTGGTAAGGTCGTCGGGCAGCAAGCCGGTGATGCCGCCTACCTGTTTGGCATCACCCTTGTTGGCGTAGTAGGACAAACTGATACAGGACGGCACCTGCCCTGGGCTGGTAGTCGCAGAGGAACTGCCGCCCGTCAGGCACGCGCCATTGAAAAAGTACCAGGAGTTATTCGTGGTGGCGCCTGTGAAGTTTTCTTTGTAGGTGGACTGCGAGTGTGCTGCTGCAGCCAGCAAGAGCAGAAACACAGGAACCGATTTTGCAAAAGGAGAGTGCATGTTTTTTCCTTCCATGATACGTGCTAACACGTGGTGCCGGCCGTTCCGCCATTGCCGACGCCGCCCGGGCTGTTCGGGACCTTGACGATGCACAGGAACGTCGCCTCGACCACCGCGGCGGTGCTGGGGCTGCCGCCGTAGCCGGCGGCATCGATGACATAGGCGGTGCCGCCGAACAGCGTGCCAGGCAGTCTTTGAATGTAAAAATTGGGCTGGAGATACAGAGCAAAATTGGTCGGATAGTTCGCGATCGTGGGCAAGGTGTACTTGACGCCGTCCGTCCAAGGCAGGCTGACCGGATTCGTGATGGCGTTGTTGCAGACTTGCACCGCCGGGGCTGTCGCCGGGACAGCGCAAGTTATAGCGGTGATGCCCGCGCCGTTGCCGCCGCTTGCGATCCACGCTTCGGCATATTGCTCAGCGCTTTCGGCGGCATTCAGTGCCAGCTGTTTCTCGCGCGAGTTGCCGGCGATTTTCTCGTCCATGCCGAAGCTGCGAAACATCCCGACGGCGAGGATGGTCACCACGATCAGCAGCAACAGCGTGGTGATCAGCACCATTCCGCGTTCGCCCGCATGACGGCTTTTTTGGATCATGGCTAGCGGACTCCGACCAGGTTGTTGACGTCGACGAATCTCGAAAAATCGATGGTCGTGGCTGGATTGGTTAAAGGATTTACGAATGTCAGCTTCACGCGCACGCTCATGACCTGGCTCCAACCGGAAGTGGTCGCGTCTTGCGGGAGTAAGTTGACCTGGCTCGCGTCGAGATAGGAATCGGCGGATGCGCCGGAGAATGCCCCGGTCTTGATGCCGAAGGTCACTTGCAGATTCTTGACGTTGCTGATCAAGGTCGTGGTCACCGGGGGCGCCGCAATGCCTGTCGCGTCATCGATGATGGTGAGGACGCATTGCAGGTTGCCGCTGGCGTCGATGCTGAATTCGTTCACGAAGGTCGACGGCTTCGGTGTCGTTGCGCCCACGCAGTTGAGTACGTTGTCCGACGGGATGACCAGGCTGCCCGTGGTCTTGTAGCGAACGATGAGACGGTCGCCCGGCGCCGCCGCCGGGAAGGTACCGGTGCCCAGCACCGATTGGCCGGGGAACCAAGTGAGGCCGTAGAGGACGCGCGCCGGCATGGCAACCGTGAGCCCGGTGTGCGGGTCGGGAAAGTAACCGGCAGATTGAATGACGTCCGTCATGAGAGTCATCGCCAGACGTTCATCATCCTGCAGCTTGGTCATGCCGTCCTGTGCGATGCCGGCATTTTTCATTGCGCTGACCAGCGTCACCAGACCGGCGGTCAGGAAGAGCCCGATGAGCAGCGCGATCATCAGCTCGATCATCGTGACGCCGCGCTGCCGTGGCGCTGACGGCGGGATCATCTTGCTGCTCCACACGTGGCGACTTTTCATGGCTGCACGTATAGGGTGTAATCAGGGGTATTGAGCGAAGTGGCGGGCCCGGTCATGATCTGGTTGTTGTCGGCCGCCACTTTCCCTTCCATCCAGGAAATCTTGATCGCACACGACACGACGATCGACCCCACAGGCGGTTTAGGACAACTGATCGTCCCCGTATATCCCGGTAGCAGCGCATAGAGGTCCGAGGCCCACTGCGACAGGTCGTAGTTGGCGATGTCCACCGGCACACAGGGTGCGGCCGTGCAGGCGTGCACGTTCGCGTACGGGTTGCTGGCATTGGTGATGATGATGTCCGCGGCCAAAGGCACGGTCCAGAAGTCGCGATTGGCGTGCATCGCCGCGGCGATGCTCGACGCCTGTATGGCCGCGAGCGAGCGGTGCGCGGCGACGCCGGTACTCGACAGCGCCACCGCTTCCATCTTTGCAAGTCCCAGCAGTCCTACGCCGGCGATGACGAGGGCGACCATCACTTCGATCAGGCTGAAGCCGCGCGCTCGGTCGCGGGCAGAGGGTGTACTCATGAGCATGCAGGCGTTCCTGACCCATACTTCGTGGTGGAGATGACCCCCAGCGACGTCACCACGACGCAGCGCGTGTACGCGCTCGTGTTGGTGGAGTCGTGCAGGGCAATGTTGGTCGTTGTCAGCCCGGTTGCTGCGAAGCCCTCGCGGTTAAACGTGACGTACAAGAGCGCGGGCGCGGCTTGAAAGCTGTCGGTACCGCCGAAAGTCGTGCCAAGTGCCGACTGCACACGCAGCAGCGGCTCGTTGCCATTGCGGATGTGATCCCCGTTGGTATCTGAAAACACGATCCAGCCTTGCGACCAATCAATCGAGTTAAGACAGCTTGTACCGTTCTTCGATGAGCACACAGTGACCGGCAGCCCCTCCTTGACGGCCTCCGTACGCGCGTAGCGCATGTCGCCGAGCAGCGCATTCACTTCCGAAGACGAGCGATTCGACTGGGTGACATACTTAAAGGAAGGAATCGCGATCGCCGACAAAATAGCGACGATCGACATGGTGATCAGCAACTCCATCATCGTGAGGCCACGTTCGCGCGACGCATGCAGTACGGTTTTCATTGGGCCGAGCTTACGGTGCCAAACTTGCTCGAAACTGAATGTGGCCTACCGGACGATCAAGCTGGGACGCGTGTCTCAGAAAAACTTAAGGAAACTGCACCGTCACCCGCGTGCCGCGCCCGTCCGGGCCGCTGCCAATGGCAAGCGTTGCACCGTAGAGCTGCGCGATTTCATCGACGATGGCGAGACCGAGGCCGGTCCCGTGGCTGGGTGAATTGGGCATGCGATAAAAACGCTGTCGAACGTGCTGGCGCTCGCTTTCCGGAATGCCTGGACCGGAGTCTTCCACGGCCAGCCAGGCTTTACCCAGTCGCGTGCCCGAGCTGACTGTGACGGTTCCTGTGGGCGTGTACTTCAATGCATTGTCGATGAGATTGTTGAGCAGGTCATCGAGCAGGGCCGGATCGGCATTGACGCTGGCCGGCTGCGCATCAACCCCGAGGTCGATATCGGTGCCCAAGGCGCGGTCGATGTGTCGGGCCGCGACGTCCCGGGCGAGCGCTGCCAGATCGACGGACTGCATCTTGGCGACATAATTGGCCGCCGGATCAGCGCGTGCCAGCGTGAGCAATTGATTCGATGCATGGGCCAGTTGCCGTATGCCTTGCTGCAGCGTCAACAGGCGAGCCTCGATGGGCTTCGCGGCTGGCTCGGTTATCAGCAGATCGAGCTGGGCCTGCATGCCGGTCAGCGGGGTGCGCAACTGATGGGCGGTGTTGGCGATAAATTGCTGCTGCGACTGCACCGAAGCACGCAGCATGCCGAACAGGCGGTTCAGGGTCACGGCAACCGGTGCTATCTCTCGGGGTACGGAGGTTTCCACGATCGGTCGCAGGTCGAGCGGTGAACGCGCAGCGATCTGCTCGCGCAATCGATTGACCGGGCGAAGGCCCAGGCGAATGCCTACCCAGATCAATACCAACGTCACATCGAGCTGCACGAAATCCCAGAGCAACGTGCTCATGAAGCCATAGCGGGCGGCGGTATCGGTGAGCCGCGCCGTATCGGCCACGGTGATGATGACCACGCCGGCGCGCGTGTCGTAGCGCGTGGTGAGCGTGCGCAGGTCGCGCGACTCGATCCGGGTCACTGCGGCGAGCTGGCCGGTGTCGGCGCTGATGGCGACTGCCGGCAGCTGCGGGTCACCGGAGAGCAGGTGACCCTGCGTGTCACGCACGGCGAAGCGCACTTGATTGTTGGGGGGCAGCGGCGGCAGGGAGCTCGTGCTGCTGTCGAACGCGAGCTTGCCATTCTCGACACTGACGTGCGACATCACATCATGCGTCGCATCGCGCAGGCGGCGGTCGCTGCTGAGCACATGCGGCGCGACATCGTTGAAGTAGTGCACCAGCGCGCCGCACAGCGCCAGCAACATGAGCGGGATGGCCAGCCACAGGATCAACTGCCGACTGATCGACGCGGTCACGCCGGCTTCGCTTCGTCCAGCCGGTAGCCCAGCCCGCGCAGGCTGCGGAGCATCACCGTATCACCGAGTTTGCTGCGCAGGCGCGAGACATGCACCTCGACCGTATTGGCAGTGACCTCCTGGTCGTTGTTCGCGAGGGCCTGCTGCAACTTTTCTTTCGACACGATCAGGCCGACGCGTCGCGACAAGCACTCGAGAATGATCCACTCGCGCGCGGTGAGCTCGATCTCGTCGGCGTCGAGAAGCAAGCGTTTGCCGACCAGGTCGATGCTGAGGCGATTGAGTTTGAGCAGGCCGTCCAATGCGCCGCTGGAACGGCGCATGAGCGCACGGCAACGCGCCGCGAGTTCGGCCGCCTCGAACGGTTTGCTCATGAAATCGTCGGCGCCCAAATCCAGCGCTTTGACCTTGTCTGTCAGTGTGCAGCGGGCTGTGAGCACCAGGGTGGGAAGGGTCTTGCCGGTGCTGCGAAGACGTCGCACCAGGCTCAGGCCGTCGCTCCCGGGCAAGCCTACGTCGATGACGGCGAGTGCGAAGTCCTCCGCCGCCAGCGCGGCCTGTGCGGCTTCGGCGCTGCTGACCCGATGCGTGGCGTACTGCGCGGCAGCGAGGCCGCGAACGATGGCGTCCGCCACGATGTCATCATCTTCAACGATAAGAAGCCGCACGGGCACCAAGCCGGATCAGAGCTCGCCGACGGCTTGAGCGCCCGCCTCGCCGTCGTCCATACGCTCGAAGGCCTGGCGCGGCCGCGGCACCAGGGTGCGCAACTTCGCTTCATAGGATTTCGCAAAGGTTTCCACGAACAGATGCGGAAAGCCATCCGCGGGGCGCTGCGCCAGCCCCGTATACATTTCCTGGTACAGCTCCCAGTAGCGGTTCTTGTTCGGCGCTCCGAACACGTTGCGCTTGCTGGCGCGTTCGAAGCGCTCTTCCAGCTCCTTCGGATCCACGCGGTTCAGGAATTCCTCGAAGGCGGCGCGCATCGCCGCCACGGCGGCGGTGTTCTGCGCCTTGTGCTCGCGGAAGTTGTGGCGTACCGCTTCCACCGAGCGCGCGCGTTGCGACACATTGCTGAGCAAACGCACCAGCGCCTCATCGACGCCGCGTGAGAAGTTGAGTGGTGATTCAGGGGCGTCACCTTGCGGCGGCGCGATGCGAAACCGGTTACGGAATTCGTTGCGGGACGAGTTCAGTTCCATCAGACCGAGCACCGACTCGCGCAGCAATTGCCCGGCGAGTTGCAATGCGGCGCCGCGTGCCTCGTTGGACAACGAGCGTGGCTCGATATTGGCGCCGCGGCAGAATGCGGCGAGACCCGCCTCGACGTCACCTTCGTAGAGTGGCGGTGTGCTGCTGGCCGCTGCAGGTCGAGGCGCTGAGATGGGTGTGGGGGCCACCGCTTCAGCGCGCGCCGGCTCGACCTTGAGCGGCCGGGTCATCATGTGCCAGGGCGTTGCATCGACGCCCGCCGGTTCGTGCTCGCGTTCCACGAACGCCTGACCGTAGGCATCACGCGGAAAACCGCTGCCCGACGAGACGGTGGCGAGTTGTGCGTCGCTCGGCTCGAGCAAGGCGCTCAGGTCCAGATCCGCGCCGAGGTCGTTGGCCGTGGATTTCTTGATGGTCGAAGAGGGCGACTGGCCGTCGTATGCGACGACAGCGCCATCATCGGGTGGGAAGTCGTTGCTCTTGTCGATGCTGACCAGCATCTCGTACTCGCCGATGCGAACGTAGTCGCCATCTTTGAGCGAATAATCGTGGTATTTGCCGAGCGGTACCTGGGCGCCGTTGACGTAGGTACCATTCGAACTGGTGTCCACCAGTACATACTTGCCGGCGCGAAAATCGACTCGAGCGTGTTTGCCCGAGAGGTAGCGCTCGGGGTCGGGTAGAATCCACTCGTTGTCGGTGCTGCGGCCAATGCTGCCGCCATGCACACCGAAAACCTTGCTTCCAGAGTCGGCAAGGTGGGTCGAGTGGTCACTGACAATGCGTAAACGCAAGGCCATTCAAAGCCCTCCAACGGCGACGGGTGTTGCGCTAAGTGCCCGTATATTATGATGAAATGGTATCAATCGTTGGAAAGGGCTGAATGGCTGCGAGTCACATTTTCAAAGTTCTCTTCGTGAATCAGGGCAAGGTCTACGAAATCTACGCGCGCAAGGTAAGCCACGGCACCCTCTTCGGATTTATCGAAGTCGAGGAATTGGTGTTTGGCGAGCGATCCTCGGTGGTGGTGGATCCCGGTGAAGAACGCATCAAGGCGGAATTCACCGACGTAAAACGGACCTATTTGCCCCTGCATTCGGTGTTGCGCATCGACGAGGTCAAGAAGCAGGGCGTGAGTAAGGTGGTGGCGTTGGAGGGTTCCAACGTCGCACAGTTCCCGGTACCGATTTACACGCCCGGCGGGGACTCGAACGCGCGCAAATAGGACGCTATCGTCGACGATCATGCAGCATGCTTAGGCTAAACGGCGCTGCTGCGCTGTCGCAGTTCCGGCGTCTCCAACTGCTCCGCCAGCTCACTGGCTTGCATTCCGCGGTGGCAGATATCACCGCGCAATTCGTTCATTTCGTCGACTTGAGCCGACCGCTGACGGAGGCCGAGCGCGCCAAACTGGAATGCTTGCTGACCTACGGGACGCGTCACGTGGACGCGGCGCCAGCCGCATCGATGCATGAAAGTGTCATTCTCGTGACCCCGCGCCTCGGTACGGAATCCCCTTGGTCGAGCAAGGCGACGGATATCGCACACGTCTGCGGTCTCGATGCGGTCAGGCGGGTAGAGCGGGGTGTGCAGTACGCCATCGGGACGACTGACGCGTTGCCGCGAACTGCGCTGCCACAGCTGGCCAAGCCGCTGCATGACCGCATGACCGAGTCCGTCTGGCTCGACGGTACCGATCCGCAAGGCCTGTTTCATGCGGCGACCGCACGGCCCTTGCGCCGGGTGGCACTGGCGCCCGATGGCCACGCCGCGTTGGCCCGCGCCAACGTCGAGTGGGGGTTGGCCTTGTCGGGGGACGAGATTGATTACCTCGTAAAGGCCTTCGGATCGCTTGGACGCGATCCCACGGACGCCGAGCTCGTGATGTTCGCGCAAGCCAACTCGGAGCATTGCCGGCACAAGATTTTCAACGCCGATTTCATCATCGACGGGCAACGCATGCCGCGCTCGCTGTTTGCAATGATCCGCGCGACCTATGCGCGCAATGCCGCCGGGGTTCTCTCGGCATACCGGGACAACGCGGCGGTGATTGCGGGTCCCACGGCCATGCGTTTCTTTGCCGACCCCGGCACACGACGCTATGCGGCGCACGCGGAGCCCATCGACATCGTGATGAAGGTAGAGACGCATAATCACCCCACTGCGATTTCACCGTTTCCCGGCGCGGCCACGGGCTCCGGCGGCGAAATTCGCGATGAAGGCGCGACCGGGATCGGCGCGAAACCGAAAGCGGGTCTCACGGGATTCTCGGTTTCGAATCTCAGGCTCCCCGGCATGTTGCAGCCATGGGAATTCGATCACGGCAAACCGGAGCGCATCGCCTCGGCGTTCGACATCATGTTGAGCGCGCCACTCGGCGCCGCTGCGTTCAACAATGAATTTGGCCGGCCGGCTACGTGCGGCTATTTCCGGACCTTCGAGCAAGCGTTCGAACAGGCCGGCCGGCGCGTGGTGCGTGGCTATCACAAGCCCATCATGCTCGCGGGCGGGCTCGGCAACATTCGGCGCAGCCATGTCGAAAAAAAGGATGTCGTGGTGGGCGCCCTGCTGATCGTGCTCGGCGGTCCTGCGATGCTCATCGGCCTTGGCGGCGGCGCGGCGTCCTCCGTCGGCAGCGGCCAGAGTTCGAGTGACCTGGATTTCGCGTCGGTGCAGCGGGGCAATCCCGAGATCCAGCGGCGCGCGCAGGAGGTCATCGATCGTTGCTGGGAATTGGGCGAAGCGAATCCCATCCTGTTGATTCACGATGTCGGTGCGGGCGGTCTTTCCAATGCGCTGCCGGAAGCGATTGCCCACAGCCAGCGCGGCGGGCGCATTGATCTGCGCAAAATCCCGAGCGCGGAGTCAGAACTCTCGCCGATGGAAATCTGGTGCAACGAGGCGCAGGAACGTTACGTGCTCGCGCTGACACCGGACCGGCTACGGCAATTTGCAGAGGTTTGCGAGCGCGAGCGCTGTCCTTTCGCCGTGGTCGGCGAAGTGACCGCCGATGGCCGCCTCGAGGTCATGGATGCGACAGGAGACGGCGCGCCGGTGAACATGCCTCTCGAGGTGTTGCTGGGCAAGCCGCCGCGCATGACGCGCGAGGTGAAGACGTTGCCGCCGGACACCGCTCCCCTCTCGACCGCCGGCGTGTCGATCGAAGTGGCGCTCACACGCTTGCTGGCGCTGCCGACCATAGCGGACAAATCGTTCCTCATCACCATCGGCGATCGAACCGTAGGCGGTCTCATCGCCCGCGACCAGATGGTCGGACCGTGGCAGGTGCCGGTGGCGGATGTGGCAGTGAGCTTGAGCAGCCACGATGAGTATACCGGCGAGGCCATGGCCTTGGGCGAACGCGCGCCGGTGGCGGTGCTCGATGCACCGGCATCGGGACGCCTGGCGGTCGCAGAAGCCGTCACCAATATTGCTGCAGCGGACGTACGCGACCTCAAGGACATACGCCTGTCGGCGAACTGGATGGCTGCCTGCGGTGAGGCGGGCGAAGATGCCGCGCTTTACGCAACCGTCAAGGCGGTTGCGATCGACCTATGCGCCGAACTCGGGATAACGATCCCGGTCGGCAAGGACTCGCTCTCCATGCGGACGGCCTGGCAGGACGGCAGCGGCAGCCACGCGGTGATTGCGCCTGTCTCCCTGGTCATTTCGGCCTTCGCGCCGGTGCGCGATGCGCGGCGCACGCTCACGCCACAGCTGGACCTGTCCGCGCCATCACGGTTGTTGTGGCTGGATCTGAGTGGCGGCAAACAGCGGCTCGGCGGGTCATGTTGGGCGCAGGTTTTTCTCAAGTCGGGTGGTGTACCGGCTGACCTGGACCGCCCGGGGCTGCTGCGTCAAATGATGGATGCGTTACGCGACCTCAAGGATCGGCAGTTGCTGGTGGCGTATCACGACATCTCGGACGGCGGCATGCTGATTGCAGCGCTCGAGATGGCATTCGCCGGACACTGTGGGCTGGATCTGGATCTAGGCGAGGTCCGCGATCCGGTGGCGCAGTGTTTCGCCGAGGAGCCCGGTGCATTATTTCAGGTGCCGACTGCATGGTTGGGCGAAACGTTGCAGATTCTGACGCGCCATGGACTCGCTGCCATGACACGGGAAATCGGTGAACCCCTCCCGGGTAATGAGATCAGCGTGCGTGCCAACGGTGTTGCGGTGTACAGCGGATCGCGGCAGAGCCTGCAGCGACGCTGGAGCGAAACGTCATATCGAATGCAGGCCTTGCGCGACAATCCAGAGTGCGCGCAGGAGGAACACGCGCGGCTCGAGGACGCCGAGGATCCTGGACTGCACGCAGCGTTGTCGTTCGATCCCGCGCAGGATGTCGCAGCGTCTTACATCGCCACCGGCGCGCGGCCCGCAGTCGCGATCCTGCGAGAACAGGGTGTCAACAGCAATACGGAAATGGCGGCTGTCTTCACGCGCGCCGGGTTCGATGCTTACGATGTGCACATGACCGACATCCTGTCGGGCCGGGTGCGCCTCGGACGTTTTCACGGCATGGTGGCGTGCGGTGGATTTTCCTACGGCGATGTCCTCGGCGCAGGCGAAGGCTGGGCGAAGTCGATCTTGTTCAATGCGCGCGCGCGCGATGAATTCACGGCTTACTTTTTGCGTCCCGCCACTTTTACCCTGGGCGTCTGCAATGGCTGCCAGATGCTGGCCGCGCTCAAGGAACTCGTGCCGGGTGCTTCACGCTGGCCGCGCTTCGTACGCAACCGGTCCGAGCAGTATGAAGCGCGCTTGAGCCTGGTGCGCGTGATGCCCTCGAAATCGGTGTTGTTCACGTCGATGGAGCAGTCGGTGCTGCCGGTGGCAGTAGCGCACGGCGAGGGCCGTGCCGAGTTCGATATGCAGACCGTGCCGCAGGACCTGATCGCTGCCGGCGAACTGCCATTGCAATTCGTCGACACGCGTGACCGTCCCACAGAGAAGTACCCGGCAAACCCAAACGGCTCGGCGCTGGGACTCGCCGGCGTTTGCAGCGACGATGGCCGCGTCACGGCATTGATGCCGCATCCCGAGCGGGTGTTCCGTACCGTGCAAAATTCATGGGCGCCGCGCGAGTGGGGCGAGGACGGCGGCTGGACCCGCCTGTTCCGTAATGCCCGCGTGTTCGTAGGTTGATTCAGCCTGCCAACGGTTTGTAGCGGATGCGGTGCGGCTGGGAAGCATCCTCGCCCTTGCGCCGCTTGTGGTCCTCAACGTATTCCTGATAGTTACCCTCGAACCAGACCACCTGTGAGTCGCCTTCGAAGGCGAGGATGTGCGTGGCAATGCGATCGAGGAACCAGCGATCGTGCGAGATCACGACGGCGCAGCCGGGGAACGCCAACAGCGCATCCTCGAGCGCGCGCAGCGTTTCGATGTCGAGATCGTTGGTGGGCTCGTCCAGAAGCAGGACGTTGCCGCCGGCTTTCAACACCTTGGCAAGATGCACGCGATTACGTTCGCCACCCGACAGATCCCCGATGACCTGCTGCTGCTGGACACCCTTGAAATTGAAGCGCCCGACGTAACCGCGTGAGGCAGTCTCATAATTTCCGACCTTGATGAGGTCGAGGCCGCCGGAAATTTCCTGCCAGACGGTATTTTTATCGTTCAGGGCCTGGCGCGACTGATCCACGTAAGCAAGCTTCACACTCGGTCCGAGACGAATCTCGCCGCCGTCCGGCTTCTCGACCCCCGAGAGCATGCGGAACAGCGTGGTTTTGCCCGCGCCGTTCGGTCCGATGATGCCAACGATACCGCCGGCCGGCAGTGAAAAGTTCAAAGAGTCGATCAGCAACCGATCGCCGAAGCCTTTGCGGATATCCTTGCACTCGATCACGAGATCGCCGAGCCGTTCGCCGGGGGGAATGTAAATCTCGTTGGTTTCGTTACGCTTCTGGAATTCCTGTGAGGCCAATTCCTCGTAGCGCTGCAGACGCGCCTTCGATTTAGCCTGGCGCGCTTTTGGATTGGTACGTACCCACTCCAGTTCGCGCTTCAAGGTCTTGGCGAGCGCATCCTGCGTACGTTGCTCCTGCTCGAGTCGCTGCTCTTTCTGCTCGAGCCAGGACGAGTAGTTGCCTTGCCACGGAATGCCATGACCGCGATCCAATTCCAGAATCCATTCAGCGACATTGTCGAGGAAGTAACGATCGTGGGTGACGGCGATCACGGTACTCGGGTATTGCTCCAGGAAGTGCTCAAGCCAAGCCACCGACTCGGCATCCAGATGATTGGTCGGCTCATCCAGGAGCAGCATGTCGGGTTTCGACAGGAGCAGCCGGCACAAGGCGACGCGACGCTTTTCGCCGCCGGATAATTGGCCTACCACGGCGTCCCAGGGCGGCAGGCGCAGCGAGTCAGCCGCGATTTCGAGCTTGCGCTCGAGTTCCCAGCCGCCGACTGCATCGATCTTGTCTTGCAGTTTGGCCTGCTCATCCATGAGCTTGTTCATCTCGTCGTCGGTCATGGGTTCGGCAAACCGGTCGCTGACCGCGTTGAAGCGATCGATCAGTCCTTGCACGTCTTCCACGCCTTCACCCACCACGGCGCGCACGGTCTTGGCTTCGTCGAGTTCGGGTTCCTGCGGCAGGTAGCCGACCTTGATGCCGGCCTGTGCGCGGGCCTCGCCTTCTATATCCTTGTCGATTCCGGACATAATCTTCAGCAAGGTGGATTTGCCCGAGCCGTTCAGGCCGAGCACGCCGATCTTGGCTCCGGGAAAGAAGCTCAAGGAAATGTCGCGCAATATGATGCGCTTGGGCGGCACGACTTTGCCGACCCGGTTCATCGTGTAGATAAACTGCGCCATCGGTTACCTGCGGTTTGAGATTAGGGGGACGGGAAAAGAGAGAGGGGATTATCGTCAAGTCCCGCAGGCTTGTCACGGGGCCTGCCGCCACCGGGACCGGCCCCTATATGGGTTATAATATCGCGCTAACCCAATCGGAGACTGGCTGCCAAATGTTTACGTCCAAGATGACGATCGCTGATTTTGATCCGGAACTCGCCAAATCCATCCTGGACGAGCGTCAACGGCAGGAGGATCACATCGAACTCATTGCCTCCGAAAATCATGCGAGCCCGCGGGTCCTCGAGGCGCAAGGATCGGTCCTCACCAACAAGTACGCGGAAGGCTATCCCGGCAAGCGTTATTACGGCGGCTGCGAGTTCGTCGACGTGGCCGAGACCCTCGCCATCGAACGCGCCAAGAAATTGTTCGGCGCGGACTACGCCAACGTGCAGCCGCATTCGGGGTCGCAGGCGAATGCTGCGGTATTCTTTGCCCTGCTGCAGCCGGGCGACACCATTCTCGGCATGAGCCTCGATCACGGCGGTCACCTGACGCACGGCGCCAAGGTCAACTTTTCGGGCAAGTTATACAAGGCCGTGCAATACGGGCTCGACACGAGCACCGGTTTGATCGACTACGATCAGGTCGAGCGGCTTGCCAAAGAACACAAGCCGAAGATGATCATCGCCGGCTTTTCGGCCTACTCGCGCGTCGTCGACTGGCAGCGTTTCCGCAATATTGCGGATTCCGTAGGTGCCTGGTTCTTCGTCGACATGGCGCATGTCGCCGGCCTCGTGGCAGCGGGGGTGTACCCGAACCCCGTGCCGATCGCCGATGTGTGTACCACTACCACGCATAAGACGCTACGCGGACCGCGCGGCGGCCTGATCCTGGCGCGCCCGCATGCAGATCTCCATAAGAAGCTCAATTCGATGGTGTTCCCCGGTATCCAGGGCGGACCGTTGATGCACGTCATCGCTGCCAAGGCCGTGGCTTTCCTGGAAGCGTTGCAGCCGGACTTCAAGGTTTACTCGAAGCAGGTCGTCACCAATGCGCAGGCAATGACCAAGGTCATGCAGCAGCGCGGCTATAAGATAGTTTCCGGCGGCACTGACAATCATTTGTTCCTGCTGGACCTCATCGACAAGAACGTGACCGGCAAGGACGCGGATGCGGCGCTGGGTCGGGCGCACATGACCGTGAACAAGAACGCGGTGCCGAATGATCCGCGGCCGCCTTCAATCTCGAGCGGCTTACGCATCGGCACGCCCGCAGTCACCACCCGCGGCTTCAAGGAGCCGGAGGTGTCACAGCTCGCGAATTGGATTGCGGACGTGCTGGACCATATGGGCGACGAGGGCGCCGTGGAAAAAGCGCGTGGCCAGGTTGCCGAAATGTGCAAACGCTTCCCGGTTTACCCTAGCGCGTAAGATTTTGCATGCATTGTCCCTTCTGCGGTCACGCCGACACTAAAGTGATCGATTCGCGCCTGGCCGCAGAAGGCAGGCAGATTCGTCGGCGCCGCGAGTGTCTGCACTGCACCGAACGGTTTACGACATTCGAGACGGCTGAGTTGCTGCTGCCCATGGTGGTCAAAGGCGACCTGAGCCGCGAAGCGTTCGATGAAAACAAGCTCTTGACCGGCATGCTGAAGGCATTGGAGAAACGACCCGTAAGCCGCGAAACCGTGGAAGCGGCCGCTGCGCGAATCTGTCACAAGCTGCGCAGTCTGGGCGAACGCGAAGTGGCTTCTCGCAAGGTGGGTGAATTCGTGATGGAGGAGCTTCGCCACATGGACGAGGTTGGCTACGTACGCTTCGCCTCGGTGTATCGCAGTTTCCAGGATCTTGAAGCCTTTCGTACCGAGATCGATCAGCTGCGCCGGCATCGACGCCGCCGCGAGCCGAGCAAGGACCAGCTGCCGTTGCTGCCAGGCAACGGTACGGACGAGGCGACCTCTTGATGATCGCCAAGCCATCCCGAGCGGAGGTCGAGGCGCGGCGTGCGCGCACCATGTCGCGCAGGCTGGCCCTGCAGGCGCTATACGAGTGGCAGATCAATCCGCAACCCTGGCAGGATGTGCACAATCATTTTGCCGGTGATCCGGAGGGCGACCGCGCCGATCCTCAGTATTTTCGCGAACTTTTCATGAACGTAGCGACCAACGCCGCGGATCTGGATGCGCGGATCGCCCGTCACAGTGAAATCCCGCCCGCGCAGCTCGATCCCATCGAACACGCGGTGCTGTGGCTCGGTTTGCACGAACTCGAGTCGCATCCGGAGTTGCCGTATCGCGTAGCGCTGGCCGAAGCGGTTTTGCTGGCCAAACAATTCGGCGCCACCGACGGCCACAAGTTCGTCAACGCGGTGCTCGACAAGGCCGCGCAGGAACTGCGTCTGCACGAATACGGTTTGCCGGCGGAGTGAGTGAGTTCGATTTGATTCGACGTTTCTTTGCCGCGCGAGGTGGCAGGCGCGAATCGACCGGCGTAACCCTCGGCATCGGTGATGATGCTGCCGTCCTTGACGTGCCACCGGACGCAGACCTGGTGGTATCGGTCGACACGTTGGTGGCAGGCCGCCATTTTCCACTGGCAACCGACGCCAGGTCCATCGGCCATCGCACCTTAGCGGTCAACCTGAGCGACATGGCGGCGATGGGCGCCCTGCCCAAGTGGATGACGCTGGCGTTGACGCTGCCCGCGGCTGACGTCGAGTGGCTGGACTCGTTCTCGAACGGCCTGTTCGAGCTTGCGGAAGAATTCGAAGTTGAACTCGTGGGCGGTGATACGACTCGCGGCCCGCTTACCATCAGCCTGCAGATTCTGGGGCTGGTGCCACGGGCCGCCGCGTTGACGCGCAGTGGCGCGCGCGCCGGCGACCTCATCGTGGTCACCGGCAGTCTCGGCGATTCCGGCGCCGGACTCGCGTACTACGACGTGCCTGCGAGACTTCGCAGCCGCGCTCAGCAAGAGCTGATACGACGCTTTGATTATCCGACGCCGCGTGTCGCCTTCGGGATGGCGGCGCGCGGCATCGCATCCGCTGCCATGGACGTGTCGGACGGCCTGGCGGGCGACTTGCCAAAGCTGGCGCAGGCGAGCGGACTCGCGGCGCATGTTACCGTCGAGCGTGTGCCCCTGTCCGAGGCACTGCGCGCGAGCACTTCCCTCGAGCAAGCGCGGGACTGGGCCCTCGGCGCGGGCGATGACTACGAACTATTGCTGTGTGTGCCGCCCGCGCAATACGCGCAGCTCGCTGAGCGTGCATCGCGATTGAACTTAACGTTGTCCTGTATCGGCGAAATGCGCAGCGGCGACGGTGTCACGTTCTCGCTGGATGACGAAGGGTTCTCACCTCGCAGCAATGGCTACGACCACTTTGGCCGAGGTCCGACTCAAATCACAGATTGAAGCGGGTGGCGTCAGTATCCTCGGTCGCAATCAGAAAGCACGCGCGCCTGCGCATGGTCACCTTGAGCAATACTCGCGCCACTCATTTCGGGAAGGCCCAGGCCAGTCGCACGCCGTTGCCGGAAAAGATCGGCAAGTACGTGATCATCAATGAAGTCGGGCGGGGCAGCACAGGCATCGTGTATCTCTCGCACGATCCCTACTATGGCCGCGACGTCGCGATCAAGGTGTACAACGTCGAGGCCAGCGGTGACGCCAATCGGCAACGCATCGCGCGCAAGATGTTCCTGTCAGAAGCGCACATGGTCGGCATGCTGCAGCATCCGAACATTTTGCCGATCTACGACGCGGGCGAGGAAAACGGTCGCTGCTACGTGGTTACCGAGCACGTGCATGGCGCGCGAACACTCGCGGCGTATTGCCGGCCGGACAATCTGCTGCTCATCGATGATGTGGTGGAACTGATCTACAAAGCGGCACGCGCATTGCACTATGCCCATAGCCGCGGCGTCATCCACCGCGACATCAAACCCAGCAACATCATGCTCACGCTCGACAGCGACGTGCGCATCATCGACTTCGGCATCGCTCTGGTGGCAGATTCGGAAATCTCGCGTATCGAGGGCATTGCAGGAAGTCCGTCGTACATGTCGCCCGAGCAGGTGCAGTCGATCGAGCTCACGAACCGCTCCGACTTGTATTCCCTGGGGGCGGTCATGTACGAACTCCTCACCGGCACGCGTCCGTTTCGCGCAGGCAATTTGCAGAAGCTGCTGCACCAGATCGTTTACGCGACGCCGCCGCCGATTCACACCCTGCGCCCTGAGATTCCTGAAGAGCTCGAGAACGTGGCGGCCATGGCGTTGCAGAAAGATCCGGACAAGCGTTACCGCACGGGGCTGGATCTTGCCGCGGAGCTGACCCGGGTACATCAGAAACTGCGGGCCCAGTACAAGCGCATCAATCAGCAAGAACAGTTCAGCTTGTTGCGCAAACTCAAATTCTTTCATGAATTTTCGCATGAGGAAATCTGGGAAGTGCTGCGTGCCAGCAGCCTGCAGGACTATGCCGATCGGGAGGAAATCGTCAAGGAAGGCGAGATGGATGATCGCTTCTATATCATCGTGCAAGGTCGCGTCGGCGTGCAGCGCGTCGGCAAAGCTCTTGGGTATCTCGACGTGGGCGATTGTTTCGGCGAGACCAGTTACGTGCGCGGCGCGAAGCGCACGGCGACCATCGTGGCCTCAGGAGCCGTGACCGTCATGAAAGTCAGTTCGACGCTGCTCGAGCAGGTGTCCGCTGCCTGCCAGCTGCGCTTCAACCAGGTGTTCCTGCGCAGCCTGATCGGTCGGTTGCAAAGCACCGAGCGCAGTCTGGTCGCCGCGATACCCGGCTGACGACGGCCGCGCAGCCTACTGGCCGGCGGACTCGTCCGGTGCGAAGGTTTCGATTGCGGGCTCGCCCGCCTTCTTCAAGAGGATCTCGACCTTTTGCTCGGCATCTTTGAGCGCCGTTTGGCAAGTACGGGTCAGCATCACGCCGCGCTCGAAAGCCGCGAGTGACTCCTCGAGCGGCAGGTCACCGCCTTCCAGGCGCTCGACGAGCTCCTCGAGATCGCGCATGGCTGACTCGAAATCCGGTGACGCGTCTTTGGCGGCTTTGGGGGTCGACATTGCGGCACGGTACACAGCCATCGCAGCGGGGTCAAACGGCGTGCATGGCGCGCACTTTGCGTGTCGGACGCAAGACCGTTGACAAAGTCGTGAGATGGTTCACAGGCGTCTTACAGGGCCGCTTCAGTAGGATGGGTGTCGGGACGCAATATGAAAACTGGAACCGTAACTATCCTCAAGTTGGGCTGTGTCAGCGCGGCAGTGATGCTGTCGGCGGCCTGCAGCCCGCGGCATGTTCCGTTGTTGTCCGTGGCGGATCTGATGGAGGATCGCGTCACGCTGGATGGCGTCCTGATGAAATGCAACAGCAATGCGTCGGCCCGCAATGAGCAGGAATGCGTCAACGCCCGCATTGCGATCGAGCGGCTGGCGCGACAGAACGAACCTGAGCGGCAGGCGAAGAGCGCCGCGGACTTCGAGCACAATCGCGAGCTGCTGCGCCAGCAACAGGAAAGAGTGCGCGCCGCGGAAGCTGCCAAGGCCAAGGTAGACGCGTATCACCTACCGGTGGTGCCAGTGGACCCGCCGGGTACGGCCAGCGTCGGTCAGTCGGGCGCCGCGCCGCTGACGCCTTAGCGACCGACCGCCCTCAAGGGTGCGGTTGGGAATGGTTGCGTTGCTTGGTCCGGCAAACTTCCGGCGAATCACTGCTCTTGCACGTCGAGCACGCTGTCAACGCCACGATAATGAACGCGACGAGCAAGTTCCTCACGTGCATTTCAGTAACACATTCGCGAAAGGCGTGCCGCCGCTCATCGGCTCGATCTGGGTCTCAAAACCGCATTCCCGCAGCAGTGCGCGCCATGCCGGTACGGTCCGGCACTTGGCGGCAACGACAGAGTGGCCACGCAGGAACATGACCACCTTGTCCACCGTCTGGCTATAACGAAAACGCGGCCCGGCGCCGGCATCGCCGATGCGTAACAGCAATATCCCACCCGGCGTCAACGCTGCACGCACCCGCTCGAGCACAGCGCGCTGTTCTTCCCAGCGCATGTAATGCAGTACATCGAGAATCGTCACGGCATCGGCCTTGCCGAAGTCAGCGTCGCGAATATCGGCCTGGATGACTTCGCTGGCCGCACCCATCGCGACATGAGCCCGTTCGACGTCGCTGCGCATCAGTTCGAGGCCGCGTACGGAAGCAGCCTGCGGTGCCGGCGGCCAGCCGGACGGCCATACGCCAGCGGTATAACGTTGCTGTGCCGCGCGGATCCAAGCGGCAAGCAGGCCCTGGCCGCAGCCAAGGTCGAGGATCTGTTGTCTGCCGGCGAGCAGGCCCTGCTCGAGGAGGGCCCGATACACCGGGTCACGCGATAATTTTCCGCGTGCAAAAAAGTACGCGAATCTGCCGGCGCGCCGGTAAGGTGCGCAGGCGGCGTCGATCAGCTGGTCGAACGCGGCTCCCCTCATGGGCGCGCGCCGCCCGCCGCCCGGCCTTGCGTCATGCTGAGCACACGAATCAAATGCCATGCGAATCGCCCGCTTTCAAGAGCTGATCGGCGGCCGCGTCGCGGTGTCTCTCGCGGTAATAGTCCATGAGCCGAGAGGTCGCGAGTTGGCTTTCCGGATGTTTCGCGCCGAGGGTTGCGACCAGCTTCTTTTGTGCCGCCACGAGTATTGGTTCGCCTTCATCGGCCTTGCCCGCATGGATCAAAACCCATCCGAGGCTTGCAGCGGTGCGCAGGCTGCGCCAGTTGTCGCTGCCCGTGAGCGCCGCGTCGATCTCCAGCGCTTCGCGTTCCTCGCTCTGTGCCTGCTCCGCATGGCCCTGGCGCAGCAGCACTTCACCGAGCACCTGTTTCGACGAAGCCACGTAGAGGTGACGGGCGGGAAGTCCTGCCTGCGCGTAGATGCCTAACGCCTTGCGCGCCGCATTCTCGGCCGCGGCGAGATTGCCAGCCTGCAGATAGAGGCTCGCTAACTGATCGATATAGTAGCCGGTCATGTAATGCTCAGAACCCAGTTGTTCGGTGGCGATGCGTACCGCGTCTGTCACCGAGGCGATGCCGCGTGCCGCATCGCCCTCGCGTGCATACAACTGGCCGAGATCCGCCTCGACACTGGCGATGCGCTGGTGACTTGCCCCAAACACGACGCGCTCGATTTCGAGCGCCTCGTTCAACGTCTCCTCCGCTTCCACCAGCTTGCCGCGCTGGGTCAGGATATATCCCAATGCCGCCAGGGCGACTGCGTGGTCGGGGTAATTACGACTCACGGTGGCGCGCAGCACGTTGAGTGCGTCGCGCTGATATTGCTCGCCCGTCAAATAGTCGCCCGACCAGACCGCCGCCGAGGCGATGCCGCTCAGGGCGCCAGCGATGGCGAGATGCTGGTCGCCGGGCAGGCTGCGGTACATGCCGAGCGCGTCGCTGAACATTTTCTTTGCCATCACGGGATCGCTCTTGCCGTTGAGGGCAAAGTTTCCGTATTGCACCAGGATGTCCGCCGTCTCAGCTGATCTCGGTTCATCGCTACTCTGCGACGCGCTGACGGCCTGCTGCAAATAGGCCTCGGCGGAGACCAGATGGCCGGCGTAGGTCAGAGCCTGTGCGAGATTGGCCAATGCCGCCGCGATCGACCGGCTATCAGGCGGCCGCTGTTCGCGCCGGATGGCGAGTGCCTGTTCAAACAGCGGGATGGCACTGTTGTTGAGTCCGGAATGGCGATAGGCGAGTGCAATGCTTTCCAACAATTGCGCGCGCACTTCGGGTTGCAGCCCCGACTTGGTGAGGATTTGTTCCGCGCCGCGATCCAGCAGTTCCTTCGCCGTGGTGTTATGGCCTTGCGCACGGAACGGGTCGGCCTGTGAAAAGACATCGACGAGAAAGGCTGACACCTGCTGCGCGCGATCCCTTTCCTGTGCGGTTGCATCGCGCGCCTGACTGATGCGGTGGTTCTGCCAGAGGGTCACCGCCGCGACAAAGGTCAGCGTGACGAACAAACCGGCCACCGCCATCGCGCCGACGAGATTGCGGCGCAGGAACTTGCCCGTGTTGTAGCGCCAGTCGCCCTGTTTTGCGCGCACCGGCTGCCCGCGCAAATGCCGTTGCAGATCATCCGCCATGGCCTCCACCGAGGCGTAACGGCGGTCGGGTTCCTTGCGCATGGCCATGCTGACGATTGCATCGAGGTCGCCGCTCAGGCGGGAGCGCAGCCGTTGCGGCGCGAGGCCGCGCAGTTCGGCGATACGATTGCGATCGGCCTCGCTTTCGTCCTTGACCTTCGCCACCACCACCTGGCTCGGCTTCGGCGGTTCGTCCATGCAAATGGCACGCTCGAGTTGTAGCTGACTGTAGCTGCTGAGTCGGTAGGGCGAGCGGCCCGTCAATAGCTGGTACAGCAGCACACCGAGAGCATAGATATCGGTAGCGGTGGTGATAGGGCGGCCCAGCACCTGTTCGGGCGCCGCGTTCTCGGGGGTCAGGATGCGCTCTTGCAGTCGTGTCACCGGCAGGGTGTGGGAGAGGCTTTCGGGCGCCAGCAATTTGGCGATGCCGAAATCGAGCAGCTTCGGCGCACCCTCGTCCGTGACGAATATGTTGGAGGCTTTCAGGTCACGATGCACGACGAGATTGCGATGCGCGTACTGCACGGCGCTGCACACCTCGATGAACAGTTCGACACGCTCGCGCACGAACATGGTTCGGGAATCGCAGTATGCGTCGATCGAGTCGCCCGCGACGTAATCCATGACCAGGTACGGCGTGCCGTCCTCGAGATCGCCGCTATCTATCAAGCGCGCGATCGAGGGGTGATCGAGGGTCGCCAGGATGTGCCGTTCGCTGTGCAGGCGACTGCGCAAGCGGGGATGGAGGGACGCATGCTGCAAGACCTTGATGGCTACAGTGCGCTGATGGTGCGCGTCCTCGCGTTCGCCGCGATACACGGTGCTCATGCCGCCGTGACCCAGAATGGAGACGACGCGGTAAGAACCGACGCGCGTGCCGATCAGGCGGTCCCGATGCTCCTCGAGCAGCGACTCGGCGGCTGCACCGATGACATGAACCAACGGATCCTTGCGGCTCTGATCGAGGGCCAGCAGCGATTCGACCGACTGGCGCAGGTCTGCATCGTCGCCGCACGCCTGTGCCAGACGCGCGCCACGATCCGGGGTGTCGAGGTCGGCAAACTGCTCGAAGAGCGACTGAATCCGGTGCCAGCGTGCGCGCGGAATCATCGTGGGGTCAGGGGTCGCCCGATTTCATCGAGCAGCCACGCTCTGGCCAGACGGATATCCCGATGCACGGTGGCCGCGGAGGAGCTGAGCGAGGTCGCAATCTGCTCATAGGTCAAACCGCCGAAGTAATGCAATTCGATCACCTGGGCAAGTCGCGGTTCGAGCTGCTGCAGGCTTTCGAGTGCGTCATCGAGCGCAATGACATCGATGTCCTTGGCAGGAAATGCCTCATTGAAGCCATCAGCGTGCACCTCCCGAAGCCCGGCATTGCGCTTGACCCGTGACCGCGTTTTCGCGTGATCCACCAAGACCCGCCGCATCAGGCGCGACGCCAGGGCGAAAAAATGCGCGCGATCCTGCAATGCTACATTAGCCTGAATCAGACGCAGGAACGCCTCATGCACCACCGCCGTTGCTTGCAGGGTATGACTGCCGCGTTCCGCGCGCATGTAGCCGCGCGCCAGTCGGCGCAGTTCGTCGTAAACGAGTGGCGTCAAACGCTCCAGAGCGTCCGCGTGCCCTGAACGCCATTCCGTCAACAACTGTGTGAAGTCGGCAGGGACATGCATCGTCGTCTTTCACCCCGGGTTTTCCCCTAAGCATACATGGGGTTATGCCGTGAGGGTATCACCGCGCCATTGTCGCTTTTATCCATGAGCGACCTCGTCTGCCTACGCGACGCGCTCAGCACTCAAATACCATCAAGGAGCGTTGATTTATGAAATTAAGCTTAATCGCCTTGCTTGCCGCCACCGCGTTCTCCAGTGCCGCGTTTGCCGAGATTCCGCCACTGACTCCGCCGCATTCGGGCTGCGTGGCAGAAATCCCGCCTCTGACCCCCCCCCATGCAGCTTAAGGTTCATCGAGGTTCCGACATGCATCGTCGAAGATTCACGGTAGGCGCGGCCGCCCTGTTTGCGATCTGTGCGGCCTTCGCCGCGCAGCCGACATCATTGCGGGCTGACTGGGGCAGTGGCGCCGTTCAACAGCGCCTCCCCTGGCAACCGGGGGCCGGTGCACTCATGTCCGCGCATGATTCGAGCCTTGCCACGCTGACGCCGCCCCACTAAAGCGG
>CAZZZU010000062.1:0-24153 GCA_964658805.1 uncultured Steroidobacteraceae bacterium
CGGGCCTCGCCAGGCCGGGCCTTGCGCGGGCCGTCGCCACGTGCCGCAGCCATCAGTGATGTTCCAGCGGCGGCACGTCCGGGGTTTCATCTGACTGCGCTGCCTCGCCTGCCACGTCCGCTGTCTCGCCATCCGTCATGATCGAACTGTCGGCACCGGGCAGGGAAAGTTGCACGCGCAGATCTTCGAGTTCCTTCAGCTGCGCCAAAGTCGGCAGATCATCGAGTTTCTTGAGGCTGAAATAATCGAGAAACTCGCGTGTGGTGCCGAGCAGTTCCGGCTTGCCGGGTACGTCGCGATGACCGACGACACGAATCCAGCTCCGCTCGAGCAGCGTCTTGATGATGTTGGGATTAACCGTTACACCGCGAATCTGCTCGATCTCGCCCCGCGTGATAGGTTGTCGGTAAGCCACCAGCGCCAGGGTCTCGAGGAGCGCACGTGAATATTTCGCCGGCCGCTCATGCCAGAGGCGCGATACCGGTTCGGCTACGGCGGCCCGAATTTGCACCCGAAAACCGCTGGCCACCTCCACCAGCTCCAGCCCGCGATTCTCGTAGTCGCTGGCGAGCGCGGCGATCGCACCACGCACCTCGTGCACATTCGAGCCGTCGCGCTCGTCGAACACACTCACCAGTTCGTCAGTGGTCAGGGGTCTGCCCGCCGCCAGCAGCGCTGCCTCCACCACATTCTTGACGTATTGCTCGTTCATCGACTGCTCGCGACATCGTCGTTGGCAGCGCCGTCTTCCGACACCATCTGCAAACGCTGCGCGGGATTGCCCAGGCGCACGTGCAACGGTGCATAGGCTTCGGCCTGCGCGATTTCGATCAGCCCCTCGCGGAGCAGCTCGAGGATGGCCACAAAGGTGACCGTTACGCCGCGACGTCCCTCGCCGGGTGTAAACAACCTGACGAAATCGGTGAAGGCGCCGGTCGTCAGTACCGAGAGCACATCCGTCATACGCTGCCGCACCGACAACGGCTCGCGCTGCACGTGATGGTGCGCGAACATGTCGCTGCGCGACAGCACTTCCTGAAAAGCCGACAACATTTCCTGCAACGTCACCTGCGGAGGTATTCGAACGACTTTACGGTCGATTAATTCTGCGGACGCCACCCAGCGGTCCCGGTCGAGCCGCGGCATGCAATCGATCGCTTCCGCGGCGCGTTTGAAGCGCTCATATTCTTGCAGTCGGCGCACGAGCTCAGCGCGCGGATCAGCATCCTCCGCCGCCGCGTCGCTGGCAATGCGCGGCAGCAACATCCGCGACTTGACCTCTGCAAGCGTTGCCGCCATCAGCAGGTACTCGCCCGCGAGCTCGAGCTGCAAGACTTGCATCAGTTCGATGTAACGCATGTACTGCCGTGTGATCTCGGCAATGGGGATATCCAGGATGTCGAGATTCTGCCGCCGGATCAGATAAAGCAGCATGTCGAGCGGCCCCTCGAACGCCTCGAGGAACACTTCCAGCGCCTGCGGCGGAATGTACAGATCACGGGGCATTTCCGTGACTGGTTGGCCCTCAACCATGGCGAAGGGCATCTCGCCCTGCGTGGGTGCACCTGGACGCCGCAGCGCGTGGTCCGCATCGTGCACCAAGGTCAAGTCAGGTTTCATCGATAGTTCATCGCCATGGCCTGCCGTACCGCGTCCAAAGTTTCGCGCGCCACAGCGCGGGCGCGCTCACATCCTTCGGCAATGATACCGCGTACCAGGTCAGGGTTTTCCTCGAACTCTGCCGCACGTTTGGCAATCGTCGCCAGCTCCGAGACCACCTTCTCAATCAATGGCGCCTTGCAGTCGAGACAGCCGATGCCGGCGGTTCGACACCCTTCCTGCACCCAAGTCTGCGTTTCCGGACTCGAGTAGATTTTGTGCAAATCCCATACCGGGCACTTTTCCGGCTCGCCCGGATCAGTACGCCGAACCCGCGCCGGATCGGTCTGCATGGCCTTGAGCTTTTTCACCACGGAGTCGGGCTCTTCACGCAGACCGATCGTATTGTTGTACGACTTCGACATCTTGCGGCCATCGAGTCCAGGCACCTTCGGTGTCGCGGTCAGCAACGCGTCGGGTTCCGGCAGAATGGCGATGCCGGTGCCCTCGATGAATCCCAGCAGACGGTCGCGATCCGCTACCGTCAGGCGCGCATTCGTCTCCACCAGCGCACGCGCCCGGCCGAGCGCTTCAGCGTCGCCTTTTTCCTGAAAGTCCTTGCGCAGGTTGCGGTACAACGCTGCGTTGCGCGAACCGAGGCTCTTGATGGCCTTTTCCACCTTCTGCTCGAACTCCGGCTCGCGCCCGTATATATGGTTGAAGCGGCGCGCCACCTCGCGCGTGATTTCAATGTGCGCAACCTGATCCTCGCCTACGGGTACGAACTGAGCTCGATACAACAAGATGTCCGCGCTTTGCAGGAGCGGGTAGCCCAGAAACCCATATGTGCTCAGATCTTTTTCCGCCAGCTGGGCCTGCTGATCTTTGTACGACGGCACACGTTCCAGCCAGCCTAGCGGCGTAATCATCGAGAGCAGCAGGTGCAATTCTGCGTGTTCAGGCACGCGCGACTGGATGAACAGCGTGGCGACGCCGGGATTGAGTCCCGCCGCCAGCCAGTCGATCGCCATGTTCCAAATGTGCTCCTCGATCCGCGAAGTGTCCTCATACCCCGTGGTCAACGCATGCCAGTCAGCGATGAAGAAGTAGCACTCGTACTGGTACTGCAGTTCGATCCAATTCTTGAGCGCGCCGTGAAAGTTGCCGAGATGCAATTGGCCCGTGGGACGCATGCCCGACAGCACGCGCCGATTCTGGGTAGGACTGCTCATGCCACCGGCCTGACCAGCACGGTAATGATGCGGCCGATCGCCCTATAGGCAGGATCGAACAACCAGGAAAATACGGGCGTCGCCGACAGGCCGGCCACGAGCAGCAGACAAGTGGGCGCCATCTTGTCCAGGCCTGCGCCCACGCGCAGCGGGACCAGCCCTGCAAGAACCCGGCCGCCGTCCAAGGACGGAATGGGCAACAGATTGAAGAGCGCGAATATCACGTTGATGACGATGCCCGCCTGCGCCATCAGCGCGATCCAGGAACTCAACGTCACGCTGCTACCATGCACATGCACGATGCCACTCAGCACGGCACACCATGCACCCGCCATCAACACATTGGCAGCGGGACCCGCCAGCGCAACGAAAATGGTTTTACTGCGCGGAAACTTCAGCGTATCGGTGGCGGTTGGAACGGGCTTCGCCCAGCCGAACAAAGGTCGGCCGAGCATGAGCAGCAGACCTGGCAGCAGCACTGTACCGATCGGATCGATGTGCCCGCGAGGGTTGAAACTCAACCGGTCGAGCAGTGCGGTCGACCGGTCACCGCACGAGCGCGCCGCCCATCCGTGCGCAACTTCATGCAAGGTGATGGCAAACACCACCGGAATGGACCAGATTGAAATCTTGGCCAAAAAAACACTAAAATCCAATGCTTACACTCATAATTTAAACTAACGTCTAGCACCGCCGCTGCAACGTCGAAGGCGCATTATACGGTGGCTGTCGGGCCAAAGGCGGCCACTGCGCCACGACCCTCCCGCACCACGATGGCCCGATCTCCCGACAGATCAATCACTGAGGTCGGCACCAAGCCGCAGTTACCGCCATCGAGCACCAGGTCGACCTCATGACTAAGCAACTCATGAATCTCCCTGGCGTCCGTACGCGGCAGATCCTCCCCCGGCAGAAGCAGCGTCGAACTCATGATCGGTTCGCCGAGTTCCGCGAGCAAGAGATCGGTCACCGGGTGCGCAGGCACGCGCAGGCCGATGGTGCCACGTCGCTCGTGCTTGAGACGCCGTGGTGTTTCCTTCGATGCCTTGAGCAAAAAGGTGTAAGGACCCGGGGTATGCACGCGCAACAACCGGTACTGCCAATTTTCCAGTAACGCGTACTTGCCCACTTCCGCCAGGTCGCGACAGACCAACGTGAAGTGGTGATTGCGGTCGGTTTGCCGGATGGTACGGATGCGCTCCAGCGCATTTTTGTCGCCGATATGGCACCCCAGCGCATAGCAGGAGTCGGTCGGATAGACGATCACTCCGCCGTCGCGCAGCACCTGCACGGCTTGCCGTAGAAACCGTTTCTGCGGTGACACTGGGTGCAGTTCGAGGTAGATGCTCATCGCGTCGGCTATGATACGGCATGCTGCAGATACTCGAATGGTCGCCACTGATCGTCTTTTTCATTGCATTCAAGCTGCTCGACATTTACTGGGCGACCGCTGCGCTGATGTTGGCGTGCGTCGTGCAAACCATCGGGCATCGGCTTTACACAGGCAAATTCAAGACCATGCACATCATCGTGTGCGCCGTGGCGATCGTGCTGGGAACGGCAACGCTGCTGTTTCATGACCAGCGTTTTATCCAGTGGAAACCCACCGTGCTGTTGGCCTCCTCCGCCGTGGCTTTCCTGGGCAGCCAGGTCATCGGCAAGCAACCCCTGGTGCGGCGCATGCTCGCGTCGGCCTTCGATGCGCCCCTCGAGATTTCCAACCGCGCCTGGGCGACGCTGAACACACTTTGGGCTGCCTGGTTTTTGGTGCTAGCAGTCGTCAATATCTACATCGCCCGCAATTTTACGGAGAGCGCTTGGGTGAATTTCAAATTATTCGGTATTCCCGCTGCAATGCTGGTGTTCACCCTGCCGCAGGTCTTATGGATGAGCAGCAAGATAAAGCCGGTCACCGTGACGCATGAATGATACCTCCACAACATCGCGGCAGGCCCGGCTGCGCGCTTGCCTCGTGTCGGCCTTCGCGCCCATCGAACTCGAGATCCTGGATGATGGCGAGCGGCACGTCGGACACAGCGGCGCTGCCGGCGGACATGGCCATTACAAGGTCCGGATCGTGGCCGCCGCGTTCCGTGGCCTCGCGCCGCTCGCTCGACATCGTCTCGTCTACAAAGCGGTCGGCGAACTCCTGAAAACCGACATTCACGCCCTTGCAATCGATGCTGCCGCGCCCTCGGAAACCGTGGTGGGAAGGGCTGGTAAAGGCTAAACTGCCGGCCCCGGGCACGCCGGCTTCCCGGCTTACGTGCCCTATCAATCTGCAGAGGATTTACATGAATCAATTTCTTCGGGCGCGGTGGACGCCCCTCGCTGTGGCGGCTGCCACGGCCATGATCCTGGTTGCTTGCAACAAAGGACCGTCGGTTGCTGATGCTGCTGCACCTGCTACAGACAAGGCGGCCACTGCGTCGACCGACGTCGCCACCGTAGATTCGTCTGGTATCAGTCGCGAAGAGCTCAACGCCTACACGCAGGATTTGCTGCGCGGCCGCCCGCCGACCGAGCTGACGGCCGAGCAAAAGACTCAGGTGCTCGATCAGCTCATCACCATGCAAGTGCTCGCGAATCAGGCCGTCAAGGATGGCGCCGATAAAGATGCGGCTACCAAGGCGCAGCTGGACATCCAGCGCACACGGGTATTGGCAGACGCCGAAACCCAAAAGTATCTGAAAGGCAAGGAGCCGACCGAAGCCGAATTGAAGACTGAATATGAGAGCCAGATCGCCTCTTTGGACAAGACCGAGTACAAAGCGCGGCACATCCTGGTGAAGACCAAGGAAGAAGCGCAGGCGGCGATCAAGAAAATAAAGGGCGGTGCCAAGTTCGAGGATGTTGCCAAAGCGCAATCGACTGACGGATCCAAGGCGCAGGGCGGTGACCTGGGCTGGTTCAACCTGTCGCGTATGGTCAAGCCATTCGGCGATGCTGTGAAAGGCTTGAAGAAAGGTGAGATGACGCAGGAACCGGTGGAGAGTCAGTTCGGCTGGCACGTCATTCGTCTGGACGATACGCGCGAGACGAGTCCACCGCCGTATGAATCGGTGAAGGCGCAGGTCACGAACGGGCTTCTCCAAAAGAAGCTGCTGGCCTATGTCGAAGAGCTGAAGAAGACGGCGAAGATCGACAAGAAGATGTGATCATGGACGGGACAGCGGTGAGTGCCGCCGTCCCGTCTCACTGTTTGAGGAGCTTCAAAAAGGCCGGCTCGTCGAGCACCTCGATGCCGAGTGACTGCGCCTTCTTGAGTTTCGACCCGGCCTGCGCGCCGGCGACCACGTAGCTGGTCTTCTTCGACACGCTGCCACTCACCTTGCCACCGAGATTGACGATCGCCTCCGCCGCGGCCTCGCGCGTCATGGACTCGAGCGTGCCGGTGAGCACGAAAGTCTTTTCGGTCAGGCCGCCGCTTTCGACCGGTGCCATTGGCTCAGGCCATTCCAGACCGGCGGCCAGCAGTCGGTCCAGCAAAGCGACATTGTCCACGTTCTTGAACCAGGCTGCCGCGTTGCCCGCGACAACCGGTCCAACGTCAGGGACGCGTTGAATCTCCTCGATGCTCGCGACGCGCAGCGACGCAACCCCTCTGAAGTGTTGGGCCAGCGCGGCCGCAGTCGCCTCGCCTACATCGCGGATGCCGAGTGCGTACAAAAAGCGTGACAGAGTGGTGCGTCGCGCAGCCGCGATGGCGGCCACCAGCTTGTCGGCCGATCTGCGGCCCAGACGGTCAAGTGCTTCCAGACGATCGGCATCCAGTGAAAACAGGTCAGCGCTGGTCTTGACCCAGTCGCGATCCACCAGCTGATCGATCAGCTTGTCACCCAAACCTTGAATGTCGAGCGCACGCCGCGAAGCAAAGTGTTTGATCTCCTCCTTGCGCTGTGCGGCACAGTTGCGGCCGCCCGTACAGCGGGCTACCGCCTGGTCGGCATCGCGCTCCACGGGCGCGCCGCAGACCGGACAATGCTTTGGCAACTTGATCAGTTTCGTGCCCTTCGGACGCCGATCGAGCAGCACGCTGACGACCTCGGGGATGACATCACCAGCACGACGTATGACCACGCTGTCGCCGACGCGTACGTCCTTGCGGGTCAGTTCATCCATGTTGTGCAAGGTCGCATTGCTGACCGTGACACCGCCAACGAACACGGGTTCGAGGCGCGCCACCGGCGTGAGCGCCCCGGTCCTGCCGATCTGGAACTCGATGCCGCGCACCAGCGTCAGCGCTTCCTCGGCGGGAAACTTGTGGGCAATTGCCCAGCGCGGAGCACGCGAGACGAAGCCAAGCGCCCGTTGCAACTCGATATCGTCCACTTTGTAAACCACGCCGTCGATCTGATACGGCAAGCCGGCGCGCTTCCGGCCCATGGCATGAAAGTACTCGAGACAGCCATCGATCGACTCCACCACCGCCGACTCGGGACTCACCTTGAAACCCCAGGTGCGCAGCAACGCGAGCACCTCGCTATGGTGTTTGGGTAATTTCTGGCCCTCGATATACCCGATGCTATAAAAAAACAGATCCAAGGGCCGAGCTTGCGTCATGCGCGGATCGAGTTGACGCAGACTGCCGGCAGCCGCGTTGCGCGGATTGACAAGGGTCTTCTGCCCGCGCGAAACGGCTTCCTCGTTGAAGCGTTTGAACCCTGCGAGCGGCATGAATACCTCGCCGCGCACTTCGAGCACGTCGGGCGGCGGATCCGCATGGAGTCGCAGCGGCAGCGAGCGAATGGTGCGCAGGTTCTGCGTGATCTCCTCGCCGGTTTCGCCATCGCCGCGCGTGGCACCGCGCACGAGCAAGCCACGTTCGTACAGCGCGCTCACGGCCAATCCATCGAGTTTCGGCTCCGCAGAGTAACGAATCGGTTCGGCGCGATTGACGCGTTCGCGCACGCGACGGTCGAAGTCACGGACTTCTATCTCGCTGAACGCATTGTCTAGGGACAACATGGGGATCCGATGTGGCACCGGCGCAAAGGCCGCGACCGGCGTAGCGCCAACGCGCTGCGTGGGCGAGTCCGAACTCACCAGCTGCGGATAGCGCGCCTCGAGGTCGCGCAACTCCAGCATCAGTCTGTCGTATTCCGCGTCCGGCACTTCCGGATCGTCGAGCGCATGATAACGATGGTTGTAACGGTGCAGGAGTTGCCGAAGCTCCTTTACCCGTGCGCCTTCCGCGGAGCCCACCGCCGCTATTCCCGCGAGGTCGCTATCGCAGCCTGAAATCGTGCCACGTCATCACGCACGGCCGCGATCCGTTGCGGCGAGAACGGCACGCCCTTGGCGTCTTGAATGACCCCTGCAAGTTCTTCGGCGAGTCCCTGCGCCGCGGAGAAAAGCTCATCGACCGTCAGCAGCGGTTCAACCGGCCCGGGCAACACGGCGAACAGCGTCACGCCACGAAACTCTTCTTGAGGCATCCGTTCAATGTCGAAAGTACCGGGTTCGATCAGACTCGCCAGGCAGAACAGGCTGCGCCCATCGACGTGGCGGCGGTGGAACACCTGATAGCGTCCATACGCCAACCCATTCGATTCGAGGGCACGCAGGAGCACCTCTCCCGACCAGCGCGTCTCGGCACGCGCCGACACCCGCACCGTGACGATTTTTTGCTTCTGCACGGTGTTCGGCGTGGTGTTGACCGGCACCGCGCGTTCAGCACCGTCGGCAGCCAGGGGTTCGGGCACCGCCGGCGCACTGCGACCGGTACCCACGATGGCCGGCACGGGCTGAGTGATCGCACCCTGCTCGCTCGCCTCGTAAGCTGCCTCGGCCGCCACGTCATCGCTTGCCGCGGACGGCGGCGGCGCGAAGCGATCGCGTGCCTTCGCAATCGCAGCGTGTCGCACCGGTTCGGCACTCAGCACCTCGCTCGCTTCGATCACGGCGTCACTCACCGCACTGATCCGCGGCGTCTGCGGCGTTTGCGGCGCCTCTTCCAGCGCAATCTCGACTTCTTCGCCGATGAAAGGCTCGACGTACTGCGGCGCGAGCGCACTCATCGGCGGGTCCATCACGGGCAGTGGCTCGGGCGCCTTGCGGATGCTCAAGGGCTCGAGCGGCGAAACACCCCAGTCCCGCTCGGCGCCGGCGACGAACGGCGCACTGCGCGCCTCAGCGCGCGTCTCGACATACGGTTCGCGCTCCTGCGGTTTGGGTTCACGCAATTGCGCATCGCCTGACGCCTGCGAAGAACGCCGCGCGCCCCACCACCAAATGCCAAGCAGCAGCACGGCACTCAATCCGATCAAAATCCAGCGCAGTTCGGCTTCCAAAATCGAACCCTACATGGCCGCCATGCGCACAGCCTCATCCACATCGACGGCAACCATCCGGGACACACCCGGCTCGTTCATGGTCACGCCTACCAACTGAGACGCCAACTCCATGGTCGTCTTGTTATGCGTGATGAAAATGAATTGCACATTGCGTGACATGTCCCGAACGATGTCACAAAAACGTCCAACGTTGTTCTCATCGAGCGGGGCGTCGACTTCGTCGAGCAGGCAGAATGGCGCGGGGTTCAGATCAAAAATGGAAAATACCAACGCCACGGCGGTGAGCGCCTTCTCGCCACCCGATAGCTGACTGATGGTGCTGTTACGCTTGCCGGGCGGCCGCGCCATGATGGATACGCCCATGCCGCCGCCTTCTTCCTCGCCGGTCTGCTCGATGTAGGCGTGTCCGCCGCCGAACAGGCGCGGAAACTTTTCCTTCAATCCCGCATTGACCCGGTCGAACGTATCCTGGAACCGGGTGCGTGTTTCCCGCTCGATCTTGCGCATGGCAGACTCGAGCGTTTCCAACGCGTCGGTAAGATCCTTGCACTGGCGATCGAGGTATTCCTTGCGCTCCGACTGCTCCTGGAACTCGCCGATGGCGGCCAGATTCACCTGACCGAGGCGCTCGATCTTGCCGCGGGTCTCTTCGAGCTGCGCATCCCAGGATTCCAGGTCAGCCTCCGGTGCCAGCTGTGCGAGCAGCGCGTCGAACTCGAAGCCGGTGCCGGCAAATTGTTCCGCCACGCTCTCGCGCCGTATGCGCACTTGTTGCGCTGCCATGCGGGCTTCGTCCAGGCGGCTGCGGACCGCGTCGACCCGATGTTCCGCACTCAATCGCGCAGCGTCGCGATCGCGCAGAATCGCGTCAGCCGCATCGCTCGCCAGACGCGCGGCCGTCAGTTCGCGCTCGACCGCGGCACGCTGCCGTAACGCCGCTTCGAGCTGGCGCTCCGCCTCGGTCAGCGGCGCGACGCCGTTGACCAGCTGAGCATCGAGTTCGGTGCGACGCGTCTGCAAGCTGTCCAACTGCTGTTGCACTCGCGATAGCGTGGTGGTCAACGCCGTATGCGATGAGCGGCGCGCTTCCACCTGCACGGCCAGCTCGCGAGTGTGCTGCCGGGTCGTACCGGCGGTGCTCCGGGCGGCCGTCAATTCCGCGCGCAGGCGCTCGCGCTCTTGTTCCAGGGCGACGCGCTGGGGCTCGAGTGCCGCGAGTCGCTCGATGGCCGACTCCATGCGTGAGCGACAGGTCCGCACATCACCCTCGCTGCTGCCGAGCGCGTCGCGCACGTCACCGAGCTCCGTATCGAGCTGCGCAATGCGGCGCTCCGCTTCAGCCGTGCGCGCTTGGGCAGAATCGAGTTCACCGCGGCGCTCCACATGTTCGCGGTGCAAACGATTTACCTCGGCTTGCACGCGTTCGCGGCTGTCTTCATGATCACGCGCAGCATCGCGGGTGATTTCCAGCCGCCGCTCGAGCCCGTTCAGTTCTTCCGACAGGGCGCCGACTTCGCTGCGGATCTTCCGCAACGCCACTTCGCGCTCGATGACGCCCGTGTGTGAGGCGACCTCGCGCGATACCCGCAACCAATCGCGTCCCAACCAGATACCGTCGCGCGTGATGACGGACTCGGCCGCCTGCAACTGCGGCTGCCGGCTGAGCGCTTCTGCGAGCGTCTCGACGGCCCACACCGATGCAAGTACCGATGCCAGCACATCGGTGCCCTGCACCTTGGCCCTGAGCGAGGTGCTCTCAATACGCTCGGCGCCGCCGAGCTCCGTCACCATTGCCAAATGGCCCCCATCGAAGCCGGCAAGCAAATCGGTGACGTTCTCGAAGCCATCGACGCACACCGCTTCGAGATATGAGCCGAGCACCGTTTCGACGGCACGCTCCCAGCCCTTGTCGACACGCAGTTGCTGCGCCACGCGCGGCCGGCCGTCGAGCGAGTGGGCCTTGAGCCACTGAGTGGTTTTGCCCGACGCTTTGCCGAGCGCAGCCTGCTGTAAGGCCTCGGTCGAGACCAGCGCGCCTTGCGCATGCTGTAAACGGGAACGCAGCTGATTGAGAGCCTGGGACTGCTCGCGTTCATGATCGCGCGTGGCAGCAATGTTGCTCAACAGGGCCTGCAACTCGGTGGCGGCCATCTCGCCGGCGGCACGCGCCTGCTCTGCTTGCTCCGACAGCACCTCAAGGGCCACCGGCAGCTGCGCCTGGACGAGCATGGCGCGCTCGTTCTCCTGGCGCTCACGCTGTAACAGCAGTCTGCGCTGTTGACCCTCGAGCTGTTCGATACGCGCCCGCTCTACCTGGGTTTCACGTTGCGCATGCGCCTCGGTCTGCGCATGTGTTTCCCATGTTTGTTGCCATTCCGTGAGCCCATGCTCACACTGCATCAAGGCATCGGCGGCCGCTTGCTCGTTTTGATTGGCTGCATCCAGATTGGGGATCAAACCGTCCAATTCCTGCGCAAGCCCTTCAAGCTGCGCGTGGTCACGTGCAATCAAAGTGTTCAGCTCGCCGAGCTGCGCATCGACCTGATCCAGATCGGCGCGCTGCCGCTGGCGCAACTCGCGTGCGAACTCGATTTGCTGCTCGACCCGCAAAACCTCTGCACCCGCCTCGTAGTAACGGCCCTGAATCAGGTTGAGCGCGTCGATTTTGGCGGCTTGAGCGCTTCGCAGCCGTTCGATCTCCGCTTCGGCTGCACGTAGATCAGCGAGCTCCGCATGCATCGCGGTTTCACACGACGTTGTGGCCGCGTCGCGCGTCGTGGCCTCGACATCCAAGGCCTGCAGCCGCAAGGCCAGCGCTTCGGCCAGAATCTTGCGTTCCTCTTCTTTGAGGGTCTGGTAGCGCTTGGCGGTCGCCGCCTGCCGCTGCAGGTGGCGGATCTGCTTGTCAACCTCCTCACGCAGGTCATTCAAGCGATCCAGGTTCTCGCGCGTATGCCCGATGCGATTCTCGGTCTCGCGGCGCCGTTCCTTGTAGCGTGAAATCCCAGCCGCTTCCTCGAGGAAGGCCCGCAGGTCGTCCGGCCGGGCCTCGATGACGCGCGAAATCATGCCTTGCTCGATGATGGCGTAGCTGCGGGTGCCGAGGCCCGTGCCCAGGAACAACTGCGTAATATCTTTGCGCCGGACTTTGGTCCCGTTGATGAAATAATCGGAGGTGCCGTCACGGCTCACGGAGCGGCGCAACGAGATCTCGTTATAGCTCGCGTAAGGGCCAGAAATCTTGCCATCCGAGTTGTCGAACACCAGTTCCACGGCAGCGACCCCTAGAGGCTTGCGTGCAGAAGACCCGTTGAAGATCACATCCGACATGGATTCGCCGCGCAGATGCTTGGCGGAAATCTCTCCCATCACCCAACGCACCGCATCGATGATGTTCGATTTACCGCAACCATTTGGCCCGACGACCCCCGTCAGACTGCTCGGAAAAGAAACCGTCGTGGGATCGACGAATGACTTGAAGCCGGCAATCTTGAGTTTCGTCAACCGCATTGCTTTCTAATACCCTTCCGCCGCCAGCAGCCTCGCTGCGATCTTGGCGCGTAGTGTAAAGTATTTGCATGACCGCACCTGCTGCCAACGTCGAAACCTTCCCAAATCCCGCGCCTGAGCGTGACTACACCATCCGCATGACCATCCCGGAGTTCACGTGTTTGTGTCCCAAGACCGGGCAGCCGGACTTCGCGACACTCGAACTTGAATACATTCCGGAGGCTCATTGTGTGGAGCTCAAATCTTTGAAGCTTTACGCATGGTCATTCCGTGACCGAGGCGCTTTTCACGAGGCGATCACGAACGAAATCCTCGGGGTTCTGGCCGCCGCGACCCGGCCGCGATTCATGCGCCTGACCGCTCGATTCAACGTCCGCGGCGGTATTTATACGAGCGTAGTGGCTGAGCAGCGCGCAGCCGGATGGACTCCAGCTGCCATGGTTTCTCTGCCCTGACGGCTGGAGCGCGGGAAGCCGTCCAATAGGCTGCCGGGAGCTCATTTTTTATCCAATAGAATCATGCGGTTGAGACGCATGAAAGATTGACGACCACGCCCTGTACAGGCGGGATTGCGTCGGTATAATCGCGCGCTCTTTCGTTAGGAGGCGAAAAGCTCAAATGCTGTCGAAGAAATCCAATAAAACGGCTGCGCGGCCAGGTAAGGCGGTAAGCAAGAAGGCGGCTCCCAAATCGGCCGTTCAGTCAAAAACGCCGCGACCTTCGACGAAAGCAAAGCCCATCGCCACAACGCAGGTAACAGTGAAACCGACCAAGTCCAGTCTTAAACCAGCCGCCGCCAAGACGACGGCCGCCAAGTCACCCCGCACGAAGCCTGCCGGCAGTACCGCTCCCGCCAAGCAAGAGAGTGAAGCCAGCAACGAGAAGGTGACACCGATCAAGTTTGATCCCCGACCGCTCGTGATGCCGCGCGCCGCGCAGAATGATGACGACGCGGATGGCGAGGGTCCGAATGCCGCGAGCCTGCTTGCCGGTCCGCGCAATGTGAAGCCGTATATTGCCCGCCGCGGCGAGCAATACATGAACAAGGAGCAGCTCGAGCATTTCTCACGCATCCTGGCGACCTGGAAGCGTGATCTGATGGTCGAAGTGGATCGCACCGTTCTGCACATGAAGGACGAGGCCGCCAACTTCCCCGATCCGAACGATCGCGCTACCCAGGAAGAAGAGTTCAGTCTCGAATTGCGCACGCGCGACCGCGAGCGCAAGTTGATTCGAAAGATCGACGAAGCCCTGAAGCGTATCGAGGACGGCTCTTACGGCTACTGCCTGGAGACCGGTGAAGAGATCGGTATCAAGCGGCTCGAGGCACGCCCGGTAGCGACCCTGTCGGTCGAAGCACAGGAACGGCGCGAGCGCCGCGAAAAGCAATACGGCGACCGCGACGACCGCTACCGCTAGCGGAACCTATGTCGGGCGCTTCGCGCCCACGCCCTCCGGCGAGCTGCATATGGGGTCGCTGTACGCTGCGGCCGCCAGCTACCTCGACGCACGCGCCCAAGGCGGCCGCTGGCTGCTGCGGATCGAAGATCTGGACAAGCCGCGCGAGGTGCCAGGGTCATCCGATTCCATTTTGCGCACTCTGGAGGCATTCGGCCTTCAGTGGGACGGAGCGATCGTGCGACAGAGTGCACGACTCGAGGCCTACGGCTCGGCACTTCACTTTTTATCGCAAGGCGGTCTGACCTTCCCGTGCGATTGCAGTCGTCGGGATCTGGATAACGAAGCCTACTACCCCGGTACCTGCCGCAATCGGGTGTTTGACACCTCCTCAGCTGTCGCGACGCGCTTGCGTGTTGAGCCTGATCCAATCCTGTTCACCGATCGCATTCAGGGCACCTTTCGTCAGAATGTGGCTGCAGCCTGCGGCGACGTCATCATCAAACGCCGCGATCAGATTTTCGCTTACCTCCTGGCTGTAGTCGTGGACGACGCCGCGCAGGGCGTCACGCATGTGGTACGCGGTGCGGATCTGCTGGATAACACGCCACGGCAAATTTACCTGCAACGCTGCCTGCAACTGCCCACGCCTGTCTATGCGCATGTGCCGGTACTTACCGATATGCGCGACAACAAGCTTGCCAAGTCGCGACGCAGTTTGAATCTCGGCTGCGATGATCGCGTGAACCAGCTACTGTCAGTGTTCCGCCTACTTGGATTGAACCCGCCGTTTTTTGACCCTGCGCAAATTGACGAGGTTTGGATGTGGGCTATCGAACATTGGCGCATTATCACTGTCCCGAAATGCTTAAACATGCAGGTACAGACGGGATAAGCCGATGGAAAATCCCCTGCTTGCCTTGTCACTGCATTGCGCTATTCTCGGGTCGTTGATGTTTCCCAGTGGAAGGGTAAAGCGTGAGGGATGCGAACCAAAATCTTTTGGTACTGCGATGTCCAACGCAAGCGAGGACTCCTATGAGCGAACCGCGAGTGATCAAAAAATATCCAAACCGTCGTCTCTATGACACCGTCGAAAGTCGCTATATCACATTGGCTGATGTGCGCAGGTTGGTGGTCGACAGAATCGATTTCGTCGTCGTCGATAAGAAAAACAACTCGGATATCTCACGCAGTATCCTGCTGCAGGTGATTGCCGAGCAGGAGAACATGTCCGATCCAATCCTGAGTCAGGAGTTCATGGTGAACGTGATTCGGGCGTATGGAACGAGTACGCATGGGGACGTGAGTCCGCATCTGGAATCGAGCCTGCGCGAGTTCATGAGCCACCATCCGGCCCCTGAGCATCGCGAGCGCCTCAAAGCCATTGCGATCGAACCGTTGGCGAACGGTCTGCAGCGTCTGCACACGCCCGCCCACTGACCTAACGGCAGTGAGCATTTTGCGTGATGAAAAGCGGCGCACGGACGGCGCCGCTAGTTTCTATCGACCGCGCGTCAGGCCGCGTCGACGTTTCGCATCGATAGCCGTACGCGACCCTGACGGTCGACTTCCAGGACTTTGACACGCACGACATCGCCTTCCTTGAGTTTGTCGCCGACTCGTTCGACGCGCTCTTCGGAAATCTGCGAGATATGCACCAATCCGTCACGCCCCGGCAGGATGGTGACGAATGCGCCAAAGTCCATTAATCGGGCGACCTTGCCTTCGTAGACCCGACCCACTTCTACATCAGCTGTGATCAATTCGATCCGGCGCTGTGCCTCGCGGCCTGCCGCACCCTGAACTGAGGCAATTTTTACGGTGCCATCGTTTTCGATGTCGATCGAGGTACCGGTCTCTTCGGTGATCTGCCGGATGACTGCGCCGCCCTTGCCGATCACGTCTCGGATTTTTTCAGGATCAATCTTCAACGTAATGATGGTGGGCGCCCACTCCGACATGTTGTCGCGTGGGCTCGACAACACCTTGTTCATTTCAGCCAGAATGTGCAAACGGCCTTCGCGGGCCTGATCGAGCGCAACCTTCATGATCTCGCGCGTAATGCTCGTGATCTTGATGTCCATCTGCAGCGCGGTGATTCCGTCTCTGGTACCCGCCACTTTGAAATCCATGTCGCCGAGATGATCTTCATCACCCAGAATGTCGGTGAGCACCTGGAAGCGATCGCCTTCTTTGACAAGACCCATGGCGACGCCGGCGACGGGCGCCTTGATCGGCACTCCCGCATCCATCAACGCCAGACTTGATCCGCATACCGAAGCCATCGAGCTCGAACCATTCGACTCGAGTATTTCCGAGACGACCCGAATAACATAGGGGAACTGTTCGAGCGTCGGCATCACTGACTTCACGCCGCGCTTGGCCAGATTACCGTGGCCGATTTCGCGACGCTTCGGCGAACCCATCATGCCGGTCTCACCAACGCTGAACGGCGGAAAATTGTAGTGGAGCATGAACGGCTCCTTGCGCTCGCCGGTAAGTCCATCGATCACCTGCGCATCGCGCCCGGTGCCAAGTGTGGTTACCACCAACGCCTGCGTTTCACCGCGCGTGAACAATGCCGAACCGTGCGTGCGCGCGAGCACGCCAGTACGAATACTGATGCCGCGCACCGTCTTGGTATCGCGGCCGTCGATGCGCGGATGGCCTTCCAGAATGCGCTCTCGCACCAATCGATACTCGAGATTGAAGAACTCATTGCCAACCTGTTCGGCGCTGAATTTCGGGCTGTCGCCGGTCGTCAGCGCAGCAACGGTCGCGGCCTTGATCTCGGCGATGCCTGCAGAACGCTGCTGCTTTTCCGTAATCGTATAAGCGGCAGCGAGACGCTGCTCGGCCAGCTCTTCAACCGCCTGCTTGAGCGCAGTATTGGCTTCCGGTGCCTTCCATGCCCATTTTGGCTTGCCGACTTCGGCCGCCAATTCCTTGATGGCCTTGATTGCCACTTGCATCTGGTCATGCCCAAAAACCACTGCACCCAGCATGATTTCTTCGTTTAGACCGTCGGCCTCCGATTCCACCATCAAGACACCCTCGTCGGTGCCGGCCACCACCAGATCCAACTTCGATTGCGTCAGCTGGGTGGTGGTCGGATTCAGCACGTATTGGGCGTCGATGTAGCCGACACGCGCGGCGCCGATGGGGCCCATGAACGGCAGGCCGGAAATCGCAAGTGCCGCGGACGCACCGAGCAGTGCGGGGATATCAGGATCGAGTTCTGCATTGACCGATATGACTGAAGCAACGACCTGAACGTCGTTGACGAATCCTTCCGGGAACAGCGGCCGAATGGGCCGATCGATGAGGCGCGATGTCAGCGTCTCCTTTTCCGTCGGGCGACCTTCACGCTTGAAGAAACCGCCCGGAATACGTCCGGCGGCGTAGGTCTTCTCGATGTAATTGACCGTCAGCGGAAAGAAATCCCGACCCGGCGTGGCCTTCTTCGCACCGACCGCAGTCACCAGCACCACGGTATCATTCATCGTCACGACGACTGCGCCATTCGCCTGACGCGCAATCTCCCCCGTCTCGATGGTGACCGTGTGTTCCCCGTACTTGAAACTTTTTTTGGTAGCGCTCACGCAGAGCCCCTTATCGGTGAAGGAATAAAAAACTGAAGCGTGTGGGCGGCAAGGCGCCCAGCGCGGCCGCTGCTCAGCGACGCAAGCCTAAACGTTCGACAACTTGTGAATACTTTTCCGGCGTGCGGCTCTTCAAATAGTCGAGCAGCTTGCGGCGTTGGTTCACCATCTTCAACAGTCCGCGGCGTGAGGCATGATCTGCCTTGTGCGCTGTGAAATGCTGGCTTAATCCATTGATGCGCTCGGACAAGAGCGCAATCTGAACTTCCGGCGAGCCAGTGTCCTGCGCACTGCGCTGGAATTTCCCGACGACACCGTTCTTTTCTTCGCGAGTGAGTGGCATTGAAATCAACCTCAATCAATAACTTAGACCCTTTAACGAGCCGCGCATTGTACGCGTGAGTTTGGCCGCTCTCAAGCGCGATTCGTATCTGCTGAAATCAGCCGTATCGGAACCAGAAATCCGTGCTCAGTCAGCTCCCCCAGTCCCAGAAACATCAGTTCCGGACCGTAAATCCGTACCGTTCCGGCCTTTGTCGGGGCCATCGCCACGGGCTGCCCCCGACGCAGCAAGACAGCACATTCCGGCGTCAAATCGAGCCGTGGACAGTCGCAGAGCGCGGCATCGACCGGGAGCAGCGTCGCAAGCCGCGCCGCAAGGTCGAGTTCGCCGAGCGCCTCCAGCGACCACAGCTTGTGTTGGCCCGAGAAGGGGGCCACCGCCAGCCGGCGCAGTCCCGCCAAAAAACCGATGGTGCCAAGCTGCGCGGCCAGGTCTTCTGCCAACACACGGATGTACGCGCCCTTCGTGCAGCGCACATCAAGCGTAACCTCCGGCGCAGTCCAATCGAGTAAATTCATTTCCAGAATACGAATCATGCGGGCCGCCCGCTCGCGCGTGATGCCGGCACGCGCATACTCATAGAGCGGCCTGCCGTCTTGCTTCAGCGCCGAATGCATGGGAGGTACCTGCGCATAGTCACGCGGGAACTGCGCCAGTGCCGACACCAGACTGTCATGCGATAACGTAGGCAGCAGGCGACGCTCAATCACCTCGGTCTCGCGATCGGCCGTGGGCGTACGCTCACCCAGCCGGATCACAACCCGGTAGGTCTTGTCCGCGTCGAGCAACGCTGCACCGAACTTGGTGGCTTCGCCCAGACAGATGGGCAGCATGCCCGTGGCGAGCGGGTCGAGCGACCCGGTATGCCCGACCTTACGGGCGCCAAACAGCCTCTTGATCCGTGCCACGGCACCTGCGGAACTGACGCCCAACGGTTTGTCGAGCAACACAATCCCGTGTAAATCCGCTGCCACGCGCTTGCTTAAACCTTCAGGCTTGCGGCGGCTTGCTTACCGAATCGATCAGCTGCGTCAGACGCACGCCTTCACCGATGGACGTGTCCAATTCAAAAGTCAACGTCGGCGTGAAGCGAATCTTGAGCGACTTGGAGAGTGCATTGCGCAGAAAGCTTGCGGCGCTCTCGAGCCCCTTTTGCACCTGCGCATCGGGGCCTTCCTTGCCGAACACAAGGTAGTACACCTTGGCGCCGCGCAAATCACCGGTGACGTCGACTGCCGTGATCGTCACATTACCGACGCGCTCATCTTTGACCTCGCGTCGCACCAATTCCGCAAGCTCGCGCTGGATTTGTTCACCCAGGCGGCGAGCCCGCGGATTGTCCTTGGCCATTACAGCGTGCGCGCCACTTCGACGCGCGAGTAGCATTCGATCTGGTCGCGCTCCTGCACGTCATTGTAATTCTTCACGCCAATGCCGCATTCCGTGCCGGCCCGCACCTCATTGACGTCATCCTTGAAGCGCTTCAGCGACTCGAGCGCGCCTTCAAATATCACCACGTTGTTGCGCAACACCCGAATCGGGAAATTACGACGCACGTAACCATCGATCACCATGCAGCCCGCCACTGTGCCGAACTTGCTCGAACGGAATACACTGCGCACCTCGGCCAAGCCCACGATCTGCTCCTTGACCTCCGGTGCGAGCATGCCGGTAAGCACTGCACGGATGTCATCGATAGCCTCGTAGATGATGCTGTAGTAACGCACGTCCACGCCGTTGTCTTTGATTGAGGCACGGGCGGCGGCATCGCCGCGCACGTTGAAGGCAATAATGCGTGCCTTGGACGCTGCCGCCAGCGTCACGTCGGACTCAGTAAGTCCGCCGACGCCGGATGATACGAGATTGACGGCCACCTCACCGGTGGACAAGCCATTCAAAGCGTCACGTAGCGCTTCGACGCTGCCCTGTACGTCAGCTTTCACCAGCAACTGAACCACATCGGGCTTGTTCTCGCCCATGGTGGAGAAAACATCCTGCATGTTGGCGCTTTTCTGGGCGAGTTTCGCGTCGCGCGATTTGGCCTGCCGATGCATGGCCACCTCGCGCGCCTTCCGCTCACTCTCGACCACCAGCAACTCATCACCGGCGCGCGGCGCGCCCGATAGCCCCAGGACCACGACGGGTATGGACGGACCTGCTGAATCCACCGGCTTGCCGGCCTCATCAAACAGGGCGCGCACGCTGCCGAACTCCTCGCCGATCAAGATGGGATCGCGCAAATTGAGCGTGCCGCGAAGCACCAGCACGGTAGCGACAGCACCGCGGCCCTTCTCGAGCGAGGATTCGATCACGTAGCCTGCCGCCAAACCTTCCACCGGTGCCTTGAGCTCAAGGACTTCGGCCTGCAACAGCACGGCGTCGATCAGCTGCTCCACGCCCTGTCCGGTGCGCGCGGAGACCGGCACGAAAATGTTTTCGCCACCCCACTCTTCCGGAATCACACCGTACTTGGTCAGCTCCTGCTTGACCTTCTCGGGATCCGCCTCTGGCTTATCGATCTTGTTCAGTGCCACGACGATGGGCACCTTTGCTGCCTGTGCGTGCTGAATGGCCTCGATGGTCTGCGGCATGACGCCATCGTCCGCGCCAATGACCAGAATGACGATGTCGGTCACCTGCGCACCACGCGCTCGCATCGAGCTGAAAGCTGCGTGACCCGGCGTATCGAGGAACGTCACCATGCCGCGCGCCGTCTCCACATGATAGGCGCCGATGTGCTGCGTGATTCCGCCGGCTTCACCGGCCGCGACCTTGGTGCGACGAATATAATCGAGCAGTGAGGTTTTACCGTGGTCGACGTGGCCCATTACGGTCACGACGGGCGGACGTGACAAGGCCTCATGGCTCGAATCCACTTCGCCCTGCAGATCTTCTTCGATGACGTTCTCTTTGCGAAGCACCGACGTGTGGCCCATCTCCTCAACCACCAACACCGCCGTATCCTGATCGATGGTCTGGTTGATGGTGGCCATGACGCCCATGTTCATCATCACCTTGATCACTTCGGTGGCTTTCACGGCCATCTTCTGGGCGAGTTCGCCTACGGTCATGGCTTCACTGATGGCGATCTCACGAATGACGCGCGCAGTGGGCATCTCGAAACCATGCTTGGCGTCGCTGTCGCCGCCCATGGATCGGCGTCTGCCGTCGCGCGACTTGCTCTTCTTCTTATGACGCGAACTGACATCGCCGACGATGTGCAATTCCTGCCGGCCGTAACGGCGCGACTTATCCTCAGGGGTTTCAGTGGCCGCCGGCTTCGGCGTCGACTTGATCGCCGTGGCTTTGCGCTCACGCTCAGCCGCATCGCGCGCTTGCACCTCGGCTGCACGACGTGCCTCATCTTCGGCGCTACGCTTACGATTTTCTTCGTCGGTACGCTTGCGGTTCTCTTCCTCGAGGCGCTCCCGATCGAGGCGCTCCTTCTCAAGCCGCTCGCTTTCCACGCGTTCCAGCGCGGCCTTGGCGGCCTCATCGGTTTCACGCAGTTTGTCGACTTCTTCCTGCTGATGGCGCGCCTGGTCTTCGAGCACTTCGCGCTTGACATAGGTACGCTTGCTGCGCACTTCCACGTTGACGGTGCGGGCACGGCCCTGCACGCCGGCTAGCTTCAGCTCGGATTGGGACTTGCGGCGCAGAGTGATCTTGCGCGGCGCAGCGTCGGCTTGCACATCACTGTTCCCATGACTGCGGCGCAGATGCGTCAGCAATTCGTGCTTCGCGTCCTCGCTGATCATGTCTTCGGCGCTGTCGACCTTGATTCCGGCCTGATCGAGTTGCTGCAGCAGGCGATCGACGGGCACCTTCAGTACCTCGGCGAATTGTGCGACGGTTACATCTGCCATTCTCACTCCTAAACCTTAAGAAACCTTCGCCTCTTCCGCGAACCAATGCTTGCGCGCGTCCATGATGAGTTCCGCTGCGCGTTTCTCATCAACTCCCGCCGCCTCAACCAATTCGTCCACGGCCAGATCCGCGAGGTCGTCGCGTGTCTTCACACCCTTGGCCGCCAGCGCCTTCGCCAGCTCGTCACCCACACTCTCGATCAGATCGGCAGAAGGCTCGGCGCCTCCCAACGATTCTTCGCTGGCGATGGCCTGCGTCAACAGAACGTCGCGTGCACGCGTTCGCAGCTCCTTGACGATCTCTTCGTCGAACTCCTCGATGGCGTTCAACTCGCCAGCCGGCACGTAAGCGATTTCTTCAATGGTCGAAAAACCTTCCTGTACCAGGATGCTTGCCACGTCGGCATCGACGTCGAGCTGTTTCATGAAAGTCTCTCGCAGCGCCAAAGATTCCGTTTCACTCTTGGCTTCAGCCTGCGACTCACTCATCACGTTCAATTCCCAACCGGTGAGTTCGCTCGCCAGCCGGATGTTCTGACCGCCGCGGCCGATGGCCTGCGACAATTTGTCCTCAGAGACCGCAATATCCATGGAATGCGAGTCCTCATCGACCACGATGGAGGTCACTTCCGCAGGCGCCATGGCGTTGATCACGAATTGCGCGTTGTTGTCGTCGAACGGGATGATGTCGACCCGCTCGCCTGCGATTTCGTTGGATACCGCCTGAACACGCGAGCCTCGCATACCGACACAGGCGCCGACGGGATCAACGCGCGGATCGTTGCTGCGCACCGCAATCTTGGCGCGCACGCCCGCGTCACGGGCTGCCGCCAGAATGTTGATCAACCCCTGACCCACTTCGGGAACCTCGAGCTTGAACAACTCGATCAAGAATTCGGGGGCAGTACGCGACAGAAACAGCTGTGGTCCGCGCGGCTCGGTACGAACTTCCTTGAGGAAAGCCTTGATTCGATCCTGAGAACGCACCGGCTCCCGCGGAATCATCTCCTCGCGTGCGATGAAGCCTTCGGCATTGGCACCCAGGTCCACAAAGACGCCATTGCGATCGACGCGCTTGACGATGCCACTGACGAGCGTGCCCGCGCGGTCTTTGTATGCATCGACTACCTGAGCTCGCTCGGCTTCGCGTACCTTTTGCACGATGACCTGCTTCGCGGTCTGCGCCAAAATGCGACCAAAGGGCACGGACTCCATGGGCTCTTCAACGAACCCGCCCGGTTCGACGTCGGTGTCGATATCACGCGCGTCATCCAGGCGCAGCTCGCGATCCGGGGTTTCGAGTTCGCTCGAATCGTCGGCAAATACCTTCCAGCGACGGAAGGTGTCGTAGGCACCGGTTTTCCGGTTGATGGCAACCCGCACGTCGAGCTCCTCACCGTGCTTCTTGCGGGTAGCGGACGCGAGCGCCGCCTCCAACGCATCGAAAATGATTTCCTTGTCGACGCCTTTTTCATTGGAGACAGCATCGACAGCCATCAAGATTTCTTTATTCATAGCTTCACTCCGGCCGCAACCTCGCCTTCTGAATCCGATCGAGCGGCAAGTTGTGCAACTGTCCGTCGACTTCCACCACAATCGCGTCGTCGTCCACCGACTTCAACACGCCGGCGAAACGCCGTCTGCCCTCGATGGGCAATTTCAATTCTGCAAAAACCCGAGCCCCGACAAAACGCTCGAAATGCGCGCGCTTGCGCAAAATCCGATCAAATCCCGGCGAGGAGACCTCGAGCGTGTAGTTCCCCTTGATCGGATCTTCGGTCTCGAGTACTTCGCTCACCGCATGACTGACAGTGGCACAGTCATCGACCGTGACCACGCCTGCAGCGCTGCGGTCGATGAAGATTCTCAAGACTCCGCCGCGCCCTTCACGCGCATATTCGATATCGACCAACTCAAAGCCCAGCGTCTCGATGCTCGGCTCCAACAAGCGCAACAAGTCGTCACGTATCTGCAAAAGGCCTCGCCACAAACAAAAAAGGGGACCATCGGCCCCCTTACTCATCAACTAAAAAGCCCCTAAGAAGGGGCTCTACACTTGAAATCGCGGAGCAAATCCGAGGGCGTCGATACGTCCCTCTGTCTACTGTGCCTGCCTACGAGCCCCCGCCGAGGCCGGGGATTATAGGCACCTTTATGTCAGGGGTAAACCCTGCGGCCAAATTATTATCCGTCCCCAGAAATGCCTAGGGCCGCATCGCTGCGGCCCTAGGTTACTTCGCAAAAGTCTTAGCGCTTGTTACCAGCGCTTCGGACCACGCGATCCCCCACCACCACCGCCGCCGC
>CAZZZU010000063.1:0-23492 GCA_964658805.1 uncultured Steroidobacteraceae bacterium
GACGTCGTCCTGATCGAGCGCCTGGATCTGGCCTTCGACCGAGGACTAACTGTACTGACCGGCGAAACCGGCGCCGGCAAATCCATCCTGCTCGATAGCCTCGGCCTGGCCCTGGGCGCTCGTGCGGAAACCGGCCTGGTGCGCGCAGAGTCTGACAAAATCTGGATCGTCGATCCCATTGACGGTACCAAAGCCTTCGTTCGCGAGTCGCCGTTTTTTTCAACTCAAATCGGCATGATGCAGGGCGGCGAGTTCGTGCTCGGTGTGTCGAGTGCGCCGCTGTATGGCGAATTGGCGCATGCCGAACGCGGCAGCGGTGCGTATCTGGACGGAGTATCGATCGAAGTCAGCGCAGTCACCACGCTCGCGGCGGCCACGGTGTCGGTCGGCAACATGAAGTCGCTGGCGATCGGACGCCAATGGGTCAAATACGGCAGGATGATTGCGGGCGTGGCGCGCATTCGGGGCTATGGCGATTTCCTGCATTACCACCTGTTGGCTGCCGGCAAGATCGACGTGGTCATCGAGACCGACGTCGTGATCTACGATGTGGCGGCGTGCGTCGCGATCGTGCAGGAAGCGGGCGGGCGCTGTACACAGCTCGACGGCCAGCCGCTCACGTTGCAGTCAACGACCATCCTGGCCACCAACGGACACCTGCACCAACCGGTCCTCGAAGCGCTCGGTTAGGCTTCGTCACGGTTTCCGCCAACGGATTTCCGTGGCCGTGGCCTTGCCGATGACCGCCTCGTCCAGACTGTCGATCTGTTCTGCATCATCCGTCCGGATGGCGCGACGGCCCGCCATGATTTCGGCGCGCAGTTGCGGATAGAGCGGCGCTTGCATCGCATCGGCATAACCCTGCGGGTACAAAGGCGCGTTCGTGCCCGGCGCATATTTGTCGCTGGCGCCCACGGTATGCAGCAATTCATGCGCGATGACGACGTCGTTGCCGTCGTTCATGGTGGGCGTCGCGAATGCATACACGACGCCGAGCAGACCCTTGGTAAGACCGAGCGAGTGCGGCACGGTGGGCGTGCGCGTGGGATCGTGGTAGAGCACGAAAATTCGGATCCTGTCGTGGTCACCGGCGTGGCTATGGCGCCATGCCCAGAAACGCAGCCGCAGACTCCAGAAGGCGGTGGCAGGAATTCCTGCGTTGGGCGCACGCGCCGGCGGCAGATCGGTGAGCTGCGCGCGCAGCCGGGTGATGACAGGTGGGTCGGCGGCGAGGGTGAAACGCCGGCCCTCGCGTGCAAAGAAGACATCAATGGGCGCGAATGCCTCGCCCTTGAGGTTTGCGAGGTAAGCGCGCGTTGCCGGGCTGTCGTCTGCGGCAATGGGATAGATACCCACATACAGGGGCTGGGTCCAGCGCGTGCTCGAGTAGCGCTGCTGCCATGTCATCAGCGCGACGCCGAGCAAAATCAACAACAGGAATAAGATGCGGGCTTGCCGCGCCATCGGTCAGTCGATCGCTTGGACGTCGAGCTGCGACAACTCGCCGTCTTCCGCTTGATACGAAACCCCCATCGGGCGGCAGCATACCGGGCAGTCCTCGATGTAACTCTGCTCAGGGACGGACAGGTCCAACGTGAGATCGATCGTCTCGCCGCAGTGGGGACATTGGGCATCGTGGCCCTGGACGAAGTTGACCATGCCGCGGCGTCAGGGCTGAAGCCGGGACACGAGCCACGGGGACGCGGCCGGGCTGTCGCCCGCAGACGCGAGATCCCGCACCCAACGCGCCCGATCATGGATCCGAAATTCGCCTTCGCACCACAATTCGATGGCGTCGGCGCGCAAGCGAAAGCCACCCCAGTTGGGCGGACGAGGCAGTTCGAGCGTCACGTCCTGCGGTTCGGGTGAACCGGGGCCGGCGTAGGGGATCTTGAAGCGTTTGGCTTGCGCGGCGACCGCGTCGACCAACACGTTGCGCGAGGCGACCGGCTGGCTTTGTTGGCTTGCCCAGGCGCCCAGACGGCTCTGCCAGGGTCGGCTCGCGAAATAGCTGTCGTTCTCCGCCGCGCTCAAGACCTCTACGCGACCTTCGATACGGATCTGGCGGTGCCTTGCGTCCCAGTGGAAGACGATGGCCGCGCGCGGATTGGCGGCAAGCTCCCCGCCCTTGCGCGACAGATAATTGGTGTAGAAGAGGATAGCGCCCGCTTCGCTCTCGACGCCCTTGCACAAGACCACGCGCGCCGAGGGCTGGCCACGAGCATCCACCGTGGCCAGCACCATGGCATTCGGGTTGGGCTGGGCCTTTTCAGCCTGCGCATCGTGCAGCCACTGCGCAGCGAGGCTAAAGGGATTGGCCGGCAGGTGCTCCGGCAACGTTTCGGTCCAGAATGTCTTTTTGGCGCTGCTCATACGAGAATGTTAGCCCATGAACCTGGATGAATTGCGAACCGAGCTGACGGATTTGGACGGAAAGCTGCTGGAACTGGTGGCCCGTCGTCAGGCATTGAGCGAGCAGGTCGCGGCAGTAAAGCGTGCCGCGGGACGCGCGACCCGTGATTACGCGCGTGAGCGCGAGGTCTTGTTGCGCGGGCGCACCTCGGCTGAGCGGCTCGGGATCTCACCTGCGCTGGCAGAAAATTTGCTGACGCAACTGATCCAGTCGTCGCTGACCACGCAGGAACACGCCCGGGTGCTGGCGAATGCGCACGGCACGGGCAAGCGCGCGCTGGTCATCGGTGGCTGCGGAAAGATGGGCGGCTGGTTCGCGGAGTTCCTGGCCTCGCAGGGCTTCCGCGTGGCGATCGCGGATCCGGCGGGTACGCTGCCGACCTTCGAAACCGTCGCCGACTGGGAACAGGATGCGCTCGACTTCGATCTGATCGTAATAGCGACGCCCTTGGGTACCACGGCGGGTCTGCTGACGGCGCTGGCGCGGCGCAAGCCGCGGGGTCTGATCTTCGATCTGGGTTCGCTCAAGACGCCGTTGCGCGCGGGCCTCGATGCGCTGGTCAAAGCCGGTTGCCGGGTGACGTCGTTGCATCCCATGTTCGGGCCAGACACCGAGTTGTTGTCTGGCCGGCATGTGATCTTCATCGACCTCGGTCACAGTGAAGCCTTGCGGGAGGCGCAGGAACTCTTTGCGCCGACCATGGCCGAGCGAGTCGTGATGGGCCTCGACGAGCATGACCGCTTGATCGCTTACGTTCTGGGCCTGTCCCATGCACTGAATATTGCGTTCTTCACCGCCTTGGCTGACAGTGGCGAAGCAGCACCGCGGCTCGCACGGCTGTCGAGCACGACCTTCGACGCGCAGCTGGAAGTGGCGACTCGCGTCGCAGCCGAAAGTCCGGAACTGTATTTCGAGATACAAAGTGCCAACGACTATGGCGGTGAGTCGCTCAGGGCGCTGCAAACGGCACTGGCACAGCTGGTGGCGAGTGTCGATACCCGTAATGCACAGGAGTTCGCAGCGCTGATGAACCGCGGTCGCGCTTACCTGGATGGACGAGCAGCCGCGCGTGCCACCTGACGAGTTGAGGCAAGAGGCGCTGCTGCGTGAGAACGAGGAGCTCAAGCGTCGTCTCGTCGACATGAAGGCTGAGGCGCTCAACAACGAGACCATACTCAAACGCACACAGGCGCGCGAACTGACCCTGCTGCGTGCCGACGGTCTGGGGCATCTGTTGCGCGCCATGGTCGAGGGGCTCAAGGATTCGTATGCCCTCGACGCCATCAGCGTGATGCTGATGGATCCGCAGCATGAGATCCGTCATCTATTGATTGCCGGCGGGGAGCGGCCGGAGGAGTTCGCACAAATCTTTTTCGTGGACACGCTGGTCGGCCTGGCGCCGCAGTTCTCGGCTTTTCACAAGCCGTGGTTGGGACCGTTCGTGGGTGCGGATCATCATTTGCTGTTCGCAGGCGGCGCGAACCTCAAGAGTGCTGCACTCGTGCCACTGCCGCGCAAGGAGCGCGCCACCGGCGCACTGTGTTTCGGCAGCAAAGACGCCGCACGCTTCACCCGACATCACGGCACGGAATTCCTGTCGCATCTGGGCGCCGTCGCTGCAGTGTGCATCGAGAACGCCATCAATCGCACGCGGCTGCTGCGGGCCGGCATCACCGACTTTCTCACCGGCTGGCACAACCGCCGTTATCTGCAGCAGCGTCTCAAGGAGGAACTCGCGCGTGCGCAGCGCCGCGGCAGTACGGTTGCCTGCCTGATGATCGACATCGATCGCTTCAAGAGCATCAACGACGGCTATGGACACCTCGCCGGCGATCAAGCCTTGAAGGAGATCGCACACCGGGTGGAGTCGCAGATACGCAGCATGGATACGGCGGCGCGCTTCGGCGGCGATGAACTCGCGATCGTCCTGCCGGAAGCCAATGCCGTCGAGGCAGCGCGTCTCGCGGAGCGCATGCGCGAGCACATTGCGGCCACGCCGTTTGCACTCAACTCGCAGATCGTGCGCCATTTGACCATCTCGGTCGGCGTCGCGGCGGTTGCGCCAGGACGACACGAAAGCGACTTGAAAGCCCTGGGCGATCGCCTCATGGCCGACGCCGATGCAGCGCTTTACCGGGCCAAGGCGCTGGGCCGCAATCGAGTGCAATTGGGCGCAGGTTGAAGCGCTACAATCGGGAGCCATGTCCCCACTGCCCTCGAGCGATTACATCGACAAGGACGGCTTCAGAGCCAACGTGGGCATCATTCTGACCCGCGGTGTATCAGGCGAAGTGTTTCTGGGCGGCCGGATCGGCGGCCGCGGGTGGCAGTTTCCACAAGGCGGCGTGAACCGCGGCGAACAGGTGGAAGACGCACTGTTTCGTGAGCTGAAGGAAGAGGTGGGCCTGGATCGGAGTGATGTCGAGATCCTGGGATCGACGCGCGGATGGTTGCGTTATCGCCTGCCCCGGCAATATGTTCGGGATCGCTGCATCGGCCAGAAACAGCGTTGGTATCTGCTCAAACTGCTCAGCGACGAATCCAAGGTCAAGTTCGATCACACCGACACGCCGGAATTTGATCGGTGGCGCTGGTCCGATTATTGGAGCCCGGTCAAAGAGGTGGTGTATTTCAAACGGCGCGTCTACGTCCGCGCGCTGCACGACCTCGGCCCGCACCTGTTTCCGGATGGGTTGCCCGCGTACCCGGAGTGGTGGCCGGAGGTCCAACAGGCGACTAAAACGGCTTGACCACCGCCAGAATGACGATGCCTATCAACAACACTGAGGGCACTTCATTGAAGCCGCGATACCATCGTGACGTATGCGGATTGGTACCGGCGGCAAAGCGCCTCACCATGCTCCCGCAATACAGATGGTAGGCAATCAGCAGTGCTACCAGAAAGAGCTTGGCATGTAGCCAGGGCATGCGCATATAAGCGGGCAGACCGACGATCATGGCAATGCCGAATAACACCGCGATCCCCATTCCGACATTCATCATGATGTAGAGGCGCCGCTCCATCACCTTGAACCTTTCGATGCCGACGGAGTCCTTCGCATCAGCGTGATACACGAAGAGTCGCGGCAGATAGAACAGTCCGGCGAACCACATGACATCGCCGACAACGTGAAAAGCCTTGAGCCAGAGCATGTTTACCGCCTGAACGGATGATAGTGTAATGTTGCCGTCCCCTGCGAGACGGCACGGAGTGCCATGGCTGAGTCAGCCGAGAAACTGGTCGTTCGATCATACGCGCCCAAGCGACGCGCCGTGGTATGGGGCGGCGGCGCGATTCTGGCATTGATGGTGTTGTATGCCGCCTTTGAATTTGGCCGCACGGATGCGAGTTACCGTGTCGTGGACGCGGTCCGTGGCGCATTGGCAGCCAGTGCCCGCATCCGGTCGCTCGAAACCGAGAATGCCGAGCAGCGCCGCCAACTCGAAGCAGCGGAGGTGGCGCGGCGGGTGGACCGCGAGGGCTATAGCCAGGTCGAGCGAAGTCTGGGAGACATGCAGAGCCAGATTGCACGCCTCAATCAGGATCTCGCGTTCTATCGTGGCCTGGTGCAGCCCGAATCCCTGATCCACGTCAAAGTTCAGCAGATGCAGATCGTTCCCGAACCCAGCACCGGTCAGTACCATTTGAAATTCGTGCTGATGCAGACCGGCAAGCCCGACAAAGATGTGAACGGCAACGTAGCGCTGACCATCGACGGGTTGCTACAAGGGAAGCCGCTGTCCCTGACCTATGCACAGGTATCTCCCGGCAGAAAGGTGAGCTTGGCCTACTCTTTCAAATATTTTCAGGATTACGATGAACCGGTGTCCCTGCCACAGGGATTCGAGCCCAATCGGGTCGGCGTGGACATTCACAGCGGCAAGGATATGGCACACAGCTTCAGACAGGCATTCGTATGGAAAGCCCAGGGCATGTCAGTGGAGACCGAAGCCATTGGCGAAGGTCCGGCCAAAGGTGACTCGGATGTTCAAACCGAAACTGATTAACAAGACCAAAATTGACACGCTGGTGGGTGCGAGTACGCACATTCAGGGCGACGTCTCATTCGGGGGCGGATTGCACCTGGATGGCACCATTCACGGCAACGTCAAAGCGGAATCCGGCAAGGAGTCCACACTGGCGGTGAGTGAACACGGCACCATCGACGGCAACGTCAGCGTGACCCACATTCTGTTGAATGGGCTGGTAAAGGGCGACATTCAGGCTTTGGGTCAGGTGGAATTGGGGCCGAAAGCGCGAGTTTTGGGCAGTGTTCACTATCTGACCATTGAAACCTCGGTAGGCGCCCAGATCAATGGCAAGCTGATACACCGCGGCGTCGCTGCCGACGGTGAAGACGAACCACAGGGTGCTGCGCCCGCGCCGAGTGAGACTTAGGGTAGACTGCTGAGCATGGACACTTTAGTTACGAACCCGATCGATGTTGCGCCGCTTCAGCCGAACGTTTTGGTGTTTACCGATGCGGCGGCCGGAAAAGTGGGCGAGCTGATCAAAGAAGAATCGAACCCCAACCTCAAACTGCGGGTGTTCGTATCCGGCGGCGGTTGCTCCGGTTTTCAATACGGCTTCACCTTCGACGAGCAGATGGAAGAAGGCGACTTCATGGTCGAGAAAGCCGGCGTCCAGCTGCTCGTGGATCCGATGAGCGCACAGTACCTGATGGGTGCCGAGATCGACTACAAAGAAGATCTGTCCGGCGCACAGTTCGTCATTCGTAATCCCAACGCGAAAACCACTTGCGGTTGCGGGTCATCATTCTCCGCTTGATGTTGATGCGGTAGATGGCGGCAGGGAGAGCGGTGCCCGACGTCCTCGCGGCCGTCGACCTAGGCTCCAACAGCTTTCATATGGTCGTGGCGCGCCATTCCCACGGTCAGATCGTGATTCTCGATCGCCTGCGCGAAATGGTGCGGCTGGCAGCAGGCTTGGGCGAAAGTGGTCGGCTCGATGACGCGGCGGTCGATCGAGCGCTGCGGTGTCTCGAACGTTTCGGTCAGCGTCTGCGGGCGATGAACGCCGACAGCGTCCGCGTCGTCGGCACCAACGCCTTGCGGCGCGCCAATCGTAAGCGCTGGTTTCTCGAGCGTGCGCGTGCCGCGCTCGGTCACCCGATCGAGATCATCTCCGGTGCCGAGGAAGCACGCCTCATTTACTCGGGTGTTGCACACACGAGTCCCATGAATGCCGACAAGCGACTGGTGATCGACATCGGCGGCGGCTCGACCGAGATCGTGATCGGCGAAGGCTTTCAGCCGCTGTTGTTGGAGAGTCTGTCCGTTGGATGCGTCGGTTTGACGACGAGTTTCTTCGACGACGGCAAAATCACGCAGAAGCGCTTCGACCGCGCGCGCACCATCGTGCGAATGGAGCTCGAACCCATTCAGGAGTCTTATCGGAAAACGGGCTGGCTGCAGGTGTTCGGCAGTTCAGGCACCGTGCGCGTCATCAGCGATGCGATTCGAGCTCTGTATCCGGAGGCGCCACACATCACACTCGAGAAATTGAAAGATTTGGCGAAACGCATCATCGCCGCCGGCGACATCGAAGAGATGGATCTTGAGGCGGTGGACGAAGAACGCGCACCGGTGTTTGCCGCCGGTCTGGCCATTCTGCTCGAGATTACCGAAAATCTCGGAATAGACCGGGTGCGGGTCGCAGAGGGCGCCATGCGGGAAGGCTTGTTGTACGACATGATGGGTCGCTTCACCGATGAAGATGCGCGGGTTCGTACCGTGCGTGCAATGGAGCAGCGTTATCACGTCGACAAGCTCCAGGCAGATCGGGTCGAGACCATCGCCGCGTATATGCTCAAGCAAGTAGAACATGACTGGGAGCTCGAGGATCCACTGGCAGAGTCGATGCTGCGATGGGCAGCGCGGCTGCATGAGACGGGGCTCGACATCGCTCACTCGAAGTATCAACGCCACAGCGCCTATTTGCTGGCGAACGCGGATATGCCCGGGTTTCCGCGCGAAGAGCAGGCATTGCTGTCGGCGCTGGTGGGCGGACATCGCAGACAGCTGTCGCTCGAGGCGTTCGAGGATCTCGTGCCGCCGTGGGAACGGCAGGCGGAGTTCCTGGTGGTGCTGCTGCGCCTTGCGGTCCTGCTTCATCGTGGCAGAAATCGCGAGGTCCTACCCAATCCGGTGCTGAAGGTGAAAGGGCGCAACGTGACGCTCGAACTGCCGGAAAAATACATGAACGAGCACCCGCTGACCCTCGAGGATCTCGAGCAGGAACGCGGCTATCTGAAAGAAGTCGGCTTCAAACTGACGATCGCCGAAGCGTCTGTCGGCGGCGAGCGCCCCTAGCGCCTCACCTGGTACTTCGCACCTGACACCTGGCACCCGGTACGCATAACGCGCTAATTTTCGGTCAGGGCCACGCGTTCATCGTACAAGGCCAGCAGTTTCTTCTGCGCCGAGCCGTTGCCGCCGTCGGGCACCCGCACGTATGCACCTTCGGCAGTCATCTCCCAGGATTGCACGTCGTCCTGCCAGTACAGCGCCAGATCATCCGAGACGCGCGCCTTGAGCTCGGCCTGCTCCACCGGAAAAGCCACCTCGATGCGGCGAAACAGATTCCGGTCCATCCAGTCTGCGCTGGCGCAAAAGACTTCACGCGAGCCGGCATTCTCGAAGCTGTAAACGCGGGAATGTTCGAGGAATCGCCCGACGATGGAATGCACCGTGATCTGTTCCGAGACGCCGAGTACGCCAGGCCGCAGGCAGCACACGCCGCGCACCATGAGATCGATCACCACGCCGGCGCGGGATGCCCGGTACAGTGCCTGGATCACTGACGTCTCGGTAAGCGAGTTAAGCTTCGCGATAATGTGCGCCGGCCGGCCCGCATGGGCATGTTCTGTTTCACGATCGATCTTGGCGGCGATGGCTTGATGCAGGGTGAACGGCGCATGCAGCAGCCTGCGCAGTTTCGGTACCCGCGTAAGTCCCGTGAGTTGCAGGAAGATCTCGTGAATGTCTTCGCCAATCGCTTCATCGGCGGTCAACAGACCATAGTCCGTGTAAAGCCGGGCAGTCTTGGTGTGATAGTTGCCGGTGCCCAGGTGGCAGTACCTGCGCAGGCCTTTCTCTTCACGCCGCACCACCATGACGAGCTTTGCGTGAGTTTTGTAGCCGAACACGCCGTACATCACGTGCGCACCGGCTTCCTGCAATTGATTCGCGAGTTCGATGTTCGCTTCTTCATCGAAACGGGCTCGTAGTTCGATGATCACCGTGACGTCTTTGCCTGCCGCAGCCGCGTCGGTGAGGGCGCGCACGATCGTGGAATCGCTGCCGGTACGATACAGCGTCTGCTTGATCGCGAGCACGTTGGGGTCCGCAGCCGCGTGTTTCAGGAAATCGTAGACCGGCGAGAACGCCTGGTAGGGGTGGTGGAGCAACACGTCGCCCATTCGCAATGTCGCAAAGATGTCATTGCCCATCTTCAGGCGCTCCGGGATGCTCGGAGAAAAAGGTGGGTATTTGAGTTCGGGCCGATCAACAAGGTCGTACACGGCCATGAGGCGATTTAGGTTTACCGGCCCATTCACCTTATAGAGGTCGTCCTCGTTCAGTCCGAACTGCTCCAGGAGATAGGCGAGAATTTCATCGGGCGTATCAGAGGCGGTTTCCAGTCGCACGGCATCGCCGTAGCGTCGTGAGGCGAGCTCGCCCTCCACGGCGCGCAGCAGATCGTCGACCTCTTCCTGTTCGACGAACAGGTCGCTGTTGCGGGTCACCCGGAATTGATAGCAACCGCGCACCGTCATCCCGGCAAAGAGACGGGACACGAACGTCTCGACGATGGTGCCGAGAAATATGAAATTGCGGCTCCCTAATTCATCGGGAAGTCGGATCACGCGCGGCAGGGAACGAGGCGCCTGCACCACGGCGAGGCCACTGTTGCGGCCAAAGCCATCCTCACCCTCGACGATCACCGCAAAATTCAAGCTCTTGTTCAGGATCTTCGGGAAGGGTCGCGCCGGATCCAGTGCGAGCGGACTCAATACCGGACCGACCTCGCGTGCGAAATAATCTTCAAGCCACTGTTCCTGCGCCTCGGTCCAGCTGTCGGGCTCCACGAACAGGACGGCGGTCTTTCCCAACTCGGGCAACAATCGTTCGTTCAACAATGCGTATTGCTGTTCGACCAGATGCAACGCACGCGGCCGGATGGCTTTCAGTATTTCCTGCACCGACATTCCGTCAGGTCCGGCCGTCACCGCGCCGGCATCGAGCAGTTCCTGCAGACCCGCCACGCGGATCTCGAAAAACTCATCGAGATTCGAACACGAGATGGCGAGGAATTTGACGCGTTCGAGCAGCGGCACGCGCTCGTCCTTCGCCTGCTCCAAAACGCGTTGGTTGAACTCGAGGAAGGACAGCTCACGGTTAATGTAGAGCTGCGGTGCTTGCAGATCGGTGTCGTTCATGACGGCTCTCTATGGCCGTCTACGATACGCTACGGGACCGGTCCGCACCATCCTGGCAGGTAGTCGGCCTCGGCGGTGTGCGCCAGTTCGAGCGCGGTTTTCAAGGCGCGTTCGAAGCGCTTCTCTACGTCCTTACGCTTGATTCGCCGGCGCAGGAAATCCCCCCAAAGAAATTCCGTGAACGGAATGGTTTCCTTGGCGTACCCGCCGGCACGTCTGAGTTCACCGGCGAGCGACCGAAACGGATCGTCGCGCAGATCTCTGACGGAGGCACCGAGGTCTGCGTGGGTACGGCGCTTGCCGCGTTCGTCATAGGGATGCAGCCAGCCGCGGTTGTCCATGACGAACCAGAATGCACTGTCGTCCAGCTTGCGCAGATCGGCGATGACCAGCGTCAGCACGTTCTGCACGCCTTCTTCGTACAAGGCACGGGCGAGATGGTGATTGTCGATGAGATAGGAATGATTGCCCGGGCCGACGATCACGGGAATCATGTGCCTGCCCAGGAACTCACGTGCGGCCTTGCCTTTGTGCTTGCGCCAAGCGCGGCGGCGCTCTTCGACTTCGCGCATGCCGACGGTGAGCTGCGTGGGGCGAAGATCGATCAGGTTGACGGGCTTGACGGTGGGTCGTAACTTGGTATCCATAGCTCATGATGACCACTCTGGACCTGGTTTGTCGATTGCTGGCAGCCCACGCGTGCGGTGCTGCCATCGGCATCAATCGCGATCTGCATCACAAGTCAGCGGGCTATCGCACCATCTCGATGGTGAGCACCGGCGCGGCCATCGTCGCGCTTACCGTCGGCGACATGTCGACGGACCCCAATGCGGCAAGCCGCGTCGTGCAAGGCGTCGTGACGGGAATCGGGTTTCTGGGTGCCGGGCTGATTCTGCATCCCACAGATTCTGTGCGTGTCCTCGGCCTAACGACGGCGGCTGCGGTCTGGCTGGCCGCCGGTCTTGGCATGGCGTGCGGTTTCGGCGAATATCGCGTCGCCGGCGTCGGCATTGTCATGAGCCTCGTCATCCTCGTGATCGGCGGGCCGCTCGAGAAGTCCATCGAGCGCCTGACTGGCAGGTACACGGTCAAGAAAGCCGGCTCGCCACCGGCCGTACAGCCGCCAGACGACGAATAATCTTTACCGACAATAACTTTTGCGGGATGCGCCGTCGAGTCGTGCGACTGTTTCAGGCGTAGCGGTATATCCCGCCTAATATGCGAGGGCCTGTCGCACCGGTCACACTCGGCGCGCTGGAGGGTTGGCCGGCAAGCGTCTTCCTGGCGAACCAGGCGAACGCCACCGCTTCGACGTAATCCGGATCGAGCCCGAGCACTTGCGTGGACGCCACGCGGTTCGGCGCCACGTGCCGTGCGATCGCTTCGCGCAGCGCGCGATTGTGCGCCCCACCGCCGCAAAGATAGACCGCGGCGCCGGGCGCGTAGCGCCTGATGGCATCGGTGAGCGAAATCGCAGTCAGTTCCTGCAGCGTGGCCTGCACATCGGCCGGTCTGCGCTCGAGTCCGCCGAGACGCTGCTCGAGCCAGGGCATGTTGAACAACTCGCGACCCGTGCTCTTGGGCGGATCGAGGCGCAGATACGGTTCATCGAGTAGCTGGGCGAGCAGGTTTTGATCCACCGTGCCACTCGCAGCCCAGACGCCGCCTTTGTCGTAGTCCTCGCCGCGGTGAAGGTGGGTCCATGCGTCCATCATCCGATTGGCAGGGCCCGTATCGAAACCGGTGACGCCGACATTCCGACGCAGAACGGTGATGTTGGCGATGCCACCCAGATTCGCGATGACGCGGTCTTCGTCGGCGCTGCGGAATACCTGATCATGAAACATGGGCAGCAGTGGCGCCCCTTGCCCGCCGGCCGCGACATCACGTCGGCGAAAATCGGCGACTACGGTGATGCCGGTCGCTTCGGCAATGACATTGGGATCGCTGATTTGCCAGGTGAACGGCGCGGCCAGGTCGGGCCGGTGACGCAGCGTCTGGCCATGACTGCCAATGGCAGCAACCTCGCTGTGCTTCACTCCCGCCTGCTGCAACGTCGCGAGCGCAGCTTGCGCAAAGGCACGGCCCAGTTCGACGTCGAGCATGCCGATCTCATCCAGCGTCACGTGAGCGGGTTGATCGATGAGCGCGGCAACGCGCGCCTTTAACCCCGGCTCGTAAGGCGTGGCGCTGCTCGCGATGATCTGGAGCGGCGCTGCGTCGAAGTCGACCAACGCGGCGTCGATGGCGTCCATGCTGGTGCCTGAGATGAGTCCAAGATATAGAGCCATGATCTTCTGCTTAGTGGGTTGATGCCGACACGGTTGGATTGAGGTCAGCGAGCAGCGGCGTCGCCGCAGCCTGAAAGCGCGCCAGGGCCTCGGCTCTCAACGGCTCGGCACCGGGCAGCTGGACCGTCTGCGGATTCTTATGCACACCGCCGACGGTAAATTCGTAATGCAGGTGCGGGCCGGTGGCGAGGCCCGTCATGCCGACGTAGCCGATGGTAGCGCCTTGGTCGACGTGCGAGCCGAGGCGCAGATTGCGGGCGAAGCGCGACATGTGACCGTAGAGCGTCGAGACGTTGCCGCCGTGGGTGAGCATGATGACGTTACCGTAGCCGCCCTTTCTACCGATGAAGCTGAGCCTGCCGTCGCCGGCGGCGTAGATGGGCGTGCCCTGCGGCGCGGCGTAGTCAGTACCCATGTGGCCGCGGATCATATTGAGAATTGGATGATACCGGGCCATGCTGAACGTGGAACTGATGCGCGTGAAATCGACCGGCGCGCGCAGGAATGCCTTGCGCATGGGTTTGCCGTCCGGCGTGTAGAAGCCGACGCTGCCATTATCGTGCACGAAGCGTATGGCACGATACACATGGCTGCCGTTGATGAATTCGGCGGCGAGCAAGTCGCCATCGCGCAAGTACTTGCCGTTCTGAAACACCTGCTCGTAAACGGCGGTGAAGCGATCGCCCTGGCGGATGTCGAGCACGAAATCGATGTCCCAGGCAAACACGTTGGCGAGCTTGAGCGCCATCGGGTCGGAGATCTTTGCGTCGGCCGCGGCCTGGAACAGCGAGGAATTGATCGTGGCGCCGGCACTTCGCACCTGCGTCACCACCGGATTAGTGATCAAGTCCGCAGTGAACCCGGTTTCCTGCCGCACCACATGCAAGGTTTGTGTCTCATTCACCTTGCGGGTGAGTTCCTCGAGGGCGCCGTTCGCCTGCGTAACCCGGATGGCATCGCCGGGCCTGAGGAGATCCAGGCTCTGGCGGATGCCGGGAAGATTGCGGATCGCAGCGAGGTCAGCGCTGTTGAGCGCCAGTCGCCGGAAGATAGCGTCGAGAGTGTCGTTGCGGCCGACGATGACCTCGGTGCTCGAACCCGTCCCGGCGGCTCGTGTGTCGGGCACTGCAGCGGGTGCGGACACGGCAGCGGGTTCGTGAGCGGGAGTGGCCTCTCCAATCGCGCCGGCTGGATCCGCCAGGCCCGCGGTGGACGCGTGCCTTGCCGGCCATTGCCACACTGCCACCACTCCGCCCAACACGACGGCGCAGAGCAAAGCCCCGATGCTTCGAGGCCCAAATCGAAAAGATGTTTGCACCAGCGTCCTCGAGCCCAGGCGACCCGTTAGGTTATCCGGGTCAGTGTCCGGTTGCCAACAGTCGGACGATTTCGTCAGCGGGCACGGGTCGACCGAACAGATAACCCTGCGCTTCATCGCAACCGAGATTTTGCAATTGTTGTGCCTGCTGTTCGGTTTCGACACCCTCGGCCACCACACCGATCTTCAGCGCTTTGGCGAGATTGACGATGGTGGTGACGATGGCCATGTGTTCATCGCTGCCCGACATGCCGGCAACGAAAGCCTTGTCGATCTTCAGTGCATCGAGCGGCAAATGGGCGATCTGGCTCAAGCCGGAGTAGCCGGTGCCAAAGTCATCCATGTAGACGCGCACGCCGGCTTCACGCAGTTGCAGAAGCTTCTGTACATTGGCCGCGGTGTTTTGCGCCAACATGGATTCGGTGATCTCGATATCGATACCCTGTCCCTGGCGGTGACTCTGATCGCGGCGCGAGCCTAGCGCAGTCAGCGTCGTCGCGACGAAATTAGGCTGACGCAATTGCACCTCTGAAACATTTACGGCAACGCGCGGGACATGCAGTTTGCGAGCGCGCCAGCCCTGCGCATCCGCAACCGCCTGCTCGATCACCCAGCGACCAACGTCGACGATGAGTCCCGATTCTTCCAGCAGCGGCACGAAGTCCAGTGGCGAGATGAGACCGTGCTCGGGATCCTGCCAGCGGATCAACGCCTCCAGGCCTCGGATGCGGCGCGTAGCCATATCGACCTTGATCTGATAATGCAGTACGAACTCCTTCAGCTGCACCGCCCGTCGCAGGCGGTTCTCCATGTGCATGCGGTGCGCGGCGCGCGCGTTCATCTCGGGGCTGTAGAAGAGATAAGGTTCGGCCGATTCCTTCACGCGCTTGAGCGCGGCCTCGGCGTTGGCAAACAGATTCTCCGCCGTGTCCGCATCACCCGGAAACATGGCGATGCCGATCTTTGCCGTGGCCCGCAGTTCGATGTCATCGATGATGAGCGGCTCAGCGAAAGAAGTAACGATCCAATCGTCCGCCCAGCGCGCCATGGAATCACCGGGGCAGTTCGGGATCAGTACAGCGAAGCGGTCGCCCCCAATGCGGGCCGGGGTTGCAGACTCGCTGATGGTCCGACGCAATCGATTGGCGAGTTCCTTGAGGACCTGATCGCCGGCATAGCGGCCGAGCGTGTCGTTGACCCGCTTGAAGCGCTCGATGTCGATGATCATCACGCCGAGATCACGGCGCTCGGCGCGCGCCAGTTGCAAGGCCTGCGCCAGGCGATCGAAGAAAAGCTGCCGGTTTGCAAGACCCGTCAGCGTGTCGTACAGGGATACATAAGTCAGACGCTCTTCTTTGCCGATATAGTCGAGCGCGAAGGAAATGTCGCCGGCGAGGTCTTTGAGAAGTTTCACCTCTTCGTAATCAAAGAATCCGGCCTCGCCTGCATAGAGGACGAGCACCCCGACGGTCTCTTCCTCGATGCTGAGCGGCATGGCAACCTGCGAGCGAAAACCGCGCGCCAATGCCTCGCGTTTGAAGGCGCCGGTGTCGTTCTCGATATCGTTCACGATCACAATTTTCTTCTGCAGCAGCGCACGGCCGACTGCGCCGGGATCGTCATCGCGTTGCGCGAGCGTCAGGCCGATCTCATCGAGGTAGCCGCGATCGAGACCTTCCCAGACGACCGGCGTCGCTTTCGACGCGCCCGGTTCGACTGCGCCGATCCAGGCCATTTTGAAGCCACCTTGCTGTACGGCGATGCGACAGGCTTCGCGAAACAGTTCGAGACGATCATGCACGCGCACGATGGTGGAATTGATGCCGGACAGCACGGCCTGGATGCGCGACAGGCGCGCGATGCGCTCTTGCTGCAGGCGGCGTTGCGTGATGTCGCGCGCCACGCCGCGATAGCCGATGACCAGGCCTTGTTGATCGAGCAGCGGCAACGCATTGTTGTCGAGCCAGCGGATGCCGCCGGAGGCATGCCGCAGATGCAACACGAGATCGCGCCACCCGCGTTTGTCGCTGCTGTCCGGGTTCAATAGATCGAGCACGGCCTGGCGCGACTGGGGCGATACCAGGTCGACGAAGCTCTTGCCTACCAGCCCGGCGGGCAGGTAGCCGAGGATGGCTTCGACCGCCGGGCTGCAGAACGTGTAAATCCCGTCGGCGTCGATTTCCCAGATCCATTCCTGCGTCGCTTCGGCGATGGAGCGGAAACGTTCCTCGCTGTCGCGCAGGGCGCGCTCGGCGTGAATACGGTCCGTAATATCCTGCACCTGATAGATCAGGTAATGCGGTTCGCCGGATAGCAGCCAGACCATGGACCCGCTCAATTGCGTCCACACCACGCGGCCGTCCTTGCGGACGTAGCGCTTGTTGGTCTGATAACTTTCGAGACTGCGCAGCAACATTTGCGCGAGTTGCGGTGCGTCGCTTTCCCGGTCTTCGGGATAGGTAATGGACTGCATGTCCGTGGCGAGCAGTTCAGTTTGCGTGTAGCCGACAATATCGCAGAGCGCCGGATTGACACTCAGCCAGCGTCCCTCGGGTGTGACGAGCGCCATGCCGATGGACGAATATTGCATTGCGAAGCGGAACCGCTCTTCGCTTTCTTCGAGTTCGCGCAGTGCCCAGCGGCGCGCGGTGCGGGACTCGACATCTTTCAGGGCCCGCTCGATCGCCGGTACCAGGCGGACGCGGTTGTCCTTCAGTACGTAATCGACGGCACCTTGACGCAGCGCCTGAATCGCACGCTCTTCGCCGATGGTGCCTGAGACGAAGATAAAAGGTGTATCGGGAGCGCGATGATTGGCCATCTCCAGCGCATCGGTACCATGGAACCCCGGCAAGGTGTAATCGGAGAGAATGAGATGCGGCTCGAACTCTTCGAGGGCGCGCTCGAAGTCGGGTCCCGAATCGACCCGTCGGTCGGCGATGCGCAGGCCCTGTTGGCGCATCTCACGGACCAGCAACTCCGCATCTTCCGGGCGATCCTCGAGCAACAGCACCCGCAGCAATTCGCGCGCGTTCATGCCGGGACCCGATTCATGAGCGCCCAGTACAGGCCTGTCTGGGTGATGACCCTGGTGAAATCGGCAAACGCGACGGGCTTTACCAGATAGCTGTTCACGCCCAGCCTGTAGGCTTCGCTCACGTCCTGATCCTCGGCAGACGATGTCAACATCACGATCGGAATGGTCTTCGAGTCATCGTCCGATTTGAGGCGCCGCAGCACGTCGATGCCGCCCAAGCGCGGCATCTTGAGATCCAAAAAGATCAACCGCGGCTGACCGCTGCCGCGGTCCTTGAACTCGCCGGTACGAAAAACGAATTCCAGGCATTCAACGCCATCGCGCAGGCGCACCACGCGGTTGACGATATTGCCCTTGCGCAGCGCCCGGGCAATGAGTTCGGCGTCCGCGTCGCTGTCCTCGACGAGCAGTATCTCCACGGCTTCGTATTCACTCACCGACGACGACTCCTTTGGGCAGTGCAAACGAAAATGTGGCGCCCGCCCCGACTGCGCCCTCGGCCCATACTCTACCGCCATGGCGTGTGATGACGCGCTGGACAATTGCCAAACCGACACCTGTGCCGCGGAATTCGTCGGCGCGATGCAGGCGCTGGAACACGCCAAAAAGCTGATGGGCGTATTTCATACTGAATCCCACCCCGTTGTCGCGCACCGAGTACTGACATTCATTGGCGGCCTCGTGGGCGGTGATCTCGATGCGCGGGGCTGCCGACTTGCTCGAGTACTTCACTGCGTTGGAGATAAGATTGCACCAGACCTGGCGCAGCAGGTTGCGGTCCCCATACGCCGGCGGCAGGGGACTGATCGAAACCTGTGGCGGTGGCGAGCGGCTGCCGAGGTTTATGGCCTCGCTGACGAGCACTTCATCGACTACTTCCCGCACCAGGCTTTCCACATTGATGGCGCTGCTCGATACCGCTTGACGTCCGAGGCGCGAGAATGCAAGGAGATCATCGATGAGCGCTCCCATGCGTTTGCTGTTCTCGCGGATCACGGCCAGATAACGCAACCCTTCAGCGTCGAGCTTGACCTTGTATTCCTCCTCGATGATCTCGGCAAAGCCGTCGATCGCGCGCAAGGGTGCGCGCAGGTCGTGCGAGACCGAGTAGCTGAAGCTTTCCAGTTCCTTGTTGGTTGCTTCGAGTTCTGCAGCCTTGGCTTGCAGTTCACCATTGAGCGCGAGAATGGCCTGCTCTGCGAGTTTGCGCTGTGTGATGTCCAGCATCATGCTCAGCACGAATTGCGCTCTGCCATCCGTTCCGAGGATGGGCAGTGTCATGGCGTGGACCTTCTTCACACCCTGCAGCGGCGTGACGACATCACGCTCGGGCACATCCACCAGCGTGCCGGTTTCGACGGCCAATCGATCTGCGGGATCGGATGGGGCGTCATGCTCCCCGGCGATCTCGCCGGCCAGGCGCCCGATCATGTCCCCGCGCGTGACGCCCATGAATTGCTCCGCGGCGCGATTCACACGTACCAGCCGCAGCGTCTTGGCGTCTTTGACCTCGATGATGACCGGCAGGTTGTCGATCAGCGAATCGAGAAAGCGATTGGTGGATACCAGATTGGCTTCGGTGCGCTTCACCGCGGTGATATCGCGAGCGACGGCCAGCAGCCGCTCTGTTGCACCGTGCGTGGATTTTATGGGCATCACGATCACATCCCACCACTTCTCGACACCGGAGCGCGTCGGGCTGAGACCCTCGAAGCGGCTCTCGCGACCGTTGCGCGCGGCATCGACCGCATGCTGCGCGGCTTCCCGGTATGGCCCGTGCCACAGATCGCACCAGTCCGTACCGGCGATGAGAGCGAAATCGCCGATATCCATGAGCCGCTGGCCCTGCGGCGTCATCTGCGTAATCTGTGCGTCGGTGGTCAGCACCGCCAGGCAATCCGGCGAACTCTCGATGATGCTGCGGTTGTAGCTGTCGCTGCTGCGCAGTCCCTCTTCAGCGCCGCGCCGACCGACCATTTCCCGATGTATGGCGCGCAGCAGCGCAGTGAAGAGCATCGAGGCAATGGCGAGTGTCACCAACAGCGAGATGAGCGTGCCATAGCGCACGCGCACCGAGGCGGATTGGCGCGACGCCAACAGCCGCACTTCGACCGTATCCATCTCCTCGACCAGCGTCGTGATGCGGGTCAGCGGGATGCTCTGGTAGGACACTGTCAGCACCGCGCGTGCCGCCGGCAGTCCAAAATCTTGATCCGCTTTGAGCACGGCATCGAGCGCCGCAAGACGTTCTTCCACACCGCGCTGCAATGCGAGCGCTTGCTCGTGCTGCTCGGAATTGTCGGCGACGAGGCTGCGCAGACGTGCCGCGGTCTCGGTCACCCGTTCGCGCAATTGCCGGTAGTCGTCGCTGCGGTGCCGGTCCCGGGTCAATAGAAAATCCCGGGCCGCTACGTCCGCTGCCGCCAGCGAAGCCACGATGTTGGCGAGCGTGGTGCGAACTTCCTGGCCGTGCGATACCCATGCCACTGCGTTGCCGAATTCGACGCTGTTGCGATAGGTGAAGCTGCCGCCGGCGACGAGCAGTGACATGGCAAAGCAGAAACCGAAAGCGATCTTGAGCTCGAGCGTCGCGAGCGAGGGCGTCGCGAGCGATGCTGCCGTCGTGGCTTGCCGGCGCGGCGTGAGCAATATGCTCGCGCCGATACAGATGAAGCCAACGGCCGTATTGATGGCCACCGGTGGCAGCACCTGATCCGTGATGATCTCGCCGATGTTCCAAAGGTAGCCGAGCAACGAGATCATGCCGACGGCGGCGGTAGCGATCGCTGCCGACCGCGACAATATGCTGAGGCGCCCAGTGGTGAGTGTTGCAACCGCGATCCCGCTGCACACGAAGGCGACCGCACTTCCCGGGGACATGCGGCCACGAAATACGTCATAGGCGCCGGCCGTATCCGGCACCAGCCACTGGTCGATTTTCAGATCGGCATCAAGAATGTATTCGAACAGGGTGGCAAGACCGAGTGCGAACACCAAAACGCCGAATGTAATGGCGAGTGCATCCCTCGCGGCGCGCCGGGTACCGTTCAGAATCAGCAGCGCAAGACTGCATAACAGCAGCGCGATGGCTGTGTTGAACTTCATCTCCACGGCGCCTGGAATGACACTTGTGAGCGGTGGCAGGTGAAAGATCCAGCCGCACAGGGACGCGACTGCCAGGACCGCGGTCAGCGCAGCGGGCCAACGGGCCAGAAAGGCACGATTATCGAAATTGAAACTTGCAAGCGGCATCGTTGACAGCAGTACCACTGTGAGCGCGCATTGTCGCGGCGCAAAACCGCACTAATGTGACCCGGCTAGCCCGGGGACGGTCAGTCGAGAAACCCTCTTTTTGCTGTGAGTGAGGCACCCAACGGCGATGCGAGCGGTCAATCCGCAGCGCGTCGAATCAGCGCATGGCGCTTCTTACCCACGGCCAATCGCGCTACGCCGCTGTCGTCCAGGTCACTGCGGCTTATACAGGCGGTTACAGATGTTACCGGCTGGTCGTTCAATCGCACCCCGCCCTGTTCGATCAGGCGTCGGCCTTCGCTCCGGGAGGCAGCCATCCCGAGCGCGATGGTCACATCCAGTATCGACACCGGCGCGTCGTGTTGCAGCAGGAAGGTCGGCAAGCCGTCCGTGGCGGCACCGGCAAAGGCACGCGCTGCGGTCGCCGCCGCGTCGAGTGCCGCTGCCTCGCCGTGACAGAGGCGCGTGGCTTCGTTCGCGAGAACGACTTTCGCAGCATTGATCTGGGCGTCCGCGCTAGCTGCCAATTCAGCGATTTGGCCGAGGGGCAGATCCGTGAAGAGCCGCAGGAAGCGGCCCACGTCGGCATCTTCGGTATTGCGCCAGAATTGCCAGTAATCATAGGGCGACAGGCGCTTCGGATTGAGCCAGACCGCACCGCTTGCGGTCTTGCCCATTTTCGCGCCTGACGCCGTCGTAATGAGCGGCGAGGTCAGACCATACAACTGCGTCTCGCGCACACGGCGGCCGAGTTCGACGCCTTGCACGATGTTGCCCCATTGGTCCGAGCCGCCCATCTGTAGAACGCAGGCGTATCGCCGGTTGAGTTCCACGAAATCATAGCCCTGCAAAATCATGTAATTGAATTCGAGAAACGTCAGCGGCTGTTCACGCTCGAGGCGCAGCTTCACGCTGTCCATCGTGAGCATGCGGTTGATGGTGAAGTGTCGCCCGACGTCGCGCAGGAACGGGATGTATTCGAGCTTGCCGAGCCAATCGTCGTTATTCACGAGCACAGCGCCGGTGGGACTGTCGTCGAAGCGCAAGAAGCGCGTGAAGACGGCGCGGATGCTGTCAATGTTGGCAGCGATCTGCGTCTGATCGAGCAACTGCCGCGTTTCGTCACGACCGGAGGGGTCGCCGACGCGGGTGGTGCCGCCGCCCATCAGGACGATCGGCTTATGCCCGGTCTGTTGCAGGTGGCGTAGCAGCATGATCTGCACGAGGCTGCCGATGTGCAGCGAGTCGGCCGTGGCATCGAAACCGATATACGCCGCAACAATGCTGCACGCGGCGATGGCGTCGAGGCCTTCGGCATCGGTCAGTTGGTGAATGAAGCCGCGCTCATTCAACACGCGCAGGAAATCGGATTTGAAAGTCGTCATGCAGTGCAACCTCCGCGAAGACACCAGGAGATGATAACGGCTTGATTTTCAGGCCGTTCATGCCGCTGCGCGGCATGACTCCCGGAAGGGCCGTGAATATACTCGTGCAGCTACATTGACAGTTTGTCAGTCGCGGCTATACTGCGCGCCCTTCCAGCGAAAGGCGTGATTTCGAGACTCCGTGGTATTTGACGGACTTGAAATTACAGCTATAATTGGAAGTTCGCCCGGGCCTGAGTCGCTGCGGGTAGTTTTTTAAAAATTCGAATAAGTAACTTGTGTGGGGACTCGCGTCATCGCATTTCGGTGCGAATTGATGATGATGAGTTTCCAGAAAACGACCAGATGTTCATTCGTGAACAAATGTGAGTTGATGGATCTCGAGACTTCAGTGTTTAAGTGTATTAACTGAAGAGTTTGATCCTGGCTCAGATTGAACGCTGGCGGCGTGCCTAACACATGCAAGTCGAGCGGTAACAGGTGTAGCAATACATGCTGACGAGCGGCGAACGGGTGAGTAATGCATTGGAATCTTCCCAGTAGTGGGGAATAACCAGTCGAAAGATTGGCTAATACCGCATACGTCGGAGACGAGAAAGCGGGGGATCGTAAGACCTCGCGCTATTGGATGAGCCAATGTCGGATTAGCTAGTTGGTGGGGTAATGGCCTACCAAGGCGACAATCCGTAGCTGGTCTGAGAGGACGACCAGCCACACCGGAACTGAGACACGGTCCGGACTCCTACGGGAGGCAGCAGTGGGGAATATTGGACAATGGGGGAAACCCTGATCCAGCGACGCCGCGTGTGTGAAGAAGGCCTGCGGGTTGTAAAGCACTTTTAGTGGGGACAAAAAGTCACGGGTTAATACCTTGTGATCTTGATTTAACTCACAGAAAAAGCACCGGCTAACTCTGTGCCAGCAGCCGCGGTAATACAGAGGGTGCGAGCGTTAATCGGAATTACTGGGCGTAAAGCGCGCGTAGACGGTTTGGTAAGTCAGATGTGAAATCCCCGGGCTCAACCTGGGAACTGCATTTGATACTGCCTGGCTAGAGTATCGAAGAGGGAAGTGGAATTTCCGGTGTAGCGGTGAAATGCGTAGATATCGGAAGGAACACCAGTGGCGAAAGCGACTTCCTGGTCGAATACTGACGTTCATGTGCGAAAGCGTGGGGAGCAAACAGGATTAGATACCCTGGTAGTCCACGCCATAAACGATGACAACTAGATGTTGGGAGGGTCTGCCTCTCGGTGTCGCAGCTAACGCGTTAAGTTGTCCGCCTGGGGAGTACGGCCGCAAGGTTGAAACTCAAAGGAATTGACGGGGACCCG
>CAZZZU010000064.1:0-22876 GCA_964658805.1 uncultured Steroidobacteraceae bacterium
ACAAAGCTCCCCTGTTGCGTACCAAGCGGTCGTAGTATCCCGCGGGCGCAGACTGTGTAGAAGATAACGGCTTGACGCGTAAATTCTCAATACAAACAGGGGCATATGAGCAGGATAAGCCAGTGAATATCTTGTGAAGAAAATTCGGTACGGTGTTACCGATAACGCGAATTTTGCTTAAGGCGTATCCTTTCGGCTTGCGCCAATGCGCGCTGAATCGTGTGTCTTGCGCCCGTTTTAGGTTCAGAAGGGATTGGCACAGCACGTCCACAGGACGCACGGAGTCAACCGGTGGCCCGACTCGGCGGCCCAACCCGTTAGCAGGTCCTTAAGCGCTGTCGCATCCGGCGCGGGCGCCACCCGCCTGTGCGGCCTCCTGCTGGCCTGACGCTCGGTTGTGAAAGTGCCGGCAGCTTCCTGCAATAGGTAGCAACGGTGTCGACTAACGGGCGGTGGGCCGCAGGGCGGTCGATAGCGACTCAGCAGCGAGTTATCGTCGCTGAAAGCGGTGTTAACTGCATTGAAAACGGACCCAACTGTGCAGAAGTTGGTCAATGTGAGCAGGTTTTTCATTATCGGGACGAGCTTTATTAGTCAATTGCATCAACTCGTTTGCTGCCGAACCGCTGGCGACTCGGATAACTGATTGATTTTACGCGCGTTTCGCATGTTTAAACGCTCGTTTACCGCGCCTCTTCCTGTTACAATTTGCGCTCACCGCACAGGAAGCAGCATGGCCCAGGACGAAATCTACGATTCGAGCAAAATCAAAGTCTTAAGAGGCCTGGACGCAGTGCGTAAGCGGCCCGGCATGTACATCGGAGACACCGATGACGGCAGCGGTCTGCATCACATGGTGTTTGAAGTCGTCGATAATGCGATCGACGAGGCCTTGGCTGGCTACTGCGACCGCGTGGTGGTGACAGTCCATGCAGATGAGTCCGTCACCGTGACCGACAACGGACGGGGCATTCCAACCGACATTCACAGTGAAGAAGGGCGATCTGCTGCGGAAGTCATCATGACGGTGCTTCACGCCGGTGGGAAATTCGACGACTCGTCGTACAAGGTTTCAGGCGGCCTGCATGGCGTCGGAGTATCCGTCGTCAACGCACTGTCCGATTACCTCGAGCTGATCATCATGCGCGATGGCAAACGGCATCGCCAGGAATACCGCTTAGGTGAGCCGCAGGCGCCGTTGGCTGTAACGGGCGATACCGCCGAGCACGGCACGGTAATTCGCTTCAGGCCGAGCTCAACGATCTTTACGCATATCTCGTTCGTGTATGAAACGCTCGCAAAGCGCTTGCGAGAATTGTCATTCCTGAATTCGGGTGTGCGCATCGAGTTGATCGATGAGCGTGACGAGAAGAGTGAGGTGTTTCAGCACGAAGGCGGCCTCAAGGCTTTCGTGACACACCTGAATCGCAGCAAGACGCCGGTGCACAACTCAGTGCTGTGGTTCCAGAGTCGCGAAGGCAACACACAAGTTGAAGTGGCGATGCAGTGGAACGACTCGTATCAGGAAAGCATGTTCTGCTACACGAACAATATTCCGCAGAAGGATGGCGGCACGCACCTTGCCGGGTATCGGGCTGCTTTGACGCGCACGCTCAATAAATACATCGAGAAAGAGCTTGCGTCGAAGAAGGATAAGATTGCGACCACCGGCGATGATTCGCGAGAAGGCCTCACAGCGATTCTCTCCGTGAAGTTGCCCGATCCGAAATTTTCTTCGCAGACGAAAGACAAGCTCGTATCGTCCGAAGTGAAGAGCGTGGTCGAGTCGGTCGTAGCTCAGCGGCTCGAGGAATTCCTGCTCGAGCATCCGCAGGAAGCCCGCGCCATCGTGAATAAGACATTGGAGGCGGCTTATGCCCGGGAGGCCGCGCGCAAGGCGCGGGAGATGACGCGGCGTAAAGGTGCACTCGACATCGCCGGGCTGCCGGGCAAGCTTGCTGACTGCCAGGAAAAAGATCCGGCATTGTCGGAAATGTTTTTAGTCGAGGGTGACTCCGCCGGCGGTTCTGCCAAACAGGGCCGCGACCGCCGCACGCAGGCAATACTGCCCCTGAAAGGCAAGATCTTGAACGTCGAGAGAGCGCGCTTCGACAAGATGCTCGCTTCTGCTGAAGTGGGCACGCTCATCACGGCACTCGGTTGCGGCATCGGTCGTGACGACTTCAACGTCGATAAATTGCGCTATCACCGCATAATTATCATGAGCGTTGATGGCGACGATCACGTCTTCGTCAAAGACGAACAGCGCGGTACCCGCATGGTGCGCATCGGCGCCTTCATAGATAAAGCGTTGGCCGACAGTGCGCCAAGCGGCGGCGTAGATAAATTGACGAACGCGTCATTGGGCGACGTACTTTGTTTCGGGCTGGAAGGTCACGAGATACGCTTCAAACGCATCAAGAGCGTGATACGACATCCGCTGCAGGAAAAGCTTTTCAAGGTAAGCACTGCCTACGGCCGATCCGTGCGGGTGACATCGAGTCACAGTGTGTTCGTGCATGATCAAGCTGGAGTCAGGCTCAAGCGTGGTGATCAACTCAGTTTGGCTGACCGGCTCGTGGCACCGGCGAGGATCCGGTTTCCGGATACTGCGCCCGAAAGAATCGACACGATGCGCGCACTCCATGCGGTGCCTGAAGCCGCCAAGCAAATTTGGTTGCGTGGACCCGCTGTGGAGGCTTGGTTCAAGGCCTCGGTGATCAGGCGCCACGAGCTGAATTCTGATTTCACCGCTCGTCGTGTCGACATCCCGGCTGACCTCCGAGCTGAGCTGACGCAGCTTCGTCGTGTCAGCGGGATTACGAATCGCGAGTTATGTGCCACGGTAGGCATTCGCCAACCGGTGACGTTCTATGCGTGGGAAAAAGGAATCACCCGCCCAACGGTCGATCATTTTCAAGCTTATATCTCTGCCATCGGAGCGGACGCTCAGGAAACACTGAAGAAAGCGCAGGTCGGTATCAGCCGGCTGGAACGCATCTGGGCCGATCAGTACACCGGCTCCGGCAGCAACGTGGTCCGAGATTACGTTCGGCTGTCCGCGCTGAAGCCTGAAGATCTCGACTGGTTCGACGGCCGCGAAGATTTGCAGATGACGCCAGAACACTATGCCCATAACGGGATACCACGCTACATCCCGGTCGATGAAGATCTGATGGGATTGCTGGGTTTCTATCTCGCGGAGGGTTCCTGCTCCGACCGTGGCGGCGTTCGTCTTTCCATTGGCAAGAGTAATAAGCGTTTCGTCGGCGAAATGACCGAGAAGTTCTCGAGAATATTTGGCCTGCCGGCGATCGGGTATTCATCGGTTGACCGTTGCGATGAAATCAAGCTCGTAAATCGAGTGGCGGCACTCGTTTGGCAACGCGTGTTCGGCTTTGCAAATGTCGATTCACTGACCAAAAAAATACCGGACATAGTATTCAACGTGTCCGACTCGATGCGGCTGGCGTTTCTGCGCGGCTATCTGCTGGGCGATGGAACGGTATGCAAAAATCGAATTGCGTTTGCGACGTCGTCATATGACATCGCAAGCGGCGTGGTTTACTGCCTTAGCTCTCTTGGTATCGTGCCTTCAATGTCCGAATTGCAGCCTGACGGTGTGATTCGGCAAGTCAACGGCGCACCGTGCGTGACCCGTCACCGCCATTGGATCATAAGTATTGTGGCGAAGGATGACTTGCGGCGTCTTCGATCTGTCTGGCTGGACCATCCGAGCGCGCCAGATCTGGACCGGTTTCTCGAGACCACCCGCCCTTCCATCAAGCGCGATTTCCGGATGATCGATGGAGATCTCATGTCGCTGCCCATTTCGTCAATTGAGGAAGTGAAGTCCACCAACGGCTATGTGTACGACTTTTCGGTCGAGGGCGACGAAAACTTCGTGGCGGGCATGGGCGGCATCTGTGTCCACAATACCGACGCGGACGTCGACGGGAGTCACATCCGGACGCTGCTGCTCACGTTCTTCTATCGTCAGATGCCCATACTGATCGAGCGCGGCCACATCTACATCGCGCAGCCGCCACTGTACAAGGTGAAGAAGGGCAAACAGGAAAATTACGTCAAGGATGATCTGGAATTGAATGCGCTCTTGCTCAACACCGCCATTGAAGGCGCTGCCCTGCATGTGAATGCCGATGCGCCGCCGCTCTCGGGATTGGGGCTCGAGGCACTCGCGACGAAATATGTCCAGGTGCAAGCGATCATCACGCGTTGGGCGCGTCGTTACGACGATCGCTTTCTGGAACAGCTCATCTATGTGCCGGCACTCTCCACGCAACAGTTCGAGCAGCCGGATACGCTGCGTGACTGGTGTCGCGATTTGGAGCACAAGCTCAATACGTTGGACGACGCCTCGCGGCGTTACAAGGTGCTGGTGCAAGCGACGGCGAGTGGCGGTCATCGCATCGCGCTGCAGCGCTTCGAGCACGGCCTCAGTTCCGAGAAGCACATACCGAGAGAGTTCTTCGAGTCGGCGGAATATCTGCGCATTGCGGACATGTCGAGAACACTGAGCGACCTGATTGGCAGCGGCGCGTTCGTCACGCGCGGCGACGAGCGTCAGGAAGTTGCGAGCTTCAAGACCGCCATGAAGTGGCTCTATGATCAAGCCAAGAAAGGTCAAAGTATTCAGCGCTACAAGGGGCTCGGCGAGATGAACGCCGATCAGCTGTGGGACACGACGATAAATCCGGAAACGCGCAGACTGATGCAGGTGCGAATCGAGGATGCCGTTGCAGCGGACGATATTTTCACGACGTTGATGGGTGATGCGGTCGAACCCCGGCGAGAATTTATCGAGAAGAATTCCTTGCAGGTATCCAACCTGGACATCTGAGCGCTGGATTGAGTCGAGGTCCGTTGGTAGTACATCATGGCTCGCAACATCATCTATACCACTGGCGCGGCAAAGCCGCCCGCCAGCTACAGTCAGGCCGTTAAAGCCGCAGGCCTTATTTTTGTCTCCGGTACGGCGCCCCATGACCCGCAGACGGGGTCCATCGTGGGGTCGACCATTCAGGAGCAGACGCGCCAGTGCCTGAAAAACATTCAGGCCATTCTGCTGGCTGCCGGGAGTTCGCTGGAAAAGATAGTCAGCGTCACCGTTGTGCTGGCGGATGAGGAAGACTTTCCAGGCATGAATGTAGAGTGGCTGAAATGGTTTCCTTCGCATCCCCCAGCGCGGCAGGGAGCAATGATGCCGGTCAAGGCCCCCGGCCTCAAGGTGTCGATTGCTGCGATTGCCGAAGCCTGACATTGCCGTCGCGGAAGCGATATATTTTGCGACTGGCATGTTGATCGACCGTAGAACCGTGATGCTCGGGGTGGCAGCCTTAGCTGCCGGCGGGAAGTCCGATATTTCATCGGCTGACACACTGGAGGTTTTGATGGATACGCCGGCTGAGCGCGTACTGGGCATCGGTGGCTTGTTCTTTCGGGCGCATGACCCAAAAAAATTGTCAGAGTGGTATCAAACCCATCTCGGTGTCGATCAGCGAGTGTGGCATCAAGCAGCTGGCCCGACCGCCTTTACGCCCTTTGCGATGGACTCGGACTATTTTGGATCGAAGCAGCAGGCGTTCATGCTCAACTTTCGGGTCCGAAGTATGGACGCCATGGTCGCGCAACTGCAAAAAGCCAATATTGCAGTGAAAGTGGATCCTGAGGCGTCCCCTTACGGCCGATTTGCGAGACTGCATGATCCTGAAGGCAATCCGATCGAGCTGTGGGAACAGCCGAGTCCGGCGTAAATGGTGGCAACAATCCGTGGTTGGCTTGCCAGTGCAATTTGCGTTGGATTGCTGTTGCCGCTGTACTGCTGCGCAGCCGGCACCAACAGCTATGCGGCCCTGGTTCGAGAGGTCGCGCCGAGTGTCGTGACCGTGATTGTGGAGGAGAAACCGGTCAGCGCGGGTCACCGAGCAGCAGAACTCGCGTCCGCAGAGAACAACAATGACGTAGGCGCAGTCATCCGGCGCTTGCTCACCGGCAATCTCGGCAACCCGGGTAGCGACAGACCGACCGGCGCATTGGGTTCGGGATTCGTGATACGCAGCGATGGCCTCATCGTCACGAATCGCCATGTCATCAATGGTGCCCTGAAGGTGCGCGTGCGACTGGCGGACGGCCGGGAGGTGCCTGCAAAGATTCTCGGTGCCGACGCGGTCACCGATATCGCCTTGCTGAAAGTCGACGTCGCCAAATTGGCCGCGCTGCACCTGGGCACCACTCAAATGGTCGCAGTGGGAGATCCGGTGATCGCCATCGGCAATCCATTCGGGCTAGGCCAATCCGTGAGCGCCGGGATCATATCCGCCCGCGGCCGCACACTGGAAGACGACCCTTACATCGATTTTTTGCAAACCGATGCGGCGATCAATCATGGCAATTCAGGCGGCCCGCTGATGACCCCAAATGGCACCGTCGTCGGTGTCACCTCGGCGATTTTTTCTCCCAGTGGCGGCTCCGTGGGCCTGGGTTTCGCCATTCCCGCCGAGACCGTGTCCGCCATCATTGGCCAGATTGAGAAAAAGGGGCACGTCGAACGCGGTTACCTCGGTATTTCCGCACAGGAGATTACCCCGGGTCTTGCAAAAGCTTTGGGTATGAAAACGCCGACCGGCGCGATCGTGACGTCGGTCGATGCAGCGGGCCCGGCCAATGGCACTTTCGTCATTGGCGACGTCTTACTCACCATTGGCGCAAGTCAGGTGACTTTCAAGAACCTGAGTAAAATCATGGCGCGACTTGCACCCGACACGCTGGTGACCGTGACCACCCTGCGGGCGGGCCAGAGCGAGAAGGTTGCCCTAAAGATTGGCAGACTGCCTGAGCCGCCGTCGGATCCCGCGTTGACTGGCGATCAGGACACCTGGATACCCGCCCTGCGCCTGGGCGTGGCGGCGACCACAGAAGACATACGCAAGGCGATCAAGGCCAACGAGGAGCAAAGCGGCTTGATCGTCACGCAGTTGCGGCCCGCCGGGCCCGGTGCGCTGGCGGGGCTCAAGGTGGGCGACTTACTTACGCACTTTGGCACCCGGCAGTTGATCGACGCGGTGGATGCGAGTCGTGTTGCTCCCCCCACACCGCAGGCGCCTTTGTTGGTACGTTTCGTCCGCGACGGCGCAGCGACCTTCATTGCCGTCACAGGTGAAGCTGAGTAATAGCTGTCCGTGCTGATCGCCGAGACGCTCGGGCTATTCATTTTGACTGCCATCGCGGAAATCGCGGGCTGCTATTTGCCCTATCTATGGCTACGCAAGAACGGATCGCCCTGGCTGCTGCCGCTCGCAGTCCTCAGCCTGTGCCTGTTCGTATGGCTGCTGACCCTGCATCCCACGGCGTCGGGTCGCGTCTATGCGGCCTATGGCGGTGTCTACGTTGCGGTCGCGATGTTATGGCTACGGCAGGTGGACCGGGTGGAGTTGACCGTCACCGACCTGGTGGGTGCTGCTGTGACCTTGATCGGCGCGGCCATTATCATCAGCGGAGGCTGGCAGAAGGATTAGGTAGCCTGGGCATCGGGGAGCAGACGTTCATACTCGGCTTGTACCACCGCGTAACATTCGCAGACGCGCGCCTCGAGCATGGGGCGATCCAGAACCACGATTCGTCCGCGGTAATAATCGATGATGCCGGACTTGTGCAGACGACCCGCCGCTTCGGTAACGCCCTCGCGCCGCACGCCAAGCATGTTGGAGATGAGTTCCTGGGTCATCACCACCTCGTTGCTCTCGAGGCGGTCCAGGCTCAGCAAGAGCCAACGGCAGAGTTGCTGATCGAGCGAATGGTGACGGTTGCATACGGCGGTCTGCGCCATCTGCGTGATGAGCGCTTGGGTATAGCGCAGCAGCAGATGCATCACCGGCCCACTTTTCTGAAATTCCCGCATCACGATTTCTGACTTGATGCGAAAGCCAACGCCGGCGCTTTGAATCACGGCACGACTGGGCGTGCTCAATCCGCCCATAAAGACGGATATGCCGATGAGTCCTTCGAAACCGACGACCGCAATTTCAGCCGACGCGCCGTCCTCCAGCACGTGCAGCAAAGAGACGATTGCGGTGCATGGAAAATGCAGGTGCGTGAGTTCCCCGCCGGGTTCGTAAAGCACGTGTCCCAGAGGCCACTCAACGGGTTCAAGCTCAGGTTCCCAGAGTTTGAGAACAGCACGCGGCAATCGGGCGAGCAGCAGGTTTTTTTTGAGTAGTGCCGTCGTATCCATGGCAGCGCGCTTATGTTCGGTAGCGTACTTAACGCGTGTTAAATCCGATTTTACGAGCTATATGCGCCAGGTACTAACTATTTCTCTCGGCTCCTTGCTGCGTTGCAAGATAGGCGTAGGAGCCTTTAACGGCCGCCGGCCTGTAGTTGCACCATCTGCTCCGCCGGCAATTCGTCCGCACAGCGGGCCTCGCCGGGCTCACGGACGCGTTGGAGAAACCCCGTTGCGCCGCCGTGCATGTCACACGCCATGAAACTCGCGATTTGGCGTAACGCCTTGGCAACCGTGATCCCGTCCATCGACGCGATGCACTCGGCAAGCGTGACGATCTGCTCGCGGGACAGGGAAGGATGTCCGTTGGCCGATGTGTTCATGAAAGCTCCTTCTCTCAAGATAGTGATGACAAAGTTACAAGCGTGTCGACGAGGGATCTGTGCGCTACCGAACGAACAATTCCGCTCTTGCGTGCTTCAGCGCCCGGACATTTGGGAAGCTAGGGCAGCAACAATCCTCTGTCCGTGCGTCAGCGTACGAACATCGTCACAAGGTGATATCGATGCAAATATCAGAGTAGTCTAAGTGCGGTAACAGACATAGGAATCGTTATGCACGGGATGGCGGAGTTCAAACACAATCGGCTGCTTGCAGCATTACCGCCGGAACAGTGGGATGCATGGAAATCCAAGCTCGAATTGGTCGACATGAAACTTGGGCAGGTGGTGTACGAGGCTGGCGACACGCTCGGCTGGATGTACTTCCCGATCACCGCCATCGTTTCATTGCTGTATGTGATGGAGAACGGCTCGTCCGCTGAGATTGCCGTGGTCGGTAACGAGGGACTCGTGGGGGTCTCCCTTTTCATGGGTGGCGAGTCGACATCCAGCCGTGCCGTGGTGCAAAGCGCGGGCAGCGGCTGCCGCCTGCGCGCGAATGCGATGAAGGAGGAATTCAACAAGGCTGGCCCCACGCTGCGTTTGCTGCTGCGCTACACACAGGCGTTGCTTACCCAGATGGCTCAAACCGCCGTCTGCAATCGACACCACACACTGGATCAGCAATTGTGCCGATGGCTGTTGCTGAGCCTGGACCGCCTCAGCAGCAACGAGTTGGTCATGACGCAGGAACTTATTTCGAACATGCTCGGTGTTCGCCGCGAGGGCGTGACGGAAGGTGCATTAAAATTGCAGCGCGCCGGTCTCATTGCTTACTCGCGCGGTCGCATCACGATTCTGGACCGCGAAGGACTCGAAGCGCGGACCTGCGAATGCTACGAGGTCGTCAAGCGCGAATACGCTCGCCTGTTGCCCGAGTGCCAGGACGCTGAGGTGAGCGCGATCTGCCTTTAGCGCCCGCAAAACCTGGGCATGTTCCGTTGCGTCGGTACGCGATCGAACATACCGGCATAGCTTGCGGTCACGTGAAATTAGCCGTGCCTATGTACGGTGTCGGACAGTGGCCTCGTATGATGGTTGCTAAGCTCTGCGCTGACTAGATATAGCGGAGTGCGTATTGCCCTCGATTATCAATCAGTTAATCGAGCGCCTGCCGCGGCAAGACCGAACCCGCTTGCTTGCTGTATGTGAGCCCTATGAACTCATTTTTTCCGACATATTGATCGACAGCGGCACAGCCGCGCGTTACGTATATTTTCCGACCGGCGGATTCATCTCGTTGGTGACACCGCTCGATGGTAAGCCAGCGTTGGAAGTTGGCATGATCGGCGCGGAGGGAATGCTCGGCATCCAGGTCGCGCTGGGTGTCAGTGCTACGCCCCTGAAGGCGCTGGTCCAGGGTGCCGGGACCGCGTGGCGCGTGCCCGTGACTGCGTTCAAACGCGAGTTGGCGAGCAGCGCAGCGCTGGTGCAGACGCTCAACCGGTATGTCCATGTTTGCATGCTGCAGTTGGCGTCGATGTCGGCGTGTGCGCGGTATCACGACATCAATCCGCGTCTCGCGCGCTGGCTGCTGATGATGCACGACCGTGCTGAACGAGACACCTTTCAAGTCACACAGGAATTTCTGGCCTACATGCTGGGCGTGCGACGGGTGGGCGTGACTGCAGCAGCCATGGCGCTCAAGCAAGAGGGCTTGATCAGTTACCGACGCGGCAACCTGGCCATCCTCGACCGGCGCGCTCTGGAAGTGGCGGCCTGCAGTTGTTACGCATCCGACCTGAGGACGTACCGCGCGCATCTAGGGTGAACACAGGCTGAGCGATTACAATGCTGCGCACCTACGTGGAGTGACGTCATGCGCGCGCCGATTTCGAGTCTACTTCTGTTTGCCACGTTCACCGCTGCAGCGGCGTCATCGCACGCAGCAACCGGCCCCGCGGCGCAATGGTGGGCCGATATTGCCGCGCTGGCGGATGACCGCATGGAAGGCAGGCTCACGGGCTCGGCCGGTTACTTGCGTGCCGCTGATTACGTGGTGTCGCGTTTTCGGGAAGAGGGCCTCAAGCCCGCCGGTCCCGACGGATATCTGCAGCCCGTGTCGTTCGAGCAGCAACTGGTCGATCAAACTGCCTCGAGCCTCGAACTGGTGGGGCCCGACGGCTCAGCGACGCCGCTGCCTGCCGGCGACGCGTCCAGAATCGGCGCGGGTGGCGCTCCGCTCGCCGAGGCGGTCGATGCGCCGCTGGTCTTCCTGGGCTATGGACTGCATTTGCCTGCTCAAGGCGCGGACGATTTCGCGGGCATGGACGTCAAGGGCAAGGTCGTGGTCGTGTTGAGCGGCGGTCCTGCTGACATATCCGGTCCGATCAAAGCCGACGCGCGCTTCAAGCGTACTGAGTTGTTGGGCAAGCTGGGGGCCGTCGGGGTGATCACGCTGACGACCCCGCACCAGGTCGAGATTCCGTGGTCACGCCAGATACTTTTGTCCAGTCAGCCGGGCATGTACCTGGCGGACGCCAAGCTGCGCGAGACGGCGGATGGTTTCGTCAGCATTGCCGTGGATCCGGACAAGTCAGAACTCTTGCTGGCTGGCTCGGGACACAGTTTCGCCGAACTAAGCGCCCTGTCGGATGCCTCCAGGCCGCTGCCTCACTTCGCGCTGCCGCTGCGCCTCAAGGCCCATATTGTGGCGACACGCTCGGCCGCCACCTCGCCTAACATCGTCGCCAAACTCGATGGCCGCGATGCGAAGCTGAAGGCGCAGTATGTTGTCGTCTCTGCACATCTCGATCATCTGGGCATTGGCGCGCCCATCAATGGGGATGCGATCTATAACGGCGCCATGGACGATGCCTCCGGTGTTGCCACCGTCCTCGACATCGCCCATCGCCTGAAGCATGGGCAGCGACCGCGTCGGTCCGTGTTGTTCCTGATCGTGACCGCCGAGGAAAAAGGTCTGTTGGGTTCGTACTACTTCGCCCGCCACCCGTCGGTACCCCAGGAGAGTCTGGTGGCCGATTTCAATTTCGACATGGCGCTGCCCTTCTGGCCGTTGAAGAAGGTATTCGCGCCGGGGGAGGGCGAAAGCACGCTGGGTGCCGATGCCCGCCAAGTCGCCATGGCACAAGGCTTGGAAATGGCGGAAGACGCCTTGCCCGACCGCAATGTGTTCATTCGCATGGATCAGTTCAGCTTCGTGCGGGTCGGAATTCCCGCGCTCGCTTTCAAATTCGGTTTTGCGAAGGCGTCGCCCGAATTTCAGATCGAGCACGACTGGCGCGCCAATCGCTACCATGCTCCTTCCGACGATCTGCAGCAGCCGGGTGTCCTGAAAGACGAGGCCGCCCGGCTCGACGCGTACGTCGCGGCATTGACGCTCAAGGTAGCCAATGCAGACGCGCGGCCTGAGTGGCTGCCGAGCAGCATCTTCCGCCCGGCTGCAGCGCGTTGATCACCGACAATGGCGTGCGCGTTCTGCCGATGTTCAGCAAGTCCGGCACGGCGCACGCTTTGCGCATGCGCGGTATCGACATCATCGGCTGGACGAGTTCTTTTATTCTATTGGCGACCTTGATCCAACAGGTCTACAAACAATGGCGCACGGGCACGCATTCGGGTGTTTCGAAGTGGCTGTTCGTCGGCCAGGTGACCGCGTCCATCGGCTATGTTGCCTAAAGCTGGATGCTGCAGAACTGGGTGTTCCTGGCGTCAATCTGGCCATCCTGGCGACCGCACTCGCCGGCGAGCTCATCTATCTGAGGAGCAAAAACGGGACTGAATCGACCGAGGTGACACTATGATTCTCCTTTTTTCCGGTGGCCTGCTATTCGCAGCCGGTTTGTTGTCGGGTGCGATCCTCATCGCAGCCCCGTTTGGCTGGCTGTCAATGATGCCGAATGCCGTGACCTGGGCGCTGTTCCCGCTCTTCTGTGTGCTGGGCTTCGTCTCGATGAGCGTGGGAGCCCGGGACCTCCAGGCAGCAAGGCGCATGACGTTTGTCCTGTCGGGATTGGTCCTCGCGCTCAGCAAAGTGGCGGCGCTCGGCTTGTTTCTGACGGCTATCGGCGTTGCGGTAGCGCCAGGCACGTTGGCTGGTCTCTGGTACGTGTTTGCGCTTGCGGGACTGTTCGGTGTACTCGGTATCGCCGCAGGGTCGAGGGCACTGACGGCCGACTAGTCAGACTGCCGTCGTAGGCCCCACCCTCGCGTCGCCGCTCGCTTCGCTACGTTGCTTCAGCCGCGCCCCGGACCGCCTTCACGGCGCTCGCGCGCTTCCTCATCGGCGACGCTCAGGACGGCTTCGGGTATGGCTTCGAGCCGGGCCTTCTCGATCGCCTTGCCGCTGTCGTCGGAAACCCCATAGGTGCCCTGCTCGATCTTTTGCAGGGCGCGTTCAATATTGGCCCGACGCTTCAATTCCCGTGCAACGAGACGGCCATCCACGTCGAGCGCTGCCAGCCGCTGCGCCTCTTCCTCCGGTTCGCGCGGCTCGTCCAACTGCGTCGTGAGCTCGGCCTCTTCGCGTTCTGCAGGGGTGGCGTTCTTGAGTTCGTCACGCAGGTGGAGCAATCGCTGCCGCTGTCGTTCGATGAAGGCATTATCGAGTTGAGCCATCTTTTGAGTCCTTTTGGTGGGCGAATGCACACGCTACGGCATTGTCCTGGAATCCATACCAGAGATGCGGCATTGGATGGGTCAGCAAAAGATGACGGCGCAGTAAGATCAGCACTGACGTGCGCCAATTGCAACTCGTCGGCGCCTAATGCAATTCGTCACATGGGCAGATGCCGCACCTGCCCGATGCTTACAGTGGCCCCATCTCGCCGGCCCACAGGAATCGCATGGATACGATCACGCTCTCCAAAGTTCATAAAACCTATCGCCTCGACAAGGTCGAGGTGCGCGCGCTCGCGGATATCGATCTCAGCATTCATCCGCATCGTTTCACCGTGCTTTCCGGGGCTTCCGGCAGCGGCAAGACCACGTTGCTCAATCTCATCGGCTGCATCGACCGTCCGGATAGCGGCAGCATCCACGTTGCAGGGCAGGCAATCGGGACTCTTTCTGACGATGCACTGTCCGACTTCCGTCTGCGGCACATCGGCTTCATCTTCCAAAATTTCAATCTTTTGCCCGTGCTCACGGCCTATGAGAACGTGGAATATCCGCTGCTGCTCACACGCGTTGCGCCGGCCCGCAGACGGCAGCGCGTCGCCGAACTCCTCGAAGCCGTCGGCTTGACGCAACATGCCCAGCACTGGCCCGGGCAGCTTTCCGGTGGCCAACGGCAGCGCGTTGCGATCGCACGAGCGCTCGCCACCTCACCTGACCTGGTGCTGGCCGACGAACCGACTGCGAATCTCGACAGCCATACCGGCGACTCCATCATTGCGCTCATGCGCAGCATGCAGCGTGAGTACAACGCGTCGTTCGTGTTCTCCTCGCATGATCCGCGCGTGCTGGCGGAAGCCGATGACGCCGTCTTTCTCAAGGACGGCCGCATCACCGCTGTCGAACATCGCACCACGGGAGTGATGCAATGAAGACCTTCGGCCTTGCCTTGCGCAATCTGCTGCGCAACCGCCGACGCTCGCTCGCCACCTTGCTCTCGATGAGCATCGGCGCGATCTCCATCCTGCTGTTCGGTGGCTACGTGCAAAACATCGTCTACGGGATGCAAACGGGTTATGTACGGGGCGGCGGTCACCTGGAATTGCAGCATCGCGACTATTTTTTGTACGGCAGCGGTGATCCGACCGCCTACGGCGTCGCCGACTACGTGCACGTCTTACAGGTGATTCGCGAGGATCCGGTGCTGAAGCCCATGATCACAGTGGTGACGCCGACACTGGAATTCGGCGGCATCGCCGGTAATTTCGCCGCTGGCGTGTCGCGCACCGTCATTGCGAGCGGCACGGTGATCGACGAACAAAATCGCATGCAGAAGTGGAATGACTACGGCTTCCCGGTCAAGGAAAGCGACCTCGCCTTGACCGGCACCGCTGCAGACGCCGCCCTCATCGGTACCGGCGTTGCCCGGGTACTGAAGCTGTGTGCGCCCCTGCACGTCGGCAATTGCCCGCAACCGACCAAGGCGCCGGCGGCGGACGGCCCGGCGTTGCCGCAGGATGTCGCACTGCTGTCGACGCAGGACGCGGCGGATGACGCGGCTCGCACGCAGCCGGACTCGGCGCCGTCGGCCGCTGCCGGCGGGCCGCACACCCCTATCGAACTGCTGGCCGCGACCACGTCCGGGGCGCCGAACGTCACGCGCCTGAACGTCATCAAGGCCGAGGAGCAGGGTATCAAGGAGCTGGACGACAGCTTCATCGCCTTGCACCTGACGCAGGCGCAGAGGCTTCTTTACGGCCGCGGCGCGCCCGAAGTCACCGCCATTGACGTGCAGTTGCAACACACCGATCAGATCCCGGCGGCCCGCGCGAGACTGCAGGAGTTGCTCGCCACGACCCTGCGCGACCAACCGTTGTCGGTGTACGATTTTCGTGCGCTGAATCCTTATTACGGTCAGACCATCGGATTGTTCACCGCCATTTTCAGTTTCATCGCCATTCTGATTGGCGCCATAGTCCTGTTCACGGTCGGTAATACGATGAATGCGGCGGTGGTCGAGCGCACGGTCGAGATTGGCACGTTGCGCGCCATCGGTCTGCGCCGCGCCGGCATCCGCCGACTGTTCGTGAGTGAAGCAGTGCTGCTCGGTGCCATCGGCGCGGGCGTCGGATTGCTGCTCGCCATCGCGCTAGCCGCCCTCATCAACCATAGCGGCGCGACCTGGACGCCCCCCGGTCGCACGACGCCGATCCGCCTGCATCTGCGGGTGTGGGGCGAGAACGCGATGCTGATCGGCACGGCCGTCGGCATCATGTTCGTCGCGATACTCTCGGCCTGGTGGCCCGCGCGACGGGCGGCCAGACTCGAAGTGGTGGAGGCATTACGTCATGTTTGAAGAGCAGCAGCGTTCGATGGGCTACCTGCGCGCATTGCTGTGCTGTCTTCTGGCACTGTCTGCAGTTACTGCGCGGGCCGACGATCCGGAAGCGCAGAAGATCCTGGCGGCCAGCGATGCCGTACGCAATCCCGGCCGCTCTTTCGGTCTGACGACCACGCTGACCGAGTATCACGACGGCAAGCAGACCGACACCAGCACGCTGCAGATCTATGCAAAGGCGGAAGTGGCGAGCGGCCAGTACCGCAATCTGATTCGCTTCGCGGCGCCGGCGCGTGACGTGAACAAGCTCATGCTGAAGACCGGTAACGAGCTCTGGTTCTATGATCCTTCCAGTCAGGCCAGCGTGCGCATCTCGCCGCGGCAAAGGCTGTTGGGTCAGGCCGCGAATGGCGATGTCGTCACCATCAACCTTGCCAAGGATTATCGTGCAACGTCCGATGGCGAGGACGATGTGGACGACGGTGATCGTGTGCGCCGGCACTGTCACAAGCTCAATTTGTCGGCGGCTTCGACCGACGTCACCTACGACAGGATCGAAATGTGGGTCGACACGCAGACCTTGCGGCCGGTGAAATCGAAGTTCTACGCTGAGAGTGGGCAACTGCTGAAAACCGCGTATTACCGGGCCTATCAGCGCGAACTCGAGGCCGAACGTCCCACTGAGACCGTGATCATCGATGGACTGGATCGCAAATGGGTGACCATCATGCGTTACTCCAACTATGCGTGGCGCGACGTGCCCGACAGCTGGCTGCAGCGCGATTACCTGCCGCGGTTCAGGCCGCAGTAAAGATGCGCGCAGCGGCCGTGCTGGCGGCGATGCTGGTCGCGCAACCGGCCATGGCGGCGGGGCCGCCACCCGAGGAAGACGATGCAGCGGCGCTGGCGCTACCTACGGCGCAGCAAGGCGCCAAGCCGGGCGCGGGTGCGTTTTCCCTGACGACCGAGGGTGCGCTCACCACGGAGAATCAGCGCTTCGGCGGGTTGGTGCAGACCGAGCGCCTGACCTTCGACGCACGCTACGATGCGCAGCTGGCGCCGGGCCTGCGGCTGGTCGCGTCGGACCTGCTCGATCTCGAATGGACGCGTTTTTTTGACAAGGCACAGGCCGTCAATACCTTCAAGGAAGGCTATCTTAGCTGGCAGGCCGCTTCGAACCTGATTGTCGATGCGGGTCGTATCAACGCGCGCCAGGGTGTCGCTTACGGCTATAACCCGACCGACTTTCTGCGCACCGGTGCGGTGCGCACCGTGGACTCGCTCGATCCAAACGCTTTGCGGCAGAACCGGCTGGGCACCGGCATGCTGCGCGCACAGACGCTATGGGATTCCGGTGCAGTCACTGCCCTGTTCGCGCCCAAGCTGGCCGAGTCGGCGAGCTCCGGTCCCTTCAATCCCGACTTCGGCGCCACCAATGCGCGCAATCGCTGGATGTTGGCGGCAAGCCAGCGCGTGTACGGCGATGTGACACCGCAATTACTCTTATACGGCGGTGATGGCGGCTCACCGCAGGCCGGCGTCAATCTCACGTATCTCATCGGCAGTGCCACCATTGCCTATGTCGAAGCATCCGGCGGCCATCAGACCTCGCTGTGGTCGCAGGCTGGTAATGCTCCCGATGATGCCGCCCTGCGCGGCCGCGCAGCCGCGGGGTTTACCTACAGTGCTCGCAACAAACTGTCGATCACCCTCGAGTACGAGTACGACGGCGCCGCCCTCGGTCGCGATCAGTGGAATGCGGTACGCCGCTATGATCTGCCGGCGTACGGTCGCTATCGCAACTTCGTGGGCACCCGTCAGGATCTGCCGACGCAACACAATGCCTTCGTGTATGTCTCGTGGCAGGATCTGTGGGTGCGCAACCTGGATCTCTCGGCATTCGTGCGCTATGACGTCGCCGATCACAGCGCCCTGCCCTGGTCGGAATTGCGATATCACTGGACCCGTTTTGACGCGGCGCTGCGCTGGCTGAATTTCAACGGGGGCGTCACCAGCGATTACGGTGCCTCGCCGGTGGGAAGAACCTGGCAAGCCGTGGTGGACTATTACTTATGAGTCAGCATAAAAACCCGGCAGCGGTTTCCATGGCGGCCGCGTTTTGGCCAACCCTGCTTCGCGTCGTGGTCATCAGTTGCCTCATCGGCGTGATCGTCGGGTTGATCGACGGTACGGTCCCCGATCTCGTCAATAATCTCATCATTTCGAATGCTTTCGGCATCAGCATTTTGCTGATCGCCAAGGCGATCATGCGGGTGACCGTCGGGCGCGTCGGGATCGTTCCCGCGCTGCTCATCGCCTCTGTGGCGGGCGTGCTCGTCGGTAGCAAGGTAGCGGCACTATTCGGCGCGCCCGACGTAGTCGCCCGTTGGATCGGCGACCCTGCGCACACCTGGCGTTACATACTGATGAGTGCCTTATTCGTGTTCGTCGGTACCGCGTATGTCTTCCTTTCGGCGCGCGGCAACGCCTATCGCCTGGAACTCGAGAGCGAGCGGCGCCGCAGTGCCGAGGCGAGCCGCGCGCAAGCGGTCGCGCAGCTGGGACTGCTGCAGGCGCAGATCGAACCGCATTTCCTGTTCAATACACTGGCCCACGTGCATAGCGCAATCGACCAGGATCCGGCGCTCGGCAAGGTCATGCTCGAGCATCTGATCCGCTATCTGCGCGGCGCCCTGCAGCGTAGCCGCACGTCGAGCTATACCCTGAACGAGGAGCGGGAGTTGATCGACGCGTTGCTCGCCATTGCCGCCATTCGATTGGGCAAGCGCCTGGAGTATGCAGTCGAGTTCGCACCGGCTGCGCGACTGGCACAACTGCCGCCGCTCCTGCTGCAACCGCTGGTTGAAAATGCCATCAAGCACGGCATCGAACCCTGCATCGATGGCGGCAGCATCCGTGTCAGCGCCGAGTTGCAAGGCGAAACCCTGGTGTTGCGTGTCGAGGACACCGGTCTTGGGCTCGGGACCGCGCACCCCGAAGGCGTCGGACTCGCCAACGTACGCGAGCGTATCGCCAATCTTTACGGCACGCAGGGACGTTTGAGCCTGGCGCGCAATCAGCCGAGCGGCACTGTCGCGGAGCTGCGTGTGCCGTGCGCGACGGCGGGCGCCTGACATGCCGAGCGCGCTGATTGCCGACGATGAACCACGGCTGGCGGAGGATCTGGCCAACCGCCTGCGTTCGCAGTGGCCGCAGCTCGACATCATCGGGATCGCTGCTGACGGCATCGAGGCCGCGCGCCTGATCGTCGAGCAGCAGCCTACGTATGCTTTCCTCGATATTCGCATGCCGGGTATCGATGGGATCGGTGTGGCCAGGATTGCTCGCGGCACCCGTGTCATATTCGTCACCGCGCACGATGAATACGCGGTCGCGGCATTTGAGGCTGCCGCTGCCGACTATCTGCTCAAACCCGTGAGCGACGCGCGGCTGGCGCAATGCGTCGCACGGTTGGTGGAACAGACCAGCCGGGCGGTCGACGTCAACGCCCTCTCCCGATTGTTCGCGCAGCAGTCCACGCAACGCATGCTCGAGTGGCTCACGATCCGGATTGGCGATACCACGCGGCTCATTGCCGTCAACGAAGTGCTGTATTTCCAGTCCGGCGACAAATACACCGAAGCCGTGACGGCCACCGAGCGGCATCTCATCCGCACGCCCCTGAAAGAGTTGAGCGCCGCACTCAATGCGGCGCAGTTTGCGCAGATCCACCGCAGCATCATCGTCAATCTCAAAGCCGTCGAGCGTATCGAGCGCGATCTCTTCGGCCGTTCGCGGGTGCATCTGCAGGGCCGCGCCGACTCGCTGCCCTTAAGCCGCAGTTTCATGGACCAGTTCAAGACGATGTAGCATGCACCCATGCAATACCGATGGTTCATCTTGATCGCTGCGTTGACGACAGGCGCAGGCTGCTCGCGCAGCACCGCGTCCGACGATGTTGCGGCGGTGGCGCAGAGCTGTCAGGCGCAGCTGGTGGCCCTGAAGCCGACCGCAAAACAATGTCCGCAGAGCACGCTGCACTTTCACGGCATCCTGGCAGGATGCAGCGCGGCGCAGGGTACGTTCGCCTACCAGTACCTGCTCGTCAATCAGGCACGCAAGGATACGATCGAGAAGACGGCTCACTGGAGCAGCCGTGTCCGGGAGTGGGACCAGCGCGAGACCGTGCCAACCGCCTGCGACGATGAAATCCTCGCGCTCGATGTAAGTCAGGTGTCTTGCACCTGCACGCAGCGCTGAGCCTACTCGCGCACCAGCAGGGCCAGGTCATGGGCGAAATCCGCCGACGAGGTTTGCATCGTGCCGATCAGTCGCAGACGGCCACCCTTGTCGAATAAAAAGGTCGAGGTCGAGTGGTCGATGGTGTAGTCCGCGCCCTGCGGCACCTGCGCGAAGTCAACGTGGAAATCCGCAGCGGCTCGATTTACTTGCGCGGCGCTGCCGGTCAACGCCATGAAACGCGCATCGAATTGGCCGACGTACGCTTCGAGGAGTGACGGCGTGTCGCGCGCCGGATCGAGCGTGATGAACAACACCTGCACCCGATCGCTGTCTGCCCCAAGCTGTCGCAGGGTCAACGACATCTTGTAGAGCTCGGCCGGGCACGCATCGGGGCAATGCAAAAAGCCGAAGAACACGATCACGACCCGGCCGCGGAAATCGGCGAGCGTGCGGGCCCGGCCCGTCGCGTCGACCAATGCAAGGTCCGGCGATACAGCCTGCTGCGGCCACGCCGGCAGACGAAACGCAGTCGCGCGTTCTGCGGGCGAGGCAACGGCGCTGCAGGCGAAAGCAGCCGTCATGAGCGCCGTCCAGGCCCAGGCCCGTGCCTTCATGGCTCTGGGCATCGACCCGCCACCTGCAGTGAAGTCAGATTGAGGCGCAGGTTGCGGGACTCGCCGCTCAGCACGCCTTTGACGATCACCTTGGAATTGACGTGACGCTCGGGACCAAAAAAGCGTGCGCCGATCAGCTCGAGGTGTTCCCGACCCAGCGGTTGCGACACCGTGGCGGCAACCTCCGCCGCGGAAGTGGACTGCGTATTCGTCGCCGCCATCCTGCCGCTGCGCTCGAGCGCCCAGTGCGCCGGATCGCCCGCCAGGCACCCGACGGCCTGTACCAAACGCGCCGCTCGCCTGCGTGCAGAGGTTGCATCCACCGAATATTGCACGATGGGGCTGAACATCTCGTGCCAGCTTTGATTCTGGCGGCGGAAATACGCGACCTTGTCGGGGCCACAGTTTTTGGCGAGGTCGCCGTGGCCGAGATCGCGCAGATGCGCGTTGTCTTTTGAATTGTCGTAGTGCGCCGTCACCACGAGCTTGCCGCCCGCCGGGACGTGCAGGGGGGTTTTCAGATCGTAGGCGAGCTGCCAATGGAAGTCATAGTGCGGTATCGAGAGTACGGTCTGTTCGCGGCCGTCGGGATAGATGACCACGTAGGTGAAGTCTTTGGCCCGCATGTGGGCATGCGGTTGCAGCTGATACAACGTGACCGGCTCGACATAGGCAGTCATGCCGATGAGCTCGTAGTTCGAGGCATAGGCCGGTATCGGCGGAATGGCGACATAGGTGCCTTCCGCCAGGGTGCCCGGATCATCTGCCAGCAGCTGGCGGCCGTTGGCGAGGATGGTCTCCACCGCAACGGGCGAGCGTATCAGCTGATGCGTCGGCGGCGTGCGCGCGAACCAGAACGCGAGCTGCGATCGGTCCACGGCTTCCGTACCGTTGGTCGCGTAATGGATATTGAAATTGATGTAGTTGCTGCTACCGGCTTTCAGCAACTTGCCGCTGCCGTCGCCGAACGATTCGAACGTGGTGCCCGGGGTGTACACGCCCAACATGTCATACGCATTCTGATTGGTTGGATCGGCAACCGCGGGCTTGGTGGTATCCATTGAATCGGGCGCTGCGCCCAGTGATTGCGCGAGCTTCGCAAAAGCTTCTGCATCCTGCGCGCTCATGCCGTTGTCGAGCGTGATTTCCGTGATGCCCATGTGATGCACGAGTGCCGGGTTGCCCGGCCGTACCTGCATGGCCGTGATCCACTGATCGGCGGCGAGCGGCACCTTGACCCGACGGATCACGTAAGGCATTTCGCCGCTGGCCGGCACGACGACATCGGGCAGCGGGATGACCACGTCCGGCGGGAGATTGCGCGGATGGCCCCACGCGGTGGCAGGTGCCGGCAAGGGCGGCGCCTCGCCCGGCCCGCGTGGCATGCCGGATGCCACCCAGGCCGTAACGACGTCGATCTCTCGTTGTGACAGGCGCGCGTCGTTTTTGAACGGCAGACTGTGCTTCGCATCCGCAGGCCACGGCGGCATCTGCCGCGTGCTGACCTGCTGGTTGATGGCCACACCGGCACGTGCCACCGCCGCGTAGCTGGTCAGGTCCCATTTCGGTGCGCTGCCTTCGGCGCGATGGCAACCCACGCAGCTGCGGTCGAGGATGGGCGCGACGTCCGCATTGAAAGTGGGACCGGCCGCAGCCAACGCGTTTGACGCCCACGCGTACGCGAACGCGGACCCCGCAACGATGAGCGTCACGCGTTTCACATGCCTGCGCGTCCGATCAGCACGCATGGGACGAATCTTCATCGCGGGGCCGTATGACAAGCGTTTGACATAAGTGTTTCGGCATAATTTCGGCGAGCAAACGGTTCGGCAAGAAGCTAGGATCATGAAAAAGCCTGGGGATGAAATGCGACTACTCGGATCAATCGCGCTCGCCGCGGCCTTTACTCTGTCTGCGTGCGGCGGCAGTGGTTCCCCGACGACCCCGGCGCCTGTCGTCACCCTGAGTGCGTCTCCTACCACTGTTGATAGCGGCGGCACGGCCACGCTGACATGGGGTTCGACCAACGCTACCTCGTGCACGGCATCCGACGGCTGGACTGGTCAGCAAATGACCAGCGGCACGCAGAGTACCGCGGCGCTCACCACCAACACTACGTATACATTGTCGTGCACCGGAGCGGGCGGTACCAGTCCGGCTTCTTCGGTAGCGGTCAACGTCGTGCCGACGGTCACCCTGTCGGCGAATCCCACAGCGGTCGCAGCGGGCGGCACCACCGTGCTGACCTGGACCTCGACGAACGCAACCGCCTGCACGGCGACCGGCGGCTGGACGGGCGCGCAAGCGGTGAGCGGGACTTTCACCTCTGCGGCGCTCAGCGCCGAAACCGTTTTCTCACTGGTATGTACCGGCGCCGGCGGCAGCAGCACGACGGCGTCGGCGGATGTAACGTTGACTGCACAGA
>CAZZZU010000065.1:0-22691 GCA_964658805.1 uncultured Steroidobacteraceae bacterium
ATTCCAACGCATCTCTCAGCCTTGATTGGCGCACGAGAGCGATCACACCCAGGTCCACCGTCACGGCGGCGATGCCCCAACGAAGCGCCTCGATCAGAAGCGTATGCTGGCGCTGAATGTAAGCCCCAGCCCAACCCGCCTGCTTGGTTACCACAATATTTAACCTTCCCACTGCTGGAGCGCGATGTTGCGCCGTGGCAGCTGATCGCCCGTCAGCCCGTTACCTGTTCCTAAGAAACCATCGACTCTGTGTTGCAAAGTAACAGCTATACTCGCGGCAAGGCAAATCTCAAACCTTGCTGTGGCGCCATGCGACCGCCGGACCGTGAGATCACCTGGGAGGTGATCCAAAGGCTGTCCCCGCCTCCGGGATTTATGGCCCCCACTCATGGCAGGACACGCCTGGCTGGGGTGTCAGGTAAACTCCCCTTTTTTACAGCTCCTGCTCAACGAATCCCAAGCGAGACACGGCCATGCGAGCACGAATTCGGTCAGCGCTGCTCGCAGCCGGGGGTGCGCTCGCAATGAGCTGCATCACGGTGGTGCCCTGCAATGCTTCCAGCGGGACCCGCCTCGCGTTCGACGTGACGGAGGGGTTGAACCTCAACAGCTTTCTGCAGACGGGCCCTGTGGCTGCGCACGTGCTGCTGCGCGCCGGCACTGAACCCCGCATCGTGATTGCCTTTCCCGCCGGAGACAGCGGCGTCGGCGTGTGGCTCGCGGCGACGCACGGTGCCGTGACCTGGGGCTGGGACCGGCGGCCGGCACCCATCACGCTCCAAGATGAGAAAGGACGACCTCTCTACGGCATCGAGATGCAGATAACGGCAACGGCGCCTGAACTTGCCATCAAGCAGGTCCTTCTCTCGAGCGTCCGTGTGTTTCGCGACTATCAGATCTTCGGCACCGTTCCGCCCGGGGTCAACGCAGTGCCGGACCTGAAAGGCCCGACCATCAGCTGGGCGCGGGATCGGCTCGACGGCGCGGCAGGCTACCGCATGAGCCTCGAGGTGACGCACGGCGCATTGACGGACGGGCGCATCGTGGCTGGCCGCGATGGCAAGATCGGGATGAAAATTGCGGCATTGACTGGCGACACGCCGCTGACTCCGCTGTCCGCCCGCGCGCTGCTCATCAACCCCGCTCGAAGCGATCAATCAACCCGGAAGGTTCTGACTTTTCTGAGCTACAAGGAAAAGTTCCTGGCCGGTTCCTGGCGCTACAACACGTACTTCGGTCGCGACACCTTGATGTCGATCCGACTGTTGATGCCGGTGCTGTCGGCAGAAGCCGTGGAGGATGGCATCGGTTCAGTCCTGTCTCGCCTGTCGTCGGCCGGCGAGGTTGCGCACGAAGAGGAGATCGGTGAATTCGCAATCCTGGATCATCGCCGCGCCAACGGCTCCCTGTCCGATGCTCCCGTCTTCGATTACAAGATGATCGACGGTACTTTCATGCTCGCCCCCACAGCCGAGGCGTGGCTGCTCCACAGCCCGCGTGCATCGAATCGAGCGAAGGCATTCTTGGCTCGCGAGGACGGCGGTTATGGCCGGGCGCCCCGCTCCTTCGGCGCCGACCTGATCACCAATCTACGCTTCGTAATCGAGAGCGCCCGGGCGTTTGCCGAGCACCCGCAGGCGAGCCATCTGATCAGTCTCAAACCGGAATACATTTGGGGACAGTGGCGTGACAGTGATGACGGGATTGCACACGGGCGCTATCCCTATGACGTCAATGCCGTCTTCGTGCCTGCCGCCCTGGCGGCCGCCGCTCGCCTCTACGCAAGCGGCCTGCTCGAGCCTTACCTGAGCGCAGACGACCGGGTGGCGCTGTCGCATGCTGCGGATATGGCCCAAGTCTGGGGTGCGCAGGCAGCAGCATTTTTCAGTGTCGACGTGCCCAATGCAACCGCACGCGGTCAGATCGGCGCGTATGCGGTCGCCGTGGGCGTGCCGCCCGAAGCCGCTCTGCACTCCATTGGCACGGCTGCGGTGACATTCCATGCCGTGGCACTCGACGCCACTGCCAGACCGATCCCCATCGTGAACTCAGACGAGGGCTTCGACCTGTTGTTCGGCAGCCCCAGCGCCGAATCGCTAGAGGCCGCGATCGCGTCGGTCATGCGACCGTTCCCGGCGGGGCTCATGACCGACGTCGGTGTCGTCGTTGCCAACCCGGTGTTCGCGACGCCTGCGATTCAGGCACGATTCACTAAAGATGCCTACCACGGAACCGTCATCTGGTCCTGGCAACAGGCTGTACTGGCGGCGGGGCTCGCTCGTCAACTCGAGCGGCGGGATGTGCCGGAGTCGGTAAAAAAGCGCATGCGCGACGCGCAGAAACAGCTTTGGCGTGTTATCGACGCCGGCAAACCCGTGATCAATTCGGAGCTTTGGAGTTGGACTTATCGGAACGGACATTATGAGGTTGCGCCGTTCGGGACCAGCCAGTCCGACTCCGATGAGTCGAACGCGGCACAGCTGTGGAGCACGGTTTACCTGGCGGTTCATTCCCCATTCGCGGCCCTGCCCTAGCGGTACTGTGGCCGCCGATGTTGCGTCACTCAGTGGCGAAACGGAGCGGCGGTCCATCCGGGATTGCCAGGCGCGTAGGGCACGGAGATCGCCTCATATTCGGCCAACGTGCGCTTCGGCGCGTCATAGCCTGCGGGGAAGGGCCGATGCGAAATACTCTGGAAATAAGCCAGCGTGGCATCGCGCCACCATTGGGCTTCATGCTCTTGGATCGTCAGGAAACTGCTGACCTCTGCGAAGCGCTGACTATCGACGTAAGCCGCTAACGGCGCCCAGGTGGCTTGCATATCCCGAACGGTCGCAACGCCGCGCGTGTAATGCATCACTAACTCGTCCCATAGGGTGTGCCCCGACGCGAGCCGGTAATCCCACGACACATGGTGAAACCATAGTAGGTATTTCTCCGGAGTCTGGCGTACATCTTGAAATATCGCGGCCACCGCAGAACTGTATTCTGAAGCTGCATTGCTGCCGCTCTTGGTGCGATCAAAGCCGATTCCTTCGCCGTCCGCCCGGTGGAAGAAAGGCGGATCCCCCACGGTAAGCGGATCCGATTGCTGCCAGGCACCCGGTCCATAATGGTGCCCGGCGGCCATCAGATGGGCGAGCCCCAGCGGGGTCATGTAGTCGACCGCCGCTTCTCTCGATGCCATCATCAGGGCAACCACCGGCTCGACGAAACGCGCATCGTTCGAGAACGTCATGCGTACCCAGTCCTCCGCAATGTCACGCGCATCCAGCGTCGGGTCCCAGGCCAGTCGTCCAAATGCATACCAGTTGGCCTGGTCGAATTCGGAGCCGGTCCAATTGCGATCGGCACCGATATTCGAGCCACCGGCAATTCCCGAGTATGCCTGGTGACCGATCGAGCCATCGATGATCCGCGCCACGCTGGAGCCTGGGCCATTCGATACGGTGTCGAATCCAAGCACTTCCTGATAGAGCGGTCCGAGATACACCAGGTGCGTGGCGAAGCCGAGATACTCTTTCGTGATCTGGAATTCCAACGCCAAAGCGGTCTTCGGCATGGCGCCAAACATGGGATGAACGGGCTCGCGCGGCTGAAAGTCGATCGGGCCATTTTTGACCTGGATCATCACGTTGTCGCGAAAGCGACCGTCGAGCGGCACGAATTGATCGAACGCCTGCCGCGCACGATCCTCCCCCTGCTTATTCGAATACACGAATGCACGCCACATGACGACGCCGCCGTGCGGTGCGAGTACCTCCGCAAACAAGTTCGCGCCGTCTGCATGCGAACGTCCATAATCAAGCGGACCCGGCTGCCCTTCCGAGTTGGCTTTCACCACGAAGCCGCCGAGGTCGGGAATGTATCGATAGATCTCGTCGGTTTTGGCTTGCCACCAGCGGCGCACCGCCGGATCCGCCGGGTCGGCGGTTCTAAGGCCGCCCAATTCCATCGGTGCGGTAAAGCGCGCCGCGATATACACGTGCAGACCGTAAGGACGGAAGACGGCAGCCAGTGCCGCTACTTTCTTCAGGTAGTCGGCCGTGAGGATCACCGCATCCGCATTGGGACTCGTCAGCAGCGTTCCGTTGATCCCCAACGACGCACAAGCGCGTGCGTAATCGACGTACCGAGGCGCGAGATAATCGGGAAGCTTCTGCCAATCCCAGATAGATGCGCCGGCGTAGCCGCGCTCAATCGTTCCATCGAGATTATCCCAATGATTGAGAATACGCCGCTGAATGTGCGGTGTGCTTTGCAGCGCCAAGCGGTCCAAAGGACGGCGAGTCTGCATCAGGCGAAGCAAGGCGAAAGTCCCATACAGCACCCCGACTTCGGTATTGGCCGCCACGACGATGACGCGGTGTCCCGCGACTGAGGCAATACGCAACAGATAGCCTTCCCTGCCGAGGGCTTCCAAGTGAAGATGCATTGCTGCAATCACGGAGGAGGAATCCGGCGTACCGAGCACGATGGCCCCTACCCGAGTCGATTGACTGTTGAACCGCGGCGTTGTACCCAACAATCCGACGATACCGCGGCGCAATTCCTCGGCCGCCGGCGAGGCGGGATCGGATACCACGATTTCACGCGCGACGCTGCGGTAGCGGTCGAGCCACGGCGCCTCGACCCGCTGGTAGCGCATCCACAGCTCATAGCCATCTTCAGCGCACGCCACACTGGAAATCAGCAGTGCGATCAACATCAAGACGACACTGCGAACCGTGACCATGAGCGTGCTTGCTAGATTACAGCCATCTATTTGAGCTGCATCACCGGCGCCATCTCGGCATGGCCCAGCGCCTGATTGAGCTGGGGAAGCCTGTCGCGCACGATCTTTTCAAAGTCCGAAGCAGCGCTGCGAATTTCTTCCTCATACGTCTGAAGGAGTTGCAACTGAGCCGCACGCGGCGCGAAATCGGCGCTGCCCGCCACGTCGCCACCACCGGTTCCGACTTCTGCATTGAGCCAGATGAGATCGAGGTAGGTTCCGTACGGCTCGACAAAGTACTTGTCGTCGCTGTTGCGAAGCGCTTGCGACACGAGCCGTGTCTCGACGGTCTCAATTTGTTTATCCAGAGTTTCAATCGTTTTGAGCAACTCCTGCTTCTGCTGCTCCTGGCGCTCGCTCAAGACGAGCGGAGGCGCTTTGCTGGGTTCCGCGTCATCATCATCGTCATCGCCCTCCACCGCTTTCGGTGCCTTCGGCTTGTCGGATTTCTTCGGCGGGCGCAGACCGGCCTCGATGACTTCGAATTGCTTTCTGATTCCTTCGATATGGTTCACGAGATCTGATGCTTGATTGATGTCATTACGGATCTCGAGCAGCGTCTTCACCGAGAGCTCGATGTCGGCCGGCGATCCCGGCGCATGCGGATCGGGCAATACGGTGAGCGGCTGGGTGAACGTCTGCCCCTCGACGGTCAGCCGTACCGAATAGGCACCGGGCTGCACGATCGGCCCGACCTCGCCGGGCTTGGAGCCCCAATGCGTGATCGGTCTGAAATCCGTATCGCGAAAGCGCGGTTCTTCCCAAACGTGAGAATTGTCGGGCGCCTGGGTTTTCAACGCCACCACCCGCGGTGAATCGTGGCGCAAATCCCAGACTACCCGGTTGAGGCCGGCGACCAGATCCTTCGGCTCCTTGGGCTCAAGCTTGCGGATTACGGTACCTTGCGCATCCATGATCTCGAACTGGATGGGGCTTTTTGGTTCAGCTTTGAGCGTGAAATTGAGCATAGCGCGAGGACCGCGGATAAAACGGTATGCAGATCGGGGCTCGAATAGAACCACGGCCGCATCCGAGCGATGCTTCGCCATCTGTTCCAACGGCGTGATGTCATCGAGAATGTAGAGGCCACGGCCATACGTCGATATCACCAGATCATGAAAGTTGGGCTGGACCACTGCCCAGGTAACCGGCGCAGGCGGCACGCCAGTCTTGATCTGCGTCCAGTGGACACCCTCATCGAGCGAGTAGAACAACCCATTTCCCAGCCCTGCAAATAGCAGTCCGGCGCAGTTCGGATCGTCGGTGATGGTACGCACGTAGGATAATTCGTGCTTTGGCAGATCGCCGCTGATGCGCTTCCAACTCTTGCCGAAGTCGGTGGTCTTGTAGATGAAAGGGTCGCGATTGTTGAGAAGATGCAGATCGATGCTGACGTAGGCACTGCCGGCAGCGAAACTCGATGGCGCGATGCTGGTGATCGTGCCGCCTGCCGGCAGTCCGGGCAGGTGCGGGCCGACGTTGGTCCAGTGTGCCGCCGCATCCTGGGTGATCCAAATCTGACCATCGTTGGTACCGGCCCAGATCAGCCCTTGTTGGATTTTGGACGGCGCGATCGCAAAGACTACGGCGCCATAAAACTGGCCGAGGTTGTCGCCGACGATGCCCCCCGACGGTCCCAGGTGAGCCGCGTTTTTTAAAGTCAAATCCGGACTGACTTCCGACCAGGTTGCGCCCGCATCGGATGTTCTGAAAATCAGCTGACAGCCGTAGTAAACACTGTTGTGATCGAAGGGGTCGATGGCGATCGGCGAGGTCCAGTGACAGCGGTATTTGAGCTCGTCGGCCGGCGAGTCAAGCGTATGTTTCCAGGGGCTGACCGAATGTGCTTCCTTGTAGCGGGCATCCCAACGCGTAACTGAATTTCCGTAACAGGTGGCCCAGACCACATTCGGCTCTGTCGTATCGGGAATGGTGAATCCCGACTCGCAGCCGCCCATGTGGCGATCCCAACCCGCTTCCGGTCCATCGAGCGGGACACTCGGCCCGCGTAAATTCCCATCATCCTGCATGTTGCTATAGAAGTAATACGGAATCTGATTGTCCACCGCCACGTGATACATCTGTCCGATGGGCAGCGTGACCCGATGAAAGCCGCGGCCGTGCACCGTGGTGATGATCAAGCCCGCGTCATCCGTGATCACGAAGCGATCAGCATTGGTGGGATCGATCCAGATGTCGTGCGTATCGCCACCCCAACGAACCTCGTGAAAATTCTCACCGCCATCGAGGGACTGGTGGAAGGAACTGTTGGCGACCAGGACTTCGTTATCGCTGCCGGGTGATACGGCGAGTCGGATGTAGTATCCCGCACGGCCGATCAGGGCGCGTTGCGAGTTGACTCTGCGCCACTTCTCACCGGCATCGTCTGAGCGCCAGACGGACCCCTGATCTTTGGTCTGGATGAGCGCATAAATACGTTTCGAATTAGTGGGAGAAACGGCAACATCGATCTTGCCGACAGGCGATTTCGGCAGACCATGTTCTTCGATGCGGCTCCATTTGCTGCCGCCATCGTGTGAAATATAGATGCCACTGCCGGGGCCGCCGCTCAGCTCGCCCCAGGGATGCATCTCCACCTGCCACAGTCCCGCCACCAGGGTATGCGGATCGTGCGAATCCATCGACAGACCCGAGCAACCCGTATTTTCGTCGGCGAATAGCACGCGGTCCCAATGCTGGCCGCCGTCCGTCGTGCGATAAACGCCGCGCTCTTGTTGGGGGCCGGTCATACGCCCGACGACGCAGGCGAATACGATGTCGGGATTGGTGGGATGGACGATGATCCGCCCGATACGCCCGGACTGCGGCAAGCCCATATGGGTCCAGGTCTTGCCCGCATCGAGAGACTTGTAGATGCCGTTGCCCATGACGTCGCTATCGCGGATCGCCCACGCCTCGCCGGTGCCGGCCCAGACCGTACTAGGCACCGATGGGGCAACCGCCAGGGCGCCGATAGCTGCAGCAGACTGCTTGTCGAAAACAGGCACCCAAATATTGCCGCCATCTTCGGACTTGAAAACACCGCCCGACGCTGCGCCGGCATAGTAGGTGCTCGGATCACCGGCTATGCCGGCCACAGCCGCTATACGGTTTCCTGTCTTCGGTCCCACGAATCTAAATTTGAAATCACTCTCATGGTCAGGCTCGGCAGCCGAACCGTTTTGAGCGAAGGCCAGGAAAACCAGGATAAAATATTTCAACATATTGCCATCGTACTTCAGACTGCCGCATCGCGGCGAATACACGTGCAAGGAAATCAACCCTGGTCAGCGCATCGCGGCAACGCGCACACTGCCAACTGTTGGGTTCCCCGAGAAATTCGTGCCCCGATCTTTTGCCGTGATAGTCGAATGGGAAACCGGACTGAGTTGCCCGCCGCAGCGGATCGCAAGCATGCTCGCCGCGCTGGCCGAACAGATCCAATCGCATAGCAGCGGGCCATCAGTCCCGGAAACCATTATCTGTTTCGATTCTGAAGACACCACCGAAGCGAAAATCCGCAGCGCCATCAAAGCGGCCGTGCCCGCCACGATGGCCACATGGCCCGGCGTGCTAAGAGTCGTTGCGTCGGCGCAGCCTTTGGATTATTACCAAAAGAAGAACTTCGGCTTCACGTTCACGACCAACGACGTCCTCGTGTTTCTTGATAGCGACGTTGTGCCCGAGGCCGGATGGCTGACGGCGCTGCTTGCTGCAGTCGACGATGGCCAAAAAGCGGTGGTGATGGGTCGAACCCACCTGGAAACCGGAACCCTGTTCGAGCGTGCCATCGCGCTGTCCTGGATTTTCGAGGTGCGCAGTGACAGTGTCATTCACCCGGTCCGCAGATTTGTCTCCAATAATTTTGCCATCCGCCGAGGTCTGTTCGAACGGATATCGTTCCCGAACCGCACCACTTATCGGGGGCAATGCACCGAGCTGGGACTCAAACTGATGGGTGCCGGCTTTGTACTGTACGAGGAACCGCACGCGCGAGGCGTGCACCCTGCGCACGACGGCGCCCGAGGCTTTGTGATGACGGCGCTACACGCCGGCCGCGACTCACATTTTTATGACCGGCAAAAGGGCGTTGCGAGTCGCCGACTGGGTTTCGTGCAGTGGCGCAACGATTTGGCGAACGTCTCAAGCCGAATCCGCAGCCGGCGGACGAGCATAGGTGCCCGGACGGTGGACGTACTCGCCGCGCGCATTCTTGGATTTGTGTACTACCTGATCAAACTCACAGCCTATCAAAGGCGACTGCCTAGGAGATGACTCGCGGCGGTCGACCGCTCAAGACGCGCAGGTAGCAAAGTCCGCGAAATTAGTGGTTGTATTTCCCGCCGCGGTCACATCTTGCACCTTTTCGGCGACCGCTGTCGGCTTCACCCAAGCCTCTTTTTGATCAACAACGAAATTCGCGGGTATGGCGGACGTTTGCAATTCATCTTTTTGCATGGGAAATCTCTGTGGCTGCGCTATCTCGATGGAAGCATGGATTGCGCCGCATCAGCACGTATTATTTGGCGGGACTCTAGAATCGAATGAATCCGATTTGCGAATTCCGTTGGATCACCGGGTCCGCTCAGTCGAAAGGTGGGAACCAAAGAAGCGACTCGAGCAACGATATTCATGTGAGCGCGGGCCACCCCGAGCGGGGAAGCGTAGGCCAGCTTCATGGTGTTGGTCGACAGCAACGCCATGGATGCGGCGCCGGTGACCGGGGTAGTCCGCTGCTCGTTGCGCCGGTCCAATGCAAAAACGCCGGCCAGCGGATAACATCGACGTTCCGTGCCAATATCCGCGAGCAACTTGCCACGATCACCCACCGGTGTCAGGTTGCGGCGCGCGATCGAGAAAAAATCGCAAGCGTCGCCGCATAGTTTGATTCCGTTTCGTCCGGGCCACGCGACGACCTGGTCATGGTGAATGGTCAAGCGGGTCAGATCATCGCTCACGAGGCGCCAGCCGCGCCGCACCAGTTCAAAAGCAAGCGTCGATTTTCCGCCGCCTTGAGGAGCAACCACCGCGTATGCGAGGTTCGCAGAGGGTTCTGCCAGCGTGGCCCCATGCAGCGGCAACTCGCCGCGTTGATGTATCAAAGCGGCCGCCATCGGCCCGTAGACCAACGGCATCAGCGAGGACCAAGCAACACCTGAGTCAGGCGCTACTTTGACGATGTTGCCATTCAACGCCAGGAATCGACCCACATTGGGGATGACACGCAACAGTGCACCCGGCTTCGCCACACTGCAGGCTCCGGCTCGCGTCGCGCCGGGAAGTTCCGATGGGATATGGGTCATCCGTCGAACGCACGCCCCTGCTACGCCTGGGAGTTCCTGGTCGTTCATGCGCCGGGTCCTACCAGACCGGGTCTATCCAACGACAGAAGAAAGTAGCCGACGCCGAATGCGCGTTCGAATGCGGCTGCCGCCTGGGCGTCAAGATCGCCCGCGACGACGCGATGGAGCGCCGCATGCAGCGCGGCAATATTTAAAAGCTCCAGGCAGGCGGGACTCGATTGCATCGCTGTCAGCACCGCACCGTAACGCACGCCGTCGCGGGCAATGAGGGCTGGCAGTTCCGGTACCTGCGCGCCGCGCGTACGTCGCAGCCGCACGGAATCGGGCAACAGCCCCTGCCCCAAAGTTCGTGCAAGTCCGCGGCTGTGCCCGTTGGCTGTAAACGCGGCCAGCGGAAACGTCAGCAGCGCCTCGATCAAACGCCGATCCCCGGTGGGGTCACGCCAATCGGCGCCACGCTGGGCGAGAAGATCAGCCGACCAGGTCGTCTTGGGCGTCGTCGCGAATGCCAGCCACCGGGCGCGTGAATTGCCATGCTCCGCAAACATGCCGACGCGTTGGTCAACTGAGGGTCGCATGTCGGCACGAACGAAATTCAGCGAGAGTGCCGGGGACCGCCATGCCTGCCGCCTGAGAAGCGCCTGCTTCGAATAACTCGCAAGCATGTGCCACAGCGGGCGTCCCTCCGTCTTGGACATCGCACGCGCATGCGCGATGGCAGCCCCAAAGCGCCGACCCCAGAGGAGTTCGATGAGAGCCCCGGCGCCGCTGTAACTGATGGTCGCGTTGCCGACTCCTCCGTTGAGGATCACCGGCGACGCGGCCGCAACGCACTCTCGTGAAATCGTATCTATCCAACTCAGGTTCGAGACGCTTTTCATGGGTATGCGCTCGGTATCAAACAGGGCGGGCATGACGTCGATCGAGGAGCGCCCTGCGGGATGGATCAAACGATGGCGAATATTCGGGTAGCGAGCCGCCACGTCGCGGGCATACGGGCCGTCGTCGGCCTCCCAGTTCGCGCGAGTCTGTAATGGCAGACCGGGCTCAGGAACGGATGTATAGGCCGTCAGTGGTGTTCCGTCCGAGGCGAATCGATTTGCAGCGATCGCAGTCACCAATCCTGAGTCCAACCCACCGCTCAGGCTTGTGGACACTCCTCCGACACTTCGCGATTGAGCCGCGACTGCGCGCTCGAGAAGCGTCAGGGCGTGTTCGGCATACCCGGTCGGGTCCTGGAAAACGAGCCCGGCTTTCTGGTCTGGCTTCCACCATCGCTCAATGTGCACGCCAGCATTGCTCCACCGCAGCCAATGGCCTCCCGGCAAAGCGCGCACCGCGGAATATGGTGTGCTCGCCCGATCGATGCCGGCGTCCAGCATTCGAGCCAGCGCAGTGAAGTCAGGCGCTTTCGAAACGTCGGGGTGGGTCAGCAAAGCCGCCAATTCGCCACTTGCCGCTATCCCAGAGGGAACGCTGGCCCAAAAAAGCCGGGCTGCGCCGCCGTGATCCACTGCGGCCGTGAGTCTGGCCGCAGATGGATGCCACGCCACGAACGCAAAGTCACCTGTGATCCGGTGGACACATTCGTCACCCCAGCGCTGATAGGCATCGCACAACAAGGTGGAATCGGCTGCGGCTTTGGTATCGCCAGAGCCGAGCATACGTTCCAGCTCGGCTCGATTATCGAGACGTGCGCGGCAGACGAACACCAGATCATCAGAGACCAAAGGCTGTCTATCAAAGACATCTTCCGGCAGGGTCCCGGCGGTAGTCGCGGCGGCGGCACACGGCATGTGCCGATGTTGCCAGATCGACGCTGTGCGACAGCCGCGTAACTTGCCGGCGACCGATCGAATGATCGCAGGGTCCAGAGGCGCGGCCGATTTGGCGATGAGCGCAAACATTGATTACGCGCAAACTGCCGTTCTAAACTCGCTCAAAGGAGAGGACCCTATGCACCAAAGCTCGAAAGTCCTGGCTGCCGAAGCTGCCGGCGATTCCATTCTTCTGCACACGGATACCTGGACATACCTCAGCCTCAATCGCACCGGCGCCTGGATCTGGGACCAACTTCGCCAGGAACGCAGCGCCGGATGGCTGATCGATGCTGCGGGTGTCCACTTCGAGGCGCCAGCGGGAGCCATCGAAGCGGACGTCAATGAGTTCATCACGCAGCTCATTGCGATGAAATTCGTGATTCAGTGAGACCTTCCCTGACCGTCCGTAAGAGGCGCGACCAGAGACCGATGCCGTAGCGCAAAAGCGCGGCACCGCCGCAGCAGTCCCGCCGCCATCAGTGGCACGGCGATCAGCGGCAACCATCGGTCGAAGGCCAGGTCGACCTGTCGAACGAACGCTTCGGGCCAGCGCGGCCAGAGCCTCAGCCATGCCCAGGTTCGCACCAGCTGTCGGCGCCACAAGCGGGGCAAAGACGCGTTGCGCGCCAGCGTCGCACAGTGCTGCCGCAGGCGTGCCAGATCATCGGGGAGCGGACCATGCGGCGATTCTGCGTACCACCAGCCGCGGTGATGCACGCCATGCTCTCGGCACCGTGCCAGGTTCAACGGCTGCAGCGCTCGCGACGTGGCCCACTCGACGTGAAAGACACGGGCAAGTTTATCGTTGAGTCGCGTCGACGGGTCGACCGATGAAAGATGCCGACCCGCGTGATGCAGGCGTGCTTGTGGCCGCGCGAACCTGAGCTGAAACGGTGTCGCGGCGTTGATGCCCGCCACTTGATCACCCAGCAGCAAAGCGGCAGGCACTGCGACCCCCGATTCCCCGAACCATCTATCCCCCAATTCGTCCCACCTGTCCGGGATGAGCCGCGGCTTGGCGACGGCAAATGCATCGCGTACGTCGGGGCAGCACGCGGAGGCGGGGCCGATCATCTCGATGTATTGATAATGGCGCGTCATCAATAAACGGGTTGGCAGCGTCGGCGGTGTCATGCGGATCAAGCGCAGAACCGCCCGACTGGGAACCTCGTCCACGTCCAGCAGTAGCACCACGTCATCGGGCTGAAGATCACGCATTGCCAACATGCTCGCATCGCGTTGCAGTGCTGCCCGGGAACGCGGACTGCGTGCTGGCTCACCGAGTGTGCTGAGCTTCACGTGCCGAAGCTTCGAATCGGCCCACGCAAACCGCTGCTTGTTCGCTTCGAACACGCATGGCTTGCGCCTTCCCTGATACGTTTCCCCCGCCTCGACGAGTATGAAGACGTCTACCAGCTCATACATCTCTCGCAGGCGATGCTCGAGCAGGTCGAGTTCACCATCGAACGGGAAAGTGTCGTAGATGCGCAATGGTCAAAAGCGTGCCACGAATGACCACCACGGCACAATCTGGCAGTGCAGCGCTCACCCATAGCGGAGCGGGAGGGCAGGCTAACGCAGCAGCTTGAAGTTGACGGGCAGCGCCGTTCGCTCGACCAACTGATCCGGATCGGGCCGGCCCGCCTGGGCGTTGGACGAGCCCTCGTCGCTCTCCTCGTCCTTCATCTCATCGATCGGCTTGACGATGATCGACCCGCGCTTGCCGGCACTCAGCTGCTTGTTGAGATCCGGCAGATTGCTCGCCGTCAGCCGGTCGAAATCATGATGGACTCTTTCAAATTCAGCTTCGAGCGCGGCTACGTTGTCCTGCTGGTACGCCGTGGGCCTGCCTTCCCAACTGAGCACAGCGCCATACAGCTGGTCGGTGTGCTCGCGGAGACGCTCTTCGCCGGTGATTGCGCCGCCCTCCGTCGTGGCGACGATCTGCTTGCGGATAACGTCGGCTTCTTCTGCAAAACTTTTGAGCCTGGCCGCGAGCGGATCAGTCGGTGGTAGCCCGGCCCCGGCCTGAGCGAGGTCAGTGCGCAAACTCATGATGCGATCCATGACCTTGCTCTCGTTGCCAAACAGTTTTCTGATGCGAGTCGCGATTGCATATTGAGCTTCGCGATCAGCAAGCGTAAAAGCCGCTGCTGGATCGAGGCTGATGGAAAGTGGCGACGTGTAGGTTTTGCCGTTGTCGTTGATACGAAGCGTGTACTTTCCAGGCAGGATGCGAACGCCCTGCGTTCCGGCGAAGGCGATCTGCGCGGCAGGCGGAACATGCGGCGGCTTCTCGAGCATATTCCAGAAGACGCGATTGAGACCGGAGCGCTTACTCGCAGGCAGGTCAGCGATCACCTTGCCCCTATTATCGAGAATCTCGACCTTGAGCCGGCCGTACAGGTGTCTTGATCGCTGGTAGTAACTGATTGCCACGCCATCCGGCGGATTGTCACCGACGAAGACCGCAGCGCCCAGTGGCTCGCCACCGTTCACTCGTAGACGCTGAATGGCCGGGCGCGATGCCACGATACCAAAGTCCTGACTGAGCAGGCTGTTCGACAAAGCACGCAACGGCGTAATGTCATCGACGATCCAGATGCCGCGCCCGTGCGTCGCAAGTACCAGATCGTTCTCACGCGGGTGGATGGCAAGATCGCGCACCGCCACATCCGGAAGGTGGCCGCCCTTGTATTGCGCCCAGCGTTCGCCACCATCGATGGAGATGTACAGACCAAACTCGGTGCCGAGAAACAGCAAATTGGCACTCTGCAAATCCTCCTTGATGACGTGGGCATAGCCGCGGACGGTCTTTGGGTCAGCCGGTGTTACGAGCGGAGTCCAGGTCTTGCCATAGTCCCGCGTACGGTAGACGTATGGCCGAACGTCGCCGAAACTGTGAAAGTCGAATGCGACGTATGCCGTCGCCGCGTCGAAGCGGCTTGCCTCGATCCAGTTGACCCACGCGGCCTTGGGTAAGCCGCTTAGGTTGCCGATCACATCCTGCCAATGCTCACCACCGTCCTGCGTCAGCTGCAAACGGCCGTCGTCGGTGCCAGCCCAGATGACCTTGGCATTCTTCGGCGACTCGCTGATCGAATAAATCGTCTCGTACATCTCCGCCGCGGAGTTGTCGACGGTGACGCCGCCTGACTCTTCCTGTTTCTGATGTTCAGGATCGTTCGTGGTCAAGTCTGGTGAAATGCGGGTCCAACTCTGCCCGTGATCGCGCGAGCGGAACAGGAACTGACTACCGATGTAGATCGTGCCGCGCTCGTTGGGTGAGAGTGCGAGTGGTGTATTCCAGTTGAAGCGCAATTTCTTGTACTTGACGAGGTCCGCATCGCCGAGCAACGGGTGAATGTCGCGGGTTTCGAACGTATGCCGATTGACGCGTCCCGCGAAGCCACCCTGCCCTTCTGCATAGATGTAATTCTCGTCCGCGGGATCTTCGAACGCCCAGAATCCATCGCTGCCAAAAACTGATTGCCATTGCGCGTTCGTGATGCCGCCGGGATGGCTGGTGTCGCCGATCCACGAGCCGTTGTCCTGCAGGCCGCCATATACGTGATACGGATTCGCAAGGTCGACGCTCACGTGATAGAACTGCGATACCGGCAGGTTGCCCGCCCTCCACCATTTCGTACCGCCATTATAGGAGTACCACATGCCGCCATCATCGCCGGCGAATACGGTCTGCGGGTTGGCCGGATTGATCCATACGTCATGCACGTCGCCGTGCATGCCTACAAATCCGCCAACCGTGCTGAAGCTCTTGCCGGCGTCCTCACTGGAGATGAGTGCGCCATCGGTCTTGAAGAGACGGTCGGGATTCGTCGGATCCACGATCAGATTCGCGAAATAGAACGGCCGCCATACCATCCAGGAGCTTTTATCGCGCTGCTGCCAGGTCGAGCCGCCGTCATCGGAGACGTACAAAGCGCTATCGGTCGACTCGACGAACGCGTAGACGCGCCTCGAGTCACTCGGTGCGATCGCCAACGCGATGCGACCATAGGGCTTATGGGCGAAACCACTATTTGCGGTATCGGTCACTTCAGCCCACGTCTCGCCGCCGTCGACGGAACGGAACAAGGCGCTACCCGATGGCGCAGCGGCGCTGGCACCGCCCGATCGGAACGACCAGCCCTTGCGCCGAAAATCCCACAGGGCTGCGAAGATGATGTTGGGATTGGCACGATCAACCGATACGCTGGAACATCCCGTCGAAAGATTGGTTCCGGGCAGCACGAGTTTCCAGCTCTTGCCGCCATCCACCGTCTTGTAGAGACCGCGATCGGCGGAGTCGCTCCAGAGCTTGCCCGTGGCGCAGACAAACACGGTGTTCGAGTCTTTCGGGCTGACGACGATCTTGGCGATGTGCTCAGAATTCGGCAGTCCCATATTCGTCCAGCTGTTGCCGGCATCGGCTGACTTGTAGACGCCATCTCCGACCGAGACGCTGTTCCGCATCCACGCCTCACCCGTGCCGACCCAGACGGTAGCTGCGTTCGCCGGGTCGAGCGCGAGCGCGCCGATCGACTGTACGGGCTGATCGTCGAACACGGGTTTGTAGAGAGTCCCGCCGTCCTCACTCTTCCAAACGCCGCCGCTCGCCGCAGCCACGTAGATCCGCGTACGACCGGAAGGATCCTGTAGACCCGCGATTGCAGAAATGCGCCCGCTCATCGTGGCCGAGCCAATATTACGTGCACCAAGCCCTGACACCGTGGCCGACGAATACCTAGCTGGACCACCCGCCACCGCGTGGTAGCCAACGAGAAGCGAAACCACGACAGCGAGGCACTGCTGAATGGCAATGCGTTGACTCATTCTTTCGCCTGCGGAAGATCGAAAGAAGACTCTTCCGTCCTGGCATTCACTTTTGCCGAACTCACGATGATCTTTTGTCGCTCTGTCGAGCCCTTTCTCCCAAACTCCACAGAAAACGGCACGAACACACCCTGAATTTTCGCGTAATCCCCGAGATCCGTTTCGGTTTCAACGGTCACGCCGTGTTCAATGCGCTGACTCAGCAGCCGTATTTCAAGATAGTGATCCGGGTCGAGATACACGTATTCGGTATCGCTGCCGGGACGTGTGAGCTTGATCTTGTAGGCCTGCGTGCCGTCAACGTCTTCGGTTCCCAGATACTCGAGCTTGTTGCCCTTGGTTTTCCAATCAACCAGCGCGCCATCGAAGTCTGCCACGGTTTCCGCAAGACTCTTGATATCGTCGGCGGCCAAACGCTCAGGATCTTTGCGGCCCTGGAAGGGATTGATCTGCCAGCCCACGGTGCCGTTATACGCCTGAATCTGGGTCAAACCTTGCAAGCTCAGCTCAACGCGTATCTTCGCAGGCCGCTCGACGGTCTGCACCATCCCTACTTCGATCTGGCCATCGTTGATGAGTAACTTGCCACGAATGGTCAGCGAATGCATGGCATGCAGCGCCGACACGCCGCCGCGAGCCTGAATATTCCTGGTGACCAGGTCATCGATCGTCTCTGCCGGCGCGGCAGCGCCGGCGGCCAGGCCCGAGCGGATGAACACGCTGAGCAAAACCAGCGAGACGATTCGATTCGTCATCTTCATTGCTGTTCGAACGCCGCCAACTCCCGGCTCCGCAGCTCGCGCCAGCGCGCCAGCGCGGGCGTCGTTTCGCCCTTCAATTCGGCGAACATGGCCTCCTCCTGCATCGTCGGCGCGGCATCGCTGGAACCCACCAACACGCCAAGCGCTGCCAGCATATTGTTGAGCCTTACCGGGAAGTTCAGCGCATCTTCCGACGCGTGCGTACGCGGTTGTATCAGGATCTCCTCGATCGCGGTTATTTTACTGTCGAGCGCATCGGCGGCGGCCGCCTTGCTCTTGGCCGTCTTGATCTTGACCCGGGTGGCGCGAATGTCGAGCACGGTGTCCTGCACTTCGGTCAGCAGGGCGTTAATCGCGCTATGCAACGCGAACTGCTTGGACAGGTCTTCGGCAGTCGCCGTGTCGTGCGAATCGAGGACGACCTCGAGTGGCTGCGTCTGGGCGGCGCCATCGACGGTGAGCTTGACCTGATAGTGACCGGGTAACACTTTGGGACCGGCGACGCTGCCGGCCCACAAGGGCACGCCCTTGATGGCCCGCGCCGGCGCGGTTCGCAAATCCCAAACGAAGGAGTTGAAGCCGGCAAGATGCGGCACCTTGGCCGGTTTGGAACCGTGCCCCTCCTCATCGTCCTCTTCGGGCTCGGCCTTGGCATCGTCCTCACCGGGACTCTTGGCGTCTTCGGGCTCCGGGAAGTGTCGAATCACCTTACCGCTCGCATCAAGGATATCGAGGCTGATGCGCTGATCGAGCGGGTCGACCTTGTCTTTGTCCTTCGCCTTGTCTTTCTTGTCGGCATCCTTATCGGCATCCTTGGCCGGGCGCGGCGTGCCGATCTGCGGCGACAAGGTGTAGCTGATCACTGCACCGCCCGGTGGATTGGGGGCGCCGAAGTAGCGCAGCGAACCACCGTGCCCGCCGAACACCCTATGGTTGGCGACGGCGGGCTTGAACAGATGCACCGAGTCCGTCGGAATGTTCGGTGCCCACTGCCGTATGGGCGACAAATCATCGATCATCCAGAAAGCGCGGCCATGCGTTGCGACGGCCAGGCTGTCCCCATGCACCACGAGATCATGCACCGGCACCACGGGCAGGTTCAGTTGCAGGCTTTGCCAATGCGCGCCATCGTCATAGGACATCATGATGCCAAGATCGGTGCCGGCATACAGGAGACCCGACCGGGCAGGATCGCGTCTGATCACATGCAGATACGCATCGGGCGCCAGCCCTGCCGTGATCGGCGTCCAGCTCTTGCCATAGTCCTCGGTACGAAACGCATACGGTTTGAAGTCGTCGAGCCGATGGCGCTCCGCGACGATATAGGCCTTGCCAGGATTGTCGGGATCGGGCTCGATCACCTGGACGGTCGCGAAGTCGGGCATCGCTTTGGGCGTGACGTTGTCCCAATGGGCGCCGCCATCGCGGGTGAGATGCACCAGCCCGTCATCGCTGCCGACCCAGATCAGATCTTTGTCTTTAGGCGACTCAGCCAATGCAAAGATGGTGTCGTACGTCTCGACGCTGGTGTTGTCCTTGGTCAGGGGTCCGCCCGAAGCTTTCTGCTTGGACTTGTCGTTGCGGGTCAGATCCGGCGAAATGACCTTCCAACTGCGGCCCTCATCAAGCGAGCGGAACAACACCTGCGCCGCGAAATACAGCGCGTGCGGTTCAAATTTGGAGATCATGATCGGCGCGGTCCACTGAAAGCGATACTTCAGATTCTCCGCACCCCAGCCCATGGTATTGCGTGGCCAGGGGGTGATCTGCACGCTCTGGCCGGTGCGCCGATCGTGGCGCGTCAGTTCGGCGTCGTAGCCACCACCGTAGACAATATTGGCGTCGGTTGGGTCGGGAAGGATGAAGCCGCTCTCGCCGCCGCCGACCGGATTCCAATCCTCGATGCCGACGCCGCCGGAGCGGCCCGCGGTCGAGATGGAAATGCTGGAGTTGTCCTGTTGGTCGCCGTACAGACGGAACGGGAATTCATTATCGGCCGCGATGTGATAGAACTGGGCAGTCGGCTGGTTCATCTCCGAGGTCCAGGTCTCGCCACCGTTGACGGAGACACTGGCGCCGCCGTCGTTGCCTTCGACCATGCGCAAGGGATTGTTCGGATCGATCCACAGTTCGTGATTGTCGCCGTGCTGCGTTTTTATCGTCTTGAAGCTCTTGCCGCCGTCGGTGGAATGATAGAGCGAGGTGTTGAGTACGTAGACACCGTTGGCATCCTTGGGATCGGCGAACACCGTGTTGAAATACCAGGCCCGCTGCTTGATGCTGTTCTTGTCGCTGATTAACGCCCAGGTCGCGCCGCCGTCATTGCTGCGGTAGAGGCCGCCTTTCCCGGCCTCGATCATCGCATAGACCACTTTGGGGTCGGCGCTCGGAGCGACATTGATTCGGCCGAGAATGCCCTCTGGCAATCCGCCGCCGCTCAGGCGCCGCCAATGCTGGCCGCCATCGAAGGACTTGTACAGACCGCTACCGGGGCCGCCGCTCTCCATCGTCCAGGGCTTGCGATGCGCCTGCCACATGCCGGCATAGAGAATCTTTGGATTGCCGGGATCGAAGGCCACATCCGACGCGCCGGTCTTGGCATCGACATACAGCACCTTCTTCCAATTGGCGCCGCCGTCGGTTGACCGGAACACACCGCGCTCCTGACTGTCACCGAAGGGGTGGCCGAGCGCTGCCACTAACACGATGTTGGGATCCGAGGGGTCGACGATGATGCGGCCGATCACCTGGCTGTCGCGCAACCCGGCGAAATGCCAGCTTTTGCCGGCATCTGTCGATTTATAGAGCCCATTGCCGGTGGCCACATTGCCGCGAATGTTCATCTCGCCGGTACCGGCATAGACAGTCTTGGGATCAGACGGCGCCACGGCCACGGCGCCGACGGCGGGTGCGGCCTCCGGAAAATCATCCCAAAGCGGTTTCCAGCTGGTGCCGCCATCCACCGTCTTCCACAGTCCGCCGGTGGCAACGCCGAAATAATAGGTGTTGGGCTCACTGATCACACCCGCCACGCCGGTGGCGCGGCCGCCGCGGAATGGGCCGATCAACCGGTATTTGAGCCCTTCGAGCGGTGAGGTCGATGTGTCCGCCATCACCGAAGCAATAGGCGCGGAAAGCATGAGGATGGCGGTCAAGACGCGTACTACGGACAAGTTCTATCTCCCATTTATTATGGGTTCAGGCTAGCGTCCGCTGTCCGACCTGTCCAGCGGGCAACTCAGGCGGAGCGTGAGTCGCGCGAGCTCGAAGCCGTCTGAGCGGCAATCCAATCGACGACGCCGAACAGGGCGGTGTCCTCTGCAGCGGATTGCGAAGGGTTTCCCGCAATCGCGAGTTGCTGGTCAGCGCTCGTGCCGTCCTCAGCAATCCTTTGTGCTTTCGCGACCTCGGCGTCACAGTCCAGTGCAGCGATATCGTCGGCAATGGCTTTGATCATCACCTCGAGATACTGCGCGAATGGACAAGCGCCGCCTTCTTCGTCGATGAAGGTCGCGTGCACTCCGTAGCGCTGCGCGCGCCACAAGTTTTCTGAAACGATTGCGCGCGACACACCAGTTTGGCCCCGATTGAGCGTTGGCGATCGATCCAGCAAGCGCACCAGGCAGCGGTACAGCGCCGCGATTGCCAACGTGTCCTCGAGTCGCGTGCAGCTGTCGGCAACCCTGAGTTCAAGCGTGGGAAAATGAATGGAAGGACGTAGGGTCCACCACAGAAAACTCGCATCGGCTATGGCCCCGGACTTGGTCATGGCCCCGACCAGGCGATCATAGTGACTCTGATCCGCGAACAACTCGGGCAATCCGGTCCGCGGCATTTCACCCCAAACCGACAGGCGATACGCATGCAGTCCTGAAGCCTCGCCTTCCCAGAATGGCGACGAGGCGGAGAGCGCAAGCAAAGCGGGCGTATAGGGCAGAAACCGGTTCATGAGGTCGACGCGCTTGTCTGGCTGTGGCACCTCGACGTGGATATGCATACCGCAGACAGCGTCGCGACGCGCCAGCATCTGCATCTCGTCCGAGATTTTCTTATATCGATCTTTTCCGGTCGGTCGCTGACGTCTCCATTGGGACAACGGGCTGGTGCCGGAGGCGAGCACCAGGATCCCATGGTCCCGGCCGATCTCCGCCAGCGTGGCTCGCGCGCTCGCCAGGGACGCGTGAGCAGCGGCAAAATCCGTGCAGGGCGGCGTCATGATCTCGACCTGTGCCCGCAACAGCTCGCGCTCGGCGTCGGGCAATCGGGAATGAACCTCCTTGTGAAATGCTTCCACATCGTCGGGTGCGGCGCGCGTCCCGGCGTCGGCGAGAAACAGCTCCTCCTCAATGCCGAATTGATAGGCTGCAGTCATCGGACGATGACATCATCTCCCGTGTTGATAAGCAAGGCGGCGCCCACCGCCAGACGCTGCTGGCGGATCAGGCTTGCTTCGCGCGCCGTAAAACCCACAACGGACCGCGCAGGAACCAATACAGAAAGGCGAGTCTCCTGGGCAGCGGCACGTCGAGGACATCGTCCAGATTGATGCCTTTACGCACCACTTCACCGACCACCGCACGGAAGCCTTGCGCCAACAACAGATGCGATACGCTGATCAAGGTGCTACCAAACGGCAGATCGTAGACCTCCGCGGTGGCATGACCTCTCGTCATGGTCAGGGTACCGATTCTGCTGAGTGCCGCGACTCGCGACGCGCGTAAGCTCGCCAGCAAGGGCGCAGGCAGCGGCAGCTCGAACAGGTCGGCACAGAGCAGCAGCGCTTGGCCGACCGCTCGACCCAGCCCCATCGCGGTTGCCTCACGGTAGTCCCGCTCGATCAGGCTGCCGGTTCTGTGGGCGAGCAACGCGTGTACGTCAGCCAGCCACTTGAGTCGCGACCATCCATGGGCCGCGCCGTGCACGCACAGATAGGTGAACAGCGCAGCTGTCTGCAATGTCTTGACTTGTTCGGTCCTACTGAGTTGCACACTCTGCATCGCTGCGAAATCCGGAGGCCCCGCGGGGAAAAACGAAAGTTCCGTCAGGCGCCAATGGACCTCGAGACCGATTCCCTTCGCGTCGTGCTGCCACTCCATGTCCTTGCCGTATATCCGCCACAATCCGAACTGCGCGTTGGAGATCTTCCCGGCAGGTCGAATCTGGCGATAGCCCGCCGCCGTGAGTAATGCGCAAACCG
>CAZZZU010000066.1:0-8035 GCA_964658805.1 uncultured Steroidobacteraceae bacterium
CAACGTGCTCGGGGCCCTCATGGCCTTTTCAGTGAGCTATTTTTTGAGCGCTACCGATATCAAGGCATGGGGCTGGCGCATTCCGTTTCTGGTGGGCCTGGCGATTGCGCCGGTGGGACTTTATCTGCGCCGCTCCTTGCGCGAAACCCAGGCGTTTCAGCAGCAGACATCGCTGCGGCAACGCTCGCCGCAGGCGCACCGGGCGCCCCTCATCGAGGTATTCAAACATCACTCCCCCGCACTGCTCAGCGGCTTCGCTGTCGCCATTCTCTGGGCGGTCGCGGTGTACGTCCTGATGATTTTCCTGCCCACCTATATCCAACGTCCCGATACGTTTCACTTCTCCGCCCGCGAGGCCTTTGGCGCCTCGTTGATCGGCAACATTCCCTTTATTTTCGGCTGTGTTTTCTTCGGCACTCTCTCCGACCGGGTGGGCCGACGCTTGAGCTTGTTCGCGAGCGCCTTGGGCCTGCTCGTGTGTGTGCTGCCGCTGTTCATGTGGCTCAAAGCAGATCCGAGCTTTACGACGCTCCTGATCGTTCAATGCATCGTGTGCATACTGGTGGCGAGTTTTGTCGGCGTGGCGCCGTCGGCACTCGCGGAAATCTTTCCCACTGCGGTGCGCGCCACCGGCATGTCGTTGGTGTATAACGCCGCTTTCACCGTGTTCGGCGGTTTCGCGCCGATGATACTGACCTGGGCCAAACAAAGTTCCGGCGGCTCTGTTTATGTACCGGCCTGGTACGTGATGCTGGCCGCGGGGGTGGCCTTGGCCGCGATTCCGCTATTGAGGGGGCGAGATGCTCGAGAAAGTCACTAACCTGAACATAACCCGGCTGACGCCTGCCATCGGCGCGGTGGTCGAAGGCCTGCAGATCGGCGCTGCGCTCGAAGAAGCCCAGATTCAGGCGATCGACGACGCCCTGGTCCGGCACCACGTGTTGTTCTTCCGGGATCAGGTGATCACCCCGCGGCAGCATCGCGACTTTGCGGCACGTTTCGGCGCGTTGCATGTTCATCCGATCTATCCGAAGCACGCTGACGCGCCTGAGATCATCGTGCTCGATACTGACCTCGTCGACCTGCAGGACAATGCGTTGTGGCATACCGATGTGACGTTCTCGCCGACCCCGCCGATGGGCGGGGTCTTGGTGGCACGCGTCCTGCCACCCACCGGGGGCGATACCCTGTGGGCCAGCAGCATCGCTGCCTTCGAGGCTCTTTCAGATCCCATGCAGGAATTCCTGCTGCGGCTGACGGCAACCCATGACATCAGCCAGTCGTTTCCCACCGAACGTTTTGCGCTGGACGAGGCGGGGCGCGCGCGGCTCGAGAACGCCAAGCGTAACAACCCACCGGTGTCGCATCCGGTGGTCCGCACTCACCCGGTCTCGAAGCGCAAAGGCTTGTTCGTGCAAGGCGGCTTCACGACGCACATCAACGAACTGTCGCCAGCCGAGAGCAAAGTGCTGCTGGCCTTTCTCTATCAGCACTCCGTCAAACCAGAATTTGTGGTGCGCTGGACCTGGCGCCTCGGCGACGTGGCCTTCTGGGACAACCGGGTCACGCAGCATTACGCCACCGACGATTACCGCCCGTCGCGCCGGGTCATGAACCGGGCGACCATTCTCGGCGACAAGCCGGTCTGACTCAGGCCTGCCTTTCTTCCAGCAGCCGGCTTTCCAGGTGCGTGCAGTACCAGTCGACGAACTGGATCGTCCCATCTTCATGCACCGGCGAATAAGGGCCCGGATCATAGGCGGGTGAGCACACCCCGATCTGGTTTTCCTGACAAATACGCGTATCGGAGTGATTGGTGGCGAGCCACACCTCGGTCATCTCCGCCACATCGTAGTCGACGCCTTCAACCGCATCCTTGTGCACCAGCCACTTGGTGGTCAGTTGGGTTTCCATCGGGCTGATCGGCAACAGACGGAACGAAATGGCGTGATCACCCATCACGTGATTCCACGTGGTCGGATAATGGAACAGCACCAGCGTTCCGATATCTTTCTCCGTTACGCTGTCGGTCAGCGGCCGTCGCACGGCCGCCTTGCCCGACATGGTGTAACTCACCATGCCCTCGTTCAGCGGCATCCGCGCCGTGCGGTACTGACCACTGTCCGAAATGCGGAAGCGACTCGGCAAACCGAGCGATTCCCAGTGCTTCCACTTCGAGGCGATCAGGGGATTCTTTTCAGCGCCGGCAACCCCCGTGACCACCGGATCCTGTGGAAACGTGCGGATCAATTCGGGATGGTTTGCGGCGCAGTGATAGCACTCGCGATTGTTTTCCCAGACGAGCTTCCAGTTGGCGTGCTCGATGATGGTCGACTCGAACGCCACCTTCGTCTGCTCGAGCTTGTGCGGCAGGAAATAGGGCTCGAGGTGGCTGCGGATGGGCTCGAAATCCGGCGCAACCTTCGCGAGGGAGATCCAGATATAGCCGCCAACGCTGGTGCAGTGCACCGTTTTGAGACCGTATTGCGAACGGTCGAAATCGGGGCCCATGTCGCGCGCCGCGAGCAGCCGGCCGTCGAGATTATAAGTCCACTGATGATAGGGGCAGGTCAGCCGCGACGAGCTGCCATGCACGGCTGAACAGATACGCGAGCCACGATGGCGGCAGCTGTTGTGAAAGGCGCGCAGCGAACCATCGCGATCGCGCACCACCATCACCGGATAATCGCCTACCTGAAACGTGAGGTAGTCGCCCGCGGCGGGCACTTCGCAATCATGGCCGACGAACAGCCAGTCGTGATACCAGATCATCTCGAGATCGACCTGATAGTCCTCCCGGCTGCAGTAAAAATCGCGCGGCAGCGGCGTCGCAGGCTTGCGCAGCCGTAATTCGCTCAATACTTTGTCGCGTGCCGTCATCGCTGGGCCCTTTCCGTAAAGTCGATACGATAGCAACCTTCTTCGCCCGGGCATTCCCGAAAGCGACGCCCTATGCCCCAGATACGACGACTGCGGGGTTCTGCCTACGGCCTAATCAGGTCAGCACGGCGGCATTCAACGCATTGATTGCGGCCTCCCGTCGTGAACCGGTCACGCGCCGTTCCGCACTCGGCGGGTGGCCGAACTGATTGCGGTAGCATTTGGAAAAATGCGGCGGCGACTGAAAGCCGCAAGCAGCCGTGATATCCATGATGGGCATCGCCGTCTGCAGCAGCAGTTCTCGCGCCCGGCGCAAACGCATCTCCAGATAAAACCGCTTCGGCACGCAGTCCAGGTCGCGCTTGAACAGTCGCTCGATTTGGCGCCGCGACAACCCCGAATTCTTCGCGATCGCCTCGAGCGACAAGGGTTTTTCGATATTCTGTTCCATCATTTGCGCGACCCGGATCAGGTTGCGGTGCGAAAGGCCGATCTGGGCACGCAACGGGATATATTGCCGGTCGATATCGGTGCGCACCCGATCAACGATGAATTGTTCAGAAACCCGCTGCGAGACTTTGGAACCCAGGCGCTGTTCGATGAGATTCAGCATCAGATCGAGCGGTGCCGTCCCACCGGAGCACGTATAGCGATCACGATCGATGGTAAAGAGCTGATTGCTCAGTTTGACGCGTGGAAACTCCTCGCGCAGTGCCGAGAGGTTTTCCCAATGAATCGTGGCGCGACAGGCATCCAGCAGCCCGGCCTTGGCAAGCGCATAGCCGCCCGTACACAGCGCGCCGAGCGCGATACGCCGATCCGCCAGTCGACGCAGTGCGGTGAGCAATGCAGGCGTAACCGCCTCGCGTACGTTGACCCCGCCGCATACGAACACGATATCGGCCTTCTGCAAGGTCTGCAGCGCCCCGGTCGGCGACAAGGCAAGGCCGCTGCTCGCGATGCTCGGACTCGCATCCATGCTGACGATCGACCACTCGTAGACATCTTTGCCGACGACCCGATTGGCCATGCGCAACGGCTCAAGCGCATTGGCAACGGCGATCAGGGAATAATTCGGTAAGGTCAAAAAGGCATATTTAGCCATTCGTCCGAGTATGCCACGCGGACCCATCAGTCGCATTTGATTAAGCGACTGTCGCATATGGCGTACTGTTTACAGACCCACTAGCTACACTGACTCGCATATTTTGGGAGATCGACGATGAAAACTCATGCCCGGGTCGCCGTCATCGGCGGCGGCGCCGTCGGCGTCAGCACGCTTTACCACCTTGCTCTGAAGGGATGGCGTGACGTGGTGCTGTTGGAAAGGGCAGAGCTGACCGCAGGCTCCACCTGGCATGCTGCCGGACTCCTGCCGCTCTTCAACATGAGCTACACGGTCGGGCAACTGCATAAGTACTCGGTCGATCTGTACAAAAGGCTGCCGGCGGAAACCGGCCAGGAAGTGGGGTTGCACGTCACCGGCAATCTGCGCCTTGCCACCAGTCGGGAACGGATGGATGAGTACCAGAAGTACTGCGGAACCGCGAACACCATCGGCGTGCCCTTCCAGGTCATCGGACCCGATGAGGTGCGCAAACTGTGGCCCTTGCTCGAGCTCGGTGACGGCATCGAGACACCCAAGATCGTCGGTGCCCTGTACCACCCGGACGACGGGCACATCGCGCCGGCCGACCTGACCATGGCGCTGCGCAAGGGCGCGCGGGCGCGTGGCGCTGAAATTCACGAACAAACCGAGGTGACGGCCGTCAGGCGCACGTCATCCGGCGAATGGCATCTGACCACCAACAAGGGTGACATCACGGTGGAGCATGTGGTTTGCGCCACCGGCAACTATGCACGCCAGACCGGACGCATGTTCGGCATCAACGTGCCGTCCATTCCGGTCGAGCATCAATACATCGTGTATGACGAGGCGCCGGAACTGCTCGCGTATCGCAAGGGCGGCGGTCGCGAACTCGCGGTGCTGCGCGAATCGGACCAGTCCTACTATTTGCGCGAGGAGCGCATGGGTTGGATTCTCGGCCCGTACGAAGCAGGCGCGCCGGCGCGCTTTGCCGACGGCGTGCCCGACTGGTTCGGCAAGAACCTCTTCGAGGGTGATCTGGACCGACTGTTACCGCACATCGAAGCGGCGCAGCGGCGGGTCCCGTCGCTGGCCCATTGCGGCATCAAGGACATCGTCAACGGCCCCATCGCGTACACGCCGGATGGCAGTCCGCTGGTCGGCCCTGCCTGGGACGTGCGGAATGTGTGGCTGAACGAGGGGCACAGCTTCGGCATCACGGCTGCCGGTGGTACCGGGTGGCAACTCGCCGAATGGATCACCGAAGGCGAGCCGGGTATCGACATGACCGCGGTGGATCCACGCCGGTATGGCGCTTACACCAGCAAACGCTATGTCGTGCAAAAAAATGAAGAGACCTACCGCAATGTCTTCGTCATTCATTATCCCGACGAGGAACGCGGTGACGCGCGGCCGGCGAAGACCAGCCCGGTGTACGACAAACTGGCGCGCATGGGCGCGGTTTTTGGGCAGCGTTACGGTTGGGAACGTGCCAACTGGTTTGCACCGCCCGGTGTCGAACCCAAGGACCAGTGGAGTTTTCGTCGCAGCAATTATTTTGAGCATGTCGGTACTGAGGCGCGGCATCTGCGTGAACACGTCGGTGTCATCGACCTGACACCGTTCACCAAACATGAGATCACGGGCCCCGGCGCCGAAGCCTGGCTGGACAGCCTGGTCGCCAACAAAGTGCCCACCAAGATCGGGCGCATCGCGCTGTGCCATGCCCTGACACCGCGCGGTGGTATCCGTTCGGAATTTACCATCACCAAAATTGCCGAGAATCACTTTTATGTGGTGAGCGCCGGCGCGGCGGAGCGCTACGACGGCGATTTCCTCAACAAGCGCCTGCCGGGTGACGGCAGCGTGACCTTGCGCAACATCACCATGAGCCGTGGCTGCTTCGTCGTGGCGGGGCCGCGCTCGCGCGCGCTGCTCGCCAAACTCATCGATGCGCCGCTCGACAACACGGCGTTTCCCTGGCTGACGGGCCAGGTGTGCGAAGTGGGCCTCGCTACGGACGTCTATCTGCTGCGAGTCAATTTCATTGGTGCACTCGGCTGGGAATTGCACTTCCCGATCGAATACGCCCATCATCTCTTCGATGCGATATTCGCCGCCGGCGCTGAATTCAACGTTCGGATGGCGGGGATGCGCGCCATGGAGTCGCTGCGGATCGAGAAGTCCTATCGCATGTGGGGCAGTGACCTGACCCGCGACTACAGTCCTTTCGAGGCCGGTCTGGATCGCTTCGTGCGCATGAAAAAGGCTGACTTCACCGGCAAGGAAGCATTGGCGCAACAACTGGAAAAGGGCGTCCCGCATCGATTCGTCACTTTCGAAGTGCACGATGTCGAGGATGCCGATGCGCTTGGCAATGAGCCGCTATTCGATCACGAAGGTCGCATCGTCGGGCGCGCTACGGCCGGCTATTACGGTCACTCGCTGCGCAAGAGCCTCGGCCTTGGCTACATCAAGCCGGAGCTCGCCAGCGTCGGCACGACGATCGAGATCGAAATATTGGGCGAACGCAAGCGGGCCACGATTCTCGTCGATTCACCGTACGATCCGGACAACAACGATCTGAAGGCCTAGCCTTCCGCTTAAACGTATGCCCAGACAATCTTTTTCAGCACTCGCGCTGATGTGGCGCGGACTCTCGCGTCACCGCAGTTGGCAACCGCAGTGGCGCAAGGCGACACCGCGTCCGGTGTACGACGCCATCATCATCGGCGGCGGCGGGCATGGACTCGGCGCGGCCTATTACCTTGCCAAAGAACATGGACTGACCAACATTGCGGTATTGGAGAAGGGCTGGATCGGCGGCGGTAACACCGGGCGCAACACCACCATCATCCGCTCCAATTATCTTTTCAACGAGAGCGCGGCGCTCTACGACCATTCTTTGAAAATGTGGGAGAGCCTGTCGCAGGAACTGAATTACAACGTCATGTTCTCGCCGCGGGGCGTGATGATGCTCGCGCACACCGTGCACGACATTCAGGTCATCAAGCGCCATGTGCACGCGAATCGCTGCAACGGCGTCGATAACGAATGGCTGGAACCCGAACAGGCCAAGGCTTTCTGCCCGCCGCTCAACATCGAATCGAATATCCGCTATCCGGTGCTCGGCGCTGCGTTACAGCGTCGTGGCGGCACGGCCCGGCACGATGCCGTGGCGTGGGGCTACGCGCGTGCTGCCGACGCGCTCGGCGTCGACATCATCGAAAATTGCGAGGTCACCGCCATCCGGCGCGACGCAGACGGGCGCGTGGCGGGCGTGGAGACTACTCGCGGCGCGATTCAAACCCGCAAAATCGGCGTGTCCGCGGCCGGCAACACCAGTGTGGTATTGGCGCTGGCCGGCGTGAAACTGCCGCTCGAGAGTTTTCCCCTGCAGGCGCTCGTTTCCGAACCCGTCAAGCCAGTGTTCCCGTGCGTGGTCATGTCGAACACCATTCACGCCTATATCAGTCAATCGGATAAAGGTGAGCTGGTCATCGGCGCCGGCACCGACGCGTATACCTCGTATACACAGCGCGGCGCGCTGCACATCAACATTCACACCCTGGATGCGATCTGCGAATTGTTTCCGGCTTTTCGACGCCTGCGGATGCTGCGCAACTGGGGCGGCGTCGTCGACGTGACGCCGGATCGCTCGCCCATCATCGCCAAGACGCCGGTGGCCGGGCTGTACGTCAACTGCGGCTGGGGCACGGGCGGCTTCAAGGCAACGCCCGGCTCGGCACATCTGTTCGCCTGGACCATCGCGCGCGATGAGCCGCATCCGATCAACGCGCCTTTTACCATCGAGCGTTTCCGCGACGGCTATTTGATCGATGAAGCGGCAGCAGCAGCGGTCGCGCACTGATGGAATTCGCATGCTGTTGATCACCTGCCCATATTGCGGCAGCCGCCCCGAGATCGAATTCACCTACGGCGGACAGGCGCATCTCGTGCGCCCGGACCCGGCGATGGCGGACGATGAAACGTGGACGGACTTTCTCTACATGCGCAGCAACCTGAAAGGCCGCTACGCGGAGCGTTGGCGCCACGCGCGCGGCTGCG
>CAZZZU010000066.1:8045-22528 GCA_964658805.1 uncultured Steroidobacteraceae bacterium
GCCGCTTTTTCAATGCGGTGCGGGATACGACCACCGACCAATTCCTGCCGGCATCAGACGCATCATGATGTTCCGCACGCCGGCGGGCGGCCAGGTGGATCGCGCGCAACGCCTGCGCTTCGAATTCGACGGTGTCGCCTACGTCGGCCTGCAAGGCGACACACTCGCGTCGGCGCTGCTGGCGAATGGTGTGCACCTGGTCGGCCGCTCCTTCAAGTACCACCGTCCGCGCGGCATATTGTCGGCGGGTGCCGAAGAACCGAATGCGCTGGTGACGGTACGACGCGATATGGCGCGGGTTACGCCCAACCTGCGGGCGACGCAGGTAGAGATCTATGACGGCTTGGTGGCGACGAGTCAGAATCGCTGGCCCAGCCTCAAGACCGATGTCGGTCGCATCAACGATGCGCTGTCGGCATTCTTCCCCGCCGGCTTTTACTACAAGACTTTCATGTGGCCGAAGAGCGCCTGGAAGTCCTTTTATGAGCCGATCATTCGGCGAGCCGCCGGACTCGGCAAGCCGCCCACGCTGCCTGATCCGGATCGCTATACCCAGCGTTACGCGCATTGCGAAGTGCTCGTGGTGGGCGCAGGTCCGGCGGGCTTGGCGGCCGCGCTCGAGGCGGCCCGTCAGGATGGCCGCGTCATCCTGTGCGACGAGCAGCCCGAACTGGGAGGCTCATTGCTGGCTGAAACACACGCGTTGATTGAAGGTCTGCCCGCGCAGCAGTGGCTGCAGCGCGCAGTGACTGAACTCAAGCAAAACCCGCGTGTCACCGTGCTGTCGCGGACGACGGCATTTGGCTACTTCCCCCACAATATGCTCGGACTCAGCCAGCGCCTCACGGATCATCAGGAAGTGCCGACCGTCCATCAACCGCGTGAACGTCTCTGGCAGGTTCGCGCCGGCCGCGTCGTGCTCGCCACGGGTGCCATCGAGCGGCCGCTGCTGTTCCCCGGCAACGATAAGCCGGGCATCATGCTGGCGAGCGCCGCACACGCCTACCTGAATCGCTATGGCGTCCTGGTCGGCAACCGCGCCGTCATCGTGACGTCGAGCGACCACGCCTACCGAACCGCACTCGATCTGCTGGCTGCCGGGGCCGCGATCGAAGCCATCATCGATGTACGCGCCCGGGCCGACGGCCCCCTGCCGACCGCGGCCCGTGCCGCCGGCATCGCGGTTCTTGCTGCGCACACCGTGATCGAAACGCATGGCAACCTACGCATCACCGGCGTCACGGTGGCGCCCCAGGGCGCGGGCACGAGCGTGCGTCGGCTCCACTGTGATGTTCTGCTGATGTGCGGCGGCTTCACGCCGAGCGTGCATCTGTTTTCGCAATCGCGCGGCAAACTCGCGTGGGATGAGACCATCCAGGCCTTCGTTCCGTCGGTCGCGGCGGAGCACGAACGCTCGGCGGGCGCCTGCCGGGGCATCTTTGGCTTGGCCGAGGTACTCGCCGACGGTATAGCCGCGGGTGCTGCCGTCCCGCCAGGGGTGCCGGCGCCGCACGGAATCGAGGTCACGACCGAAGCCATCAGCACCGCACAGTTTCTCGGCGCTTTGCCCGACGGGCCGCAGGCCAGCGGTCAGAAAACGTACGTCGATTGGCAACACGATGTCACCACACGTGACCTCGCCCTCGCGACCCGCGAAGGATTCCAGTCCATCGAGCACGTCAAACGCTATACAACCACCGGAATGGCCACGGACCAGGGTAAAACGTCCAACCTGAACGCAATGGCCATCGTTGCAGGTCACTTGAACGTGCCGATTCCTCAGGTCGGTCACACCACGTTCCGCATGCCGTTCACACCGGTGACGTTCGGCAGCCTCGCGGGCGTCGCGCGCGGCGATTTGTTCGATCCGGTGCGTCTCACCCCGCTGCACGCCTGGGCTCAAGGCCGCGGCGCCGTGTTCGAAAATGTGGGTCTGTGGAAACGCGCGCGCTACTTCCCGCGCGCGGGCGAGGACATGCACGCGGCGGTGGCGCGCGAGTGCCTGGCGGTGCGCAGCGCCTGCGGACTCTTCGACGCATCGACCTTGGGCAAGATCGAAGTGGTCGGGCCGGACGCCGCCGAATTCATGAATCGGATGTACATCAACAACTGGTCCAATCTCGGTGTCGGGCGCAGCCGCTATGGCATCTTGTTGCGCGAGGACGGATTTGTGTTCGACGACGGCGTCGTCGCCCGTACCGCGACGGATCGTTTTCATGTGACGACCACGACCAGCGGCGCGCCGAGCGTCCTGGCGATGATGGAAGATTATCGCCAGACCGAATGGCCCGAGCTGAAGGTCTGGCTGACATCGACCACGGAGCAATGGGCCGTGATCGCGGTGCAGGGTCCGAAGGCGCGCGATATTTTGCAGCCGCTGGTGGAGGGTATCGACATCGGCCGCAGCTGGCCGCACATGAGCGTGGCGCGCGGTAGCATCCGCGGCATACCCATACTGCTGTTCCGGGTGAGCTTCACCGGCGAGCTCGGCTTTGAGATCAACGTCGCGGCCGCGGACGCGCAACGCGTCTGGGACGCCGTGTTCGCCGCCGGCGAACCGCTGGGGCTAACCCCCTATGGCACGGAGGCGATGCATGTACTGCGCGCCGAAAAAGGCTACATCATCGTCGGGCAGGATACGGACGGTACGGCGACACCGGACGATGCCGGGCTCGCGTGGGCGGTCGGTAAGAACAAGGTCGATTTCGTGGGCAAGCGCTCACTCGCGCGGGCGTCGATGAAATCGCCGCAGCGCAAGCAGCTGGTGGGTCTGCTCAGCAAGGACGGTACGACCGTGATCGAGGAAGGCGCACAGGTCGCAGAGCTTCGCGGTCAAACCGCGCCGATGCAGCTGATCGGTCATGTGACCTCGGCGTACTTCAGCAGCGTGCTCAAGTTTCCCATTGCGCTTGCCATGATCGAGGGCGGACGCGCACGCAGCGGACAGACGCTCTACATTCCGATGGCGGGAGGCGACCTCGAGGTGGAAGTGACGTCGCCGGTTTTCTACGATCCCGAAGGTGGGCGCGTCAATGCTTGAGAGCACGGCACGCATCATTTTGCACGGTGGTCATCAGGCTCGCGCCGCTATCACGGCCGCGCTCGGCTTGCGCTTCAGTGACACAGCCTGCACGGCGGTCGTGTCGCCGGACGGCAGCGCGGCGCTCTGGCTCGGGCCCGACGAGTACCTCCTGCTCGACCAAGGTCATGCTGCCAGTGAGCGGATCACCGCGCTGGAGCAGGCCGTCGCCGGCGTTCCCCACGCGCTGGTGGACGTCAGTCACCGCCAGGTGACGCTCGAGATTTCCGGTCCGCATGCCGAGGCGATTTGAACGGGGGTTGCCCACTCGATTTAGGTTTGCAGGCCTTCCCACTGCAGATGTGCACGCGTACGGTGCTTGCCAAGGCCGACATCGTCCTGTGGCGCACTGCCGAGCAGGTTTTCCAAATTGAAGTGTGGCGCTCCTTCGAACCCTATGTCCGCGGCCTGCTCCACCAATACGGACTGGAATATCAGCCGGCCGGCTAGCCGTTTGACTTGCCATTCGGCTAGCCGAATGGCTAAACGCCCATTCAAGTTTTTTCCCCGCCATCTTGCGGCAAAGGACTCGGCCGGGCTATGTTGCAGACGTTACAACTGACGGGTTGATTGGACGTTCAATCGTTGTAATGCGGTACAAAAAAAGGGGATGCGTATGCGAATGCAGCGTTGCGCGATGTGGTGTCTGGAATTATTGGTGGCCGGTGCGCTCGAGCTTGCAACCGTGCAGCGCGCCTGCGCTGCAGACAGCACGGACTCCACGGAGCTGAGTGAAATCACGGTGACCGCGCGTAAGCGCGATGAAACCGCACTCAACGTACCGGTCTCCATCACAGCCTTCTCAGAAAAGGCGATCGAGAACCTGAATATCCATTCCTTCGAGGATTACGCCACCAAAGTCCCGAATCTTTCTTTTTCATACGGCACCGCCAACTGGGGTTTCGTCGACTCGCGCACCGTTGCGATCCGCGGCATCAACGGCTTTGGCACGACCGGCGTTTATATCGACGATACGCCCGTCCCCGATTCGCTCGATCCCCGGGTGCTCGATATCCAGCAGATCGAGGTCGACAAGGGTCCGCAAGGCACGCTGTTCGGTCAAGGCTCCCTCGGTGGCACGCTGCGCCTCGTCACCGTGCAGCCCGTACCTGGCAAGGATGATATTCATTACAGTGCGAAGATTGGCGGCACCTCCGGCGCCGGCTCGCCTGATTACGCGGTGGACTTTGCCGGCTCGCACACCTTGCTCGACAATCTGGTGGTGCGCGCCGTTGGGTTCTACTCGCATGATGGCGGCTTCCTGCACCGTAACTCGGTCGATCCGAATACCGGTGAGACGCTCGCGAACGTCGGTAATTACGGCGCCAATCGTTCGTATGGCGGCTCGTTGGCGGTGCGCTGGCTGGTGACCGAGAGTTTCGATGTGGGCGTGCGCGTGATGGCGCAGAAGACGGACTGGGACGGTTGGCAGGCGCCCTATGCACCGCTGCCCGCGTTTTCGATTCAGAGTTTCACACTGGACCGTACCAACGACGTCCAGGAAGTGGCCCACGATCGCTACTACCTGCCGACGCTCACGCTCGAATATCGCGGTTCAGGGTATGCGGTGCACGAGTCCTTGAGCTATTTCGATCGTGTCGCATCGCAGGTCGAAGACGGCAGCGAGGGCACACGCGACGCCTTGAGCGCGGACTGGGCCGCGTTCTATCCCGGCATCAATGCAATTTACGCGGAAAACCAGGCATTTCCGTGGACCCAGACCGTCAACTATCGTCGCACGGTAAGCGAGACGCGATTGAATTTCGACAAGACCTCGTTCGGCTTGTCGGGCATCGCCGGCCTGTACCTGTCGCGCTCCTATTCCAACACCGAACTCAATGCCTTGACCCTGCCGTTGATCCAGCAGCTCGGGCTCAATACGAATGAGGCGGTCGGTGGTTCGTATTGCCGCACTACCGTCACGGACACGAGTTGCCCCACCTATGGAAGCGGACTCGCCTGGAACTCGCAGCAGCCGAGCTATCACAAGGACCAGGCGTTGTTTGGTGAGTTGTACTACGACCTCTCGAAATTCGAATTCACCCTCGGCGGCCGCTACTACCACCAGACCCAAACGGGCAGCGAACTCGCGGCCGGTGCCCTCAACTTTGCCTATCTGGCGTTGCCGGTACCCGACACGCATCAGAGCGGCTTCGACCCGAAAGCCGCCGTACGTTTTAACTTCACGCCTGACGCCATGGCGTATTTTTCGTATTCCAAGGGATTTCGCGGCGGCGGCGCGGGCGTACCGTTGCCGAGCGGACCTGACTCATTCTTCGCCGCGATCCATCAGACGGTGAACACGCCGACGACCTATACGTCCGACAAACTGGAAAACTTCGAGGTGGGCGGCAAGATCACCTTCGACGACAGCAAGATCATCCTGACCGGTGCGCTGTTCCAGATGAACTGGCAAAACATTCAGCAGACCATCATTGCGCCCGTCAGCTACATCACACTCATCGTCAATGCCGGTGATGCGCGGGTGCGCGGCGGCGAGCTGGAACTGGAAGCGCGTCCCACTTCATATCTCGATCTGCACGCAGGCTTCGGCTACCAGGATGCCGTCATCACGAATGCTGCGTTGTACTGGCAGCCCAATGGCTCACGGGTCTATCAAGTGCCAAAAGTCACCGCCAATGCGAGCGCGCGCTTCTCCGTGCCCGTGACCGCAACACTCTCGAGCTTCTTCGCCGTCGATGGCAGTTATGTCGGCAACAGCGTATCCGGCACCGCGGGCTGTCAGCTCAATACCGCAACCACCCAGTTCTTTCCGTGTCCCTCGGCCAGCGCGACGGATCTCACCGGCAGCCCGCCGCAACGCGCCGGCTTCTCTGTCTTCAATGCTTCCACCGGCCTCGAATGGGGCAAGTCACAGCTATCGCTTTATGCCGCGAACCTCTCGAATGCCCGCCCCAACCTCGGCGACATCAATCCAGAGTCGTATGCCAAGCACGATCCGGACACGGGATACCTCGTGCCGCGTGTCGCCACTTTGCGCCCTTTCAACATCGGGCTGCAATTTCGGCAGCACTTCTAGCGCTGTGACGATTGCCAATTCGCAGCGCTGAAATAACTCGCTGTCGATGCGCTGAGCACGCCCTGGCCGAGAATATGGTCGGCGGCTTTCTCCGCCAGCATGATGGTAGGCGCATTCAGATTGCCGGTCGTGACGGACGGCATGATGGATGAATCGACGATGCGCAGTCGATCGATCCCACGCACCCGGGTCTGCGGATCCACGACCGCCATGGCGTCGTCGGCCGCACCCATCTTGCAAGAACAGGACGGGTGATAGGCGCTCTCGACCTTGCTGCGAATGAACGCGTCGATCTGTTCATCCGACATGACCTGCGAGCCCGGCTGCAGCTCCCGGCCCCGGTAGCGATCGAAGGCGGGCTGACTGAAGATTTCCCGGGTCAGGCGCACGCAGGCGCGCATCTCGGTCCAATCATCTGCATGGCTCATGTAGTTGAAGAGAATGCGCGGTTGCTCCGCCGGATCCTTCGACTTGAGGCGCACCCAGCCCCGACTCCTGGAGCGCATCGGGCCGACGTGCGCCTGAAAACCGTGCTCTTTCGCGAGAGTCGATCCGTCATAGGCCACGGCCATGGGCAGGAAATGATATTGAATGTCGGGGTATGCGATACCGGCGCGACTGCGGATAAAGCCACAGGTCTCGAAATGATTGGTGGCGCCCAGTCCGTTTTTGCGCAGCAACCAGCGCGCGCCGATCAGGGCCCGACGCCACGGCTTGATGGCCGAGTAGAGCGTGATGGGCTCTTTGCATGCGACCTGAAAGTAAAACTCCAGGTGGTCCTGAAGATTCTCACCCACGCCGGGCAGATCGTGGACGACTTCTATTCCATGCTCCCGCAGCTCGGCCTGCGGGCCCAGGCCCGACAGCTTCAATAGTTGCGGGCTGTTGATCGGACCGGCGCTCACGATCAATTCCTTATTGACCCGTACCCGGTGCGACGTGCCGCCGCGCTGGTACTCCAATGCCTTGACCTGCCGTCCGCCGAACAGGATGCGGGTTGCCAGCGCGTGGGTCACGACCTTCAGGTTGCGACGTGCCATCGCCGGACGAAGATAGGCATTGGCCGCGCTGCTGCGCCGGCCGCCACCCACCGTCATATCCATTCGCCCGAAACCTTCCTGCTGTGCGCCGTTCACGTCCGCCGTCAGCGGATATCCCGCTTCGGCCGCGGCGGCGAGCCATGCGGCATGCAGTGGGTTACCGATCGAGCCATAACGGGTTTGCAAGGGACCGGCGTCACCACGATATTCGTTGCCGCCATCTTCCCGGCACTCGGCGCGTTTGAAGTACGGCAACACGTCCCGATAAGACCAACCGCTCGCGCCCTCCTCCGCCCACCGATCGAAATCGCGTGGATTGCCCCTGATGTAGACCAGACCATTGATGGAGGACGAACCGCCCAGCACCTTGCCGCGCGGCGTGTGCAGGCTGCGGCCACCCAGTGCAGGCTCAGGCTCCGAGTGATAGCCCCAGTTATATCGCGGCATGTTCATGGGAATCGACAGCGCCGAGGGCATCTGAATGAAGATCGAACGGTCCGAACCGCCGTATTCCAGCAGCAGGATACTGTTGCGCCCATCGGCGCTCAGCCGGTTGGCGAGCACGCAGCCTGCCGAGCCCGCGCCCACGATCACGTAGTCGAAATCTTCCTGCGCCATGTCAATACGGTGCGTCGACGTGACCCAGCGCGACGTAAACGCTTTTCAACTGGGTGTAATGCTCGATGGCGGCGCGGCCGTTTTCACGTCCCAACCCCGACTGCTTTACGCCACCGAAAGGCAGTTCGATCGGCGTCACGTTGTAGTGATTGATCCAGCAAGTGCCGGCCTGCAAACGCGCGATCACACGATGAGCGCGCGTCAGGTCGTTGGTGAACACGCCGGCGGCCAGCCCAAAATCGGTGCTGTTGGCGCGCTCGACGACTTCGTCTTCGCGCTCGAAATCGAGCACCGACATCACCGGCCCAAAGATCTCTTCGCGGACGATACTCATGTCATCGCGGCAGCCGTCGAACACGGTGGGGGCGACGAAGAATCCTTTGGCGAGGGCGCCCGTTACGATCCGTTTGCCGCCGACGAGCAGTTGCGCACCCTCGGCACGACCGGCCGCAATATAAGACAACACCTTGTGCATGTGCTGCTCCGAAGCGAGCGCACCGACCTGCGTATCGGGATGCATGGGATCACCCACCCGCATTGCGTTGACCCGCTTGAGCAGACGCTTCAAGAACTCCGCCTTGACGGCGCGGTGCACGAATACCCGTGTGCCGTTCGAACAGACCTGGCCCGCTGAATAAAAATTTGCCAGCAGGGCCCCACCCACGGCATCGTCGAGATTGGCATCGTCGAAGATGATCAAGGGCGATTTGCCGCCGAGTTCGAGAGTGACATTTTTGAGCGTCGACGCTGCGTCGGTCATGACCGCTTTGCCGGTCCCGACTTCTCCCGTCAATGACACCTTGCGAATGGTCGGATGGCGCGTCAACGCACGCCCGGTCTCGGCAGCGCCCTGCACGACCTGGAATACCCCGACGGGCAATCCCGCTTCCAGCAAAATCTCTTCGAGCCTGGCTGCCGTACACGGCGTGAGTTCCGCCGGCTTGAAGAGCATGGCATTGCCGCACGCCAAGGCCGGCGCCGCTTTCCAGCAGGCGATCTGCAACGGGTAATTCCAGGCGCCAATGCCGGCTACCACGCCGAGCGGTTCGCGCCGCGTGTAACCGAATGCGCCGGGGCCCAAATCGATGTGCTCGCCGCTCAGCGATTGGCTCAAGCTCGCGAAATATTCGAAACACTCGGCGCCGGAGATGACATCGACAACGCGGGTTTCCTGGATCGGCTTGCCGGTATCGCGCGTTTCGAGCTCAGCCAACTCGTCATTGCGGGACCTCAACAGGGCCGCAGCCGCCCGCAAGATGCGCGCGCGCTCAGCACCCGGCATGGCCGCCCAACCCTGCTGCGCCCGCGCCGCCACCCTGACCGCTGCGTCGACCGCCGCTGTGTCCGCGACCTCGAAGAAACCGAGCGTCTCACCCGTCGCCGGATTGACCGAGGCAAACCGGGCAGGGGTTGGCGGAGCGCTGACACGCGGCGCAACCGGCGGCTTCGCCGGTCCCGTCAGGCGCGCATCGACGAATGCGGTGAGCATGGCACGCGCGCCCTGGCTGTCCGCCTCGTGCCATCCGGACAAAGCGGCACGCAACCACACGCCGTCGATCATCGCGGCGATCATCACGGCCAGCCCATGTGCTTCCTCGGCCGCAACCAGTCGCGCCAGGGGTGCTTGCAGGCTCGACAAGGTACGACGCTGGTACGCGGATTGAATGCGGCGCAGACGGGTGACGTGCGGTACCTGACCCCAAAATGCCAGCCATGCGGCGCCGCTTCGCTGCTCGAACTCCTCAGGCGCAAGATTGGCATCGATCACCGCCTGAATCCGACCACGCGGCGTGCCGACGGTGCGCAAACGTGCGTGCACTTGCATGCGCACTCGACGCGCCAAGGAGCGAAAGGCAGCCACCAGCAATGCATCCTTGTCGCCAAAATAATGTGCCACCAGACCGGGCGACACGCCCGCGCGCGCCGTGATCTGTGCCAGGGTGGTGCCCACAAAACCCACTTCCGCCAGGCTGTCGATCGTGACTTCCACGAGCTGCCGGCGTCGCGTCGGCTCCCCGGGCAGCGCAAGACTGTCTACACCGATTGCTGATACGTGGTTCAATATTTCAGGCTCGTTGCGGAAACTTCGGAACCGGATGCGACCGTTTGCTTTTTCATATAAATCAATAACTAGGGATATATAGGTGAGCCGACACAAAAGCTCGTTGAACGAACATTCAAATCTTGCCTCGACTATCGGATCATGCCGCCGCTGCGCGCATCGGGTCAAGTGGTGCAGGCTCGCCGCCACCTTTCTGAGTCTGATGTTCGCAACGAGCGTTTTCGCGACGCCAGACCCGCCGAGTTGTAAAACGGTTCGCTTTGCCGACGTGGGTTGGACCGACGTGACCGCCACGACCGCACTGGCGAGCGAAATTCTGAAGTCCATCGGCTACTCGCCAGCAACTACCGTCCTATCCGTTCCGGTGACCTTCGCGTCTCTGAAGAACAAAGATATCGATGTCTTCCTGGGCAACTGGATGCCCGCTCAAGCAGCGGACCGCGCCCGTTACGACGCCGACGGATCGATCACGGTATTAGGCGCGAATCTCACGGGCGCGAAATACACGCTCGCAGTGCCTGCCTATGCCTATGACGCGGGCCTGCATGACTTCGCGGACATCCAACGCTTTGCAGCGCCGCTCGGTCACGCGATCTACGGCATCGAGCCGGGTAACGATGGCAATCGCCTGGTACTCAAAATGGTGAAGGAGAACGAGTTTGGTCTCGGTGACTTCAAGCTGATCGAATCGAGCGAGCAAGGGATGCTGGCGCAAGTCGATCGAGCCTACCGCGGTAAGCAGCCTGTCGTGTTCCTTGCCTGGGAGCCGCACCTGATGAACATGCGGTTCGATCTAAAATACCTCACGGGCGGCGACGCCGTCTTCGGACCCAACTACGGCGGCGCCACGATTTATACGGTGACCCGCAAGGACTACGTCGGCCAATGTCCCAATGTGGGCCGTTTGCTGAACAATTTGAAATTTTCCACGCGCGGCGAAACCGAGATCATGGCCGCGATGCTGGATCGGCATGAAGCACCGGATCTGGCCGCAGCGGAATGGCTCAAGGCCAATCCCACCGTCTCCAAAGCGTGGCTCGATGGGGTCACCACGTTCGATGGCTTGCCCGCCGCCACTGCCCTCGCGAATGCCGCGCCACCGCCCCGCCCCACCGGCTTCGAGCAGTTTGTCGTCAGCCACAAGATCCCTGTTGGCGATGTCATCGCGTCCGGCATCGAGCAGGTCAAAACGCATGGCACCCTGTTCTTTGATGGCGTCTCGCTGGTCATCAGCGGCATGGTGGCCGGGGTCACGGGGGCGCTGCGGGTCATTCCCGCGCCCGCGCTGATCGTGCTCGCGGCCGTGCTCGCCTGGGTGCTGCGGCGCTCGGTGCCCCTGGCCATTTTCGTCGCGCTGGCGCTGCTGTTCATACTCAACCAGGGCTACTGGCTTGCCACATTGGAAACCTTGTCCCTCGTGCTGGTCGCCACCCTCACCTCCTCCGTCATCGGCGTGCCTGTCGGGATCGCCGCCGCCCATCGACCCAAACTATTCGCAGCGCTCAGGCCGGCGCTCGACCTGATGCAGACGCTGCCCACCTTTGTTTACCTGATACCGACGCTCGTGTTGTTCGGACTCGGCGTGGTGCCCGGCCTGATCTCCACGGTTATTTTTTCCCTGCCCGCGCCGATCCGCCTGACCCACCTCGGCATCTCCTCGGTGCCGAAGCCGCTCATCGAAGCGGGAGAGGCGTTCGGCGCGACGCCCATGCAGTTGCTGTGGAAGGTCGAACTACCCGGCGCCTCGTCGACCATCATCGCGGGCATCACACAATGCATCATGCTGAGTTTGTCCATGGTGGTGATAGCGGCGCTGGTCGGCGCCGGCGGTCTCGGCGTACCCGTCGTGCGCGCGTTGAACTCGGTTCAGGTGGGTATGGGTTTCGAAGCCGGCTTCGCGATCGTATTGCTTGCCATCATCCTCGACCGCGTCAGCCGGCCGAACGAGCGGAGGGCACCCAGATGAGCGCGGCCATCGAGTTCAAGAACGTCGACATCGTCTTTGGCAAGGCCGGCCGCGATGGTCGCAAGCTGGAGCGTGGCGCGCTCGCCGCGCTCGATGCCGGGGGTACGCGCCAGGATATCCAGGCGAAATATGGCGCCGTCATCGGCGTCGCCGGCGCAAACTTGAGCGTCGAAGACGGCGAAATTTCCGTGTTGATGGGTTTGTCGGGCTCCGGAAAATCGACCCTGCTCCGCGCTGCGAACGGGCTCAACCGCGTCACGCGCGGCGAAGTCTGGGTGCGCGACGGCGACACGCGCACCGATGTGGCCAACTGTAATGCAGCGACCATGCGGCGCCTGCGGCGCGAACGGATCGCCATGGTGTTCCAGCAATTCGGTCTGCTGCCGTGGCGTAGCGTACGCGCCAACGTCGGCTTTGGCCTCGAGTTGCGCGGCGAGAGCGAAAGCACCCGCAAGCGCGTCGTGGATGAAAAGCTCGAGTTGGTGGGCCTGACCCAATGGGCCGAGCGCTCGGTGGGCGAACTATCCGGCGGCATGCAACAGCGTGTCGGCCTCGCCCGGGCGTTCGCGACCGAAGCTGACATCCTGTTGATGGACGAACCATTCTCCGCGCTCGATCCGTTGATTCGCGGCAAGTTGCAGGATGAATTGCTCGAGCTGCAGGCACGGGTCAAAAAGACCATCCTGTTCGTCAGTCATGACATGGATGAAGCGTTGCGGCTGGGCGATCGTATTTCCATTCTGCAGGGCGGGCGCATCATCCAGACCGGGACCTCGGACGAAATCGTCCTGGCGCCGGCCGACGAATATGTCGCCGAATTCGTCCGCCACATGAATCCCTTGAGCGTGCTCACCGGCGACATGATCATGCGCCAACGCGCCAGCATGCAGAGTGAAGGCGCGACTCTATGGCTGGACGACGAGCGCCGCTACCGCATGGCCGTCGATCCCGAAGGCCGGCCGTTGACCTTGTGGGTGAATGGTCAGGAACAGCAAGTCGCACACGTCGGCGAGGCCGAGGTGATGGCACCGACGCTGGCGGGCATGGCGATCGCACCGCGCTCCGTGACCTTGCGCACCATCATCCAGCTACGTCAGCATACCGGTCATCCCGTCTTGCTGGCCGATGACGGCCGGATCTGCGGCGTATGCGGCGAATCCGAGATCATCCGCGCGCTGGCGGGCCGACCGGCGCTGACGTGAAGGCGGCGCGCGCTCTAACCCTGCGGCGTTGGGGTCTCGGCTTCGTCTTCGCGTGGTTTTTCTTCGGGGGCATCGCGCATTTCATCCTCACCGACACCGAAATGCGCATCGTGCCGCCCTACATCCCCTGGCCGCGCGCTGCGGTGCTGGTCAGCGGGGTGTTCGAATTACTCGGTGCCGTTGGCATTCTCATCCGCCAAACCCGCGCCGTCGCGGGCCTCGGCTTGTTCCTGTTGACGCTGGCGGTCACGCCTGCCCACATTTACATGTTGCAGCAGCCTGAAAACTTCTCGGTCCCGTACTCGGCGCTCATCGCCCGGCTGCCGGTCCAGGCCGCGCTGCTGGCGCTCATTCTCTGGAGTACGCAAGCATGGGGCTGCCTGCGCAAAATGCCTGCTGCCCACGTTTGAAACCTCGTTCGCGTAAACTTGACGCCGACTGGCGTGTTTACCCAAATTTTGCCGTGGAACTGGAGAGGTACAACGTTGCCGATGTCGACAGAATCGACCGCCGAACTGCTGCCGGCGGACCATCCAGAGCGGCGTTGGTTATCGGACGAAGTACACGCACGGCCGCCGGAGGCGCTGTCCGCGCCCATGCGTGCCAGCCATCTTGCCGTGGTGCTGAATCCGCAGCAGCGTAACCTCGAGATCGCCCATCTCGCTGATCTGTGCAACGTGCTCAATGCGACCGCGCCGTCCGCCGACGCAACCCATTTCACGCTGGATCTCGCGGAAGTCCGCCTGAAATGGGAGCGTCATGGCGAATTCTCCACCTACACATTCTTCGCAGCGGGTGCTGAGACAGCGCCGTTTGCGCAACCCGCCGTGACATTGTTGCCGTCCGGATGGCTGGCCGGCGTACCGGGCGAAACCATCATCGCAGTGCACGCCACGCTGATGACCGCCGGCGCCGCGCCGCCGGAGCCAAAATACCTCGCAGGACAGTTCGATGGCAACGTGGTCATCGGCGCCGGAATAGGCGGCGACACCGGCATGGCCTTCAGCGACTTTCGTATCCACGGCGATGGCTTTTCGCGCATTCTGGTCATGAGCCGCAATTTTACGCGCAGGCAGGCTGGCCGAATGATTCAACGTCTGCTGGAAATCGAAACATACCGGATGATGGCGATGCTGGCGTTGCCGCTGGCACGCGAGCAATCCCGGGTCATCCACGCAGTCGAGGGATCGCTCTCCCTGCTCACCGACGACATCGCCGGTCATAGCGTCGCTGATGAGAAGCTGCTGCAACAGTTGACCAACCTGGCGGCGGACGTCGAACGCTGTCTGGTGAAAAGCCAGTTTCGATTCGGTGCATGCAAGGCGTATCACGTTTTGGTGATGCGGCGAATTCAAGAACTGCGCGAAATGCGCCTGGTCGGTTTTCAGACCATCGAGGAGTTCATGACCCGGCGTTTCTCCCCGGCCGTCGCGACCTGCGCCACGCAGCCGATCAACCTCACCACCGGCGTCTCGA